>JAKJCY010000054.1:0-21501 GCA_022706235.1 Candidatus Hydrogenedentota bacterium | reverse complement strand
GCCCCGCAGATGCCGCAGTTTCGCCCGGGCAATTGTTTCGAAATTTGGTTTATCTGTGCAAGTTTTTTTATGGCCGTGGACATGTCCGGGTCGAGCCGGGCACCGGCGCGCGGCTCAAGCGGTTTCAAACGTTGTAAGGCATGGATGCGGACCGGCCCATCCGCCGGCCCGGGAGGAACCGCCCGCAAGCGGGCCACCGCAGGCGGGGTATCCCAGAAGGGCGAGCCGAAGCATCCCTGGTAACACGCATATAAGGCCACCAGGCCGCAGTCCTCCATCAACCCGCGCTCGGCCTTTTCAAGAAACCGGCACACGTGTTCCATTCCCGATATTACGGTCGCCAAGAACGGGCTTTCCTGCTCACACGTCTCCGGACCCGATTGCTTCTGTTTCACAAGCGAATACACAACCTTCCAGACTTCCCGGGGATGGACCCGGGAAACCTGTCCGGAACCGCCTATATCGTGTACCAGTGCCGATTGCGCGGGACAGGAAGGCGTAAAAACCGCATGAACTTCTGACAAGTGCTCACGAAGAATTTCAAAAGAAGTCAAATACGGTGCGACATGGCCGATGAGAGAAGGATACTGTAATCGAATCAGATTCACTACCGCCGGGCACACCGGGGCGAGCAAAAAAACGTCCGGGGCTTTTTCGCGGGCATACGTTACGATAGCGTCCTCAAGCGCCTTCTCGGCAATTCCGGCAAACAGGACCCTTGTCCATCCCGCCCCGGATAAGGCGTCTATGATGGTTGCCGACGGCACCCGGGAACCACATTGTCCCAAGAGGGCATCGGGCACCACCAGGATACTGGACTCCTGCGGCGCGGGAACTTCTTCCCCGCAGTCCATGTCAAACACCCCTTCGGGGCAGACCGTTATGCAGGCCGTACACTCCACGCACAAATGGCGGGCAATTTCCGGGCCGGACGGACGCAGGCGGATCGCCTGCGTCGGGCAGGTATGCAGGCACTGCAGGCACCGGATGCATTTGTCGGGCTTGACGGTGACCGCACTGGCCTGCATCCGTGCGGCAGCCTCCGGTTTCAAATATACCGAAAACCGGACCGTAGTCCCTTTGCCTACAGTGGAGTCTATCGTGAGTCGGTCCGTGCTACGGCGGATGTTGGGCAGGCCCATGCCCGCACCGAAGCCCTGCTCCCGCGCTTCCCAGGGGGCGGTGGAAAAACCTTCCCGCATGGCCTGTTCAATATCCGCGATGCCGGGACCGCTGTCCTCGACAACGACTTCCAGAATTTCCGGGGTCAGGTTCGCATACAGATGCCCGCGATAGGCATGAATGGCCACATTCATTTCCGCTTCATACACCGCCACAATGGCTCGCCGTATAATTTCGGGTACCACCCCACTCTTGCAGAGTTCTTCTTTGATTTGTTTTGACCCCCTCCCCGAGGAGAGGTAGTCGCCCCCCTCAATATCCACATGAGCGATATTCATACGTGGCGAGGGCCTTCTTGTTCCTTGTTCACTAACTCATGAAAACGGCCGCAGGTTTCATACATTTCCAGCGGGGAGGACATCAGGCAGGTGTTGGCCGTACGTGCCGCATCCAGCGTGCCGGTATCCGGCTGCAGGCCGTTAAGAAAACAGACCGCCGGCAAATCCATCAACTCGATAAGCCTGATGATGCTCTGGTTGGCCACGTGCGTGATGACCAGGGTGTCTTCAGAAGCGGCGGATAGCAGGTCACTCATCCGGTCTCCCGCGTATATACGGCGGATTTCCCTGTCCGCACCGCAGGCGGGAACCAGGATCCGAAAACCCAAATCATTCATCAATGCCGTCAGTTTCATCATTCGCTTACCCGCAAGTCCTTATCGCAAACCGCGACGGTAAAAGCACTCTTGTTTCTTATGTGCGCGCCTGCACATCGATACGCAAAAACTAAGAAGTACCTTTGGTTCGGGCGATGAGTTCATGTATTTTTGATAATAGCAGGGCCGGGTCAGCCGGTTTCGAAAAATAGGCCTCAACATGCATCGCCTGCAGGTCAACCTCACTTTTCGGGGTAAAATCAAAACCGAGCCGGCTGGAGGCCGCCGTCAGAATAATGATGGGAAACCGCTCCAGGCCGGGGGTCTCCTTGATGCGTTGGGCGAAATCAAATCCGGAATTTAGATCCGCCATCATCAGGTCAGATAAAACAAGGGCTGGTTTGCGTCTCTGCAAAAAGATATAGGCCTGTTCCATATCGTAGAAGCATTCCACGGCAAAGCCATCGCACTCCAGTATGACGCGACACCATTCAAGCACATCATAATCATCATCAATGACAACTACAAGGGATTGACGGCACTTCTCTTCTTCTGAAGGGATATCTGCCATGGATATATTCCTCATGATTCTGATTTGACAGCCGTATGACAAATGGTAGCATATACCGGATTTGCATTCGTCTTCAATATCAGCTGCCAGCCCACTCCCACAAGACCGCTATCCGGTTCCCGCGCCCATAGGCGCTTACAGCCATTTCGCTGACAATTAATTATGAGTTTAAAAATACCGGGAGCGCCGGCACTCCCAGTAACACAATACAAAGATAGTTGCGCCGAAGGCGCCTCTTCTTCCGGGCGAAGTCCCGGACGAAGCGTAGGCCCTTAATTCTTCAAATGACCGTTTGACGGTGGGCACATCCCATGAAACTCCGGAGGTTGTTGAACGCTGCGGTCACTTCCTGACCCATGGACCCGGGGAAAGATCAGACCTATCTCTCAGCTTGGCACTTGGTAAAACGTGGCAAATACATGTCTTAATAGGGAAGTCACAGTCCGCAGGGCATAAACGGGGCGGCAATCCCTTCCTGGCTGCCATGGAGGTTGTCATTTCCCACCGGAACGGGGTCGACTAGGTCTATGAAAGAGCCGTTAAAAATTCCACTGGTTACGACCATAAAGGAACGGTGCCGGGGTGCTACACCTGCGTACGCGAATGCCCGGTCAAGGCCATCCGCATCAGGGAGGGCCAGGCAGACGTGGTGTTTTCCCGTTGTATCGGCTGCCGCAACTGCGTACAGGTCTGCGGGCAATATGCCAAACAGGTCTACGACACTACCACGCTAGTGGATGCCCTGCTGTCAGGTAAAGATAGGGTAGCGGCGATAATCGCCCCCAGTTTCCCCGCCGCGTTCATAGATTGGCCTTACCAAAAAGTCGTCGGACTTTTTCGTAAAATGGAAATTGACTATGTGATGGATGGCTTTCGGTGCCGACCTCGTTTCAGAGCGGTATCGACGGCTGTTTGAAAAGGATACGAACGGCCACTACATCGCCACCTCCTGCCCCGCCATTGTGAACTACGTGGAACGGTATTATCCTGCGCTCGTGGACGCGCTGGCTCCCATTGTATCCCCATGACCGCTACAGCGCACGTTGTGCATCATAAATTGGGTGCGGACATAAAAGTGGTGTTTGTCGGCCCCTGCATTGCCAAGAAAGAGGAAACATTCAGCGCGGTGCCCGAGGATGTCGATGTTGCCATCTCCTTTGAAGAGGCGCAGCGCATGATGCAGGCCAGGCGGATCGAGGAAGCATCCCTGCAGCCTTCCGAATTTGATCCGCCCCACGGCGACCTGGGCGCGCTTTTCCCCATAAGCCAGGGCCTTATACAATCCGCACGGCTGACCGACGATCTGATCGCGGACGATATCCTTGTCAACAACGGGCGGCGCGGATTTGTCGAGGCAATTAAAGAGTTATCCGCAGGACAATGCAAGCCCCGGTTGCTTGAAGTGCTGGCCTGTCAGGGTGCATCATGGGCCCGGGTATTGTGAACATGGAACCGCTCTTCCGGCGCCATAGCCGCGTCAGCCAATATGTGCGCGAGCGGATTACAACCATGGACCTTGAAGCATGGCATCGTGAGGTGGAACAATTTGCGAAACTGGATTTGAGCCAGTCCTATCGTGTGGAGTACATGACTTTGAACACAGATCTTATATTGTCATAAATAGAGTTTCCCTGACCGGTTTTGGATACGACGTAGCCGGTGCGTCAACCCGACAAAGGTACATCGGTCAAAACCTGAAGCCAAGATAACCACGAAAAATATCCACAAAAATAGTTGCGAAGCCGTTCGGGGGTATGTTATAGTTTAATGGCAATCGTTATTAAATTCACGAATCGAAAGTTGGTTCGAAATTTTTTGTATAACTACCGGTAGGTATTTTGACAACAACCTAGCGGCGGCGTGGTTTATACCGGTGATATCCGTACTTCATAACGGTATGTTGCGGATGCAGCGTTGGAGCAAAGGTCGTTAGTGTCTTTGATCACTTCGGAAAAAACCATAGAACGGTTGAGCCTGTATCGCCGTATATTAATGCGATTACGCGATGACGGTGAAACTGTGGTATTTTCACACCAGCTGGCGGTGCCCGCAGGCATTACGCCCGCCCAGGTCCGGCGTGATATTATGAATCTGGGCTGCAATGGTACTCCCCGGTCCGGTTACCGTATTAAAGAATTGCTGACAGGGATTACCGAGGTTTTTGACACGCCTCAAAGCCAGCGGGCGATCCTGGTGGGGATCGGCCGCCTTGGCTTGGCGTTGTTGGCCCATTTTTCCGGACGCTGGCGGTGGCTGCACATTCATGCCGCTTTTGATAGCGATCCCGCAAAGAGCAGCGGGGTAATCAGCGGTTGTCACTGCTATCCCGTCGACCAGTTGGCCGTGGTCGTCCGCGAGTGGAATATCGGTATCGGAATCATAACGGTGCCGGCGAATGCGGCCCAATCCGTGGCGGACCAGATGTGCGCCGCCGGGGTGACCGGCCTCTTGAATTTTACATCGGTACGCCTGAATGTGCCCCGCAGTGTTTTTGTGGAAAATGTGGATTTGACGGCTTCCTTCGAGAAGGTGGCCTATTTCGCACGCCGTCACGAGGCGGCGGGCGTTACAGGATAAAGCGTATGAATCCGGTTGCCGGCCGTGCGGGCCGGCAATCTCATTGACTTTGGCCCCGGAGTCCGGACTCTGGTTCGCCGGACGTTACAAGGAGAAAGTGTAATGGTTGAAAAAGAACAAGGTTGTTGTTGCTGTGAGGAAGAGGCGAGCGAGGAGGAATTGCTGGCGCGTCTTGATGGAATTATCCAAGAATATAAAGACAAGCCGGGTGCGTTGATTCCCGTGTTGCAGCAGGCGCAGGCAGTCTTCGGATACCTGCCGGATGTGGCGTTGCGTAAAATCAGCCTGGGGTTGGACAAACCCTACAGCGAGGTGGCGGGGGTTGTCGGGTTTTATTCCTTCTTTTCAACTCACCCGCGGGGAAAACACATGATTCGTGTTTGCCTGGGTACCGCGTGTTATGTGCGTGGCGGGAAACAGGTGCTGGACGAATTGAAACATCGCCTGAGCATTGACGTGGGCGAAACCACGCCTGACCGGGTCTTTTCCCTGGATGTGGCGCGCTGCTTCGGCGCCTGCGGCCTGGCCCCGGCCATTATGATCGATGACAATGTGCATCAGCGCGTGAAACCGGCGCGGCTGCAACAAATTCTGGACCAATATATCGATGAGGACCAGGCCAGGGCCGACAAAAAGGCCGAGTCCAAGGCCAAGGCATAACCGGGGCGGGTTGCCGCCGAAAAGGAGACTATAAATCATGACTGACAAAATAAAATCCCCGAAAGACCTGTTAGCGCTGCGTGAAAAGGCGCGGGAAGCCATAGCCTTGCGTTCCGGCCCCAAGGAAATCACCATAACGGTGCATATGGGCACCTGCGGCATCGCTGCGGGCGCGCGCAATGTTCTGGCGTCACTGAGCCGCAGTCTGGAGCAGGAAGGGGTATCCAATGTGACCCTGCGCCAGGCCGGCTGTGCGGGCTTGTGCGATCGGGAACCCATGGTAACCCTGAGCGACAAAGCAGGCAAAGAATATCGTTATGGCAAGTTAACCGACGAGCGCGTCCAGGCCATTGTGCAAAAGCACGTGATACAGGGCAGTCCCGTCATGGAATATCTCATCGGCCAATAACCCGGTCGGAGAGCAAACAAAACCAAAAGGAGAATTTTGACTTATGAAAACCGTTCATTCTCATGTGTTGGTTTGCGCTGGCGCGGGATGCGTGGCTTCCGGTGCTCATGCCGTCATCGCGGCGCTTGAGGAATCCCTGCGCAAGCACAACCTGAACAAGGAAGTGGAGCTGGTGAGCACGGGATGCCTGGGGCCGTGCGCGATTGGCCCCGTCGCGGTCGTTTACCCGGATGGTGTGTTTTACCAGGGATTGAAGCCGGAGGACGCCGAGGAAATCGTGTCCGAGCACCTGCTTAAAGGCCGCCCCGTTAGCCGCTTGAACTTCAAGGTGACCGCCACGGCGCAGATTATTCCCGCGTTGCAGGAAATCAACTTCTTCCAGCAGCAGCAGAAAATCGTCCTGCGCAACTGCGGCGTCATCGACCCGACAAACATCGAAGAATATATCGCCCGCGACGGGTATCAGGCGCTGGCCAGGGTGTTGACCGAAATGACGCCCGAAGAAGTCACGGATACAGTGAAGAAGTCGGGCCTGCGCGGCCGCGGCGGCGCCGGGTTCCTGACCGGTCTTAAATGGGAATTCACGCGCAAAGCGCCCGGTGACAAAAAATACGTGCTGTGTAATGCCGACGAAGGCGACCCGGGCGCGTTCATGGACCGGAGCGTACTGGAAGGCGATCCGCACAGCGTCATTGAGGCCATGATCATCGCCGGGTACGGCATCGGTTCCGACCAGGGCTATGTGTATGTGCGCGCCGAATATCCCCTTGCGGTGGACCGGCTGCAGAATGCCCTGAACCAGGCCCGCGAAATGGGCCTGCTCGGGAATAACATCATGGGCACAAAATTCAACTTCGACCTCGAAATCCGCATGGGTTCGGGCGCGTTTGTCTGCGGGGAAGAAACGGCGTTGATGCGTTCCATTGAAGGAAAACGCGGCGAGCCGCGTCCCCGCCCGCCGTTCCCCGCCATTCAAGGCCTGTGGGAAAAACCCAGTCTTCTCAACAACGTCGAAACCTACGCGAATATTCCGGTCATTTTCAACAAGGGCGCGGAATGGTATGCGTCCATCGGCACGGAAAAAAGCAAGGGAACCAAGGTCTTCGCGCTGGCCGGCGCCGTGAACAACACCGGCCTGGTCGAAGTGCCGGTCGGCACGCCACTCGGCGAGATCATCTACGATATCGGCGGCGGCATTCCCAACAACAAAAAATTCAAGGCCGCCCAGATTGGCGGCCCTTCGGGCGGCTGCATCCCCCGCGAACACCTCAACGTGCCGGTGGATTACGAAACGCTCACCGAGCTGGGCGCGATTATGGGTTCCGGCGGCCTCATCGTCATGGACGAGGACACCTGCATGGTGGATATGGCCCGGTTCTTCCTGGATTTTGTGCAGGATGAATCCTGCGGCAAATGCGTACCCTGCCGCGTCGGTACCAAGCGCATGCTTGAGATTGTCTCCCGTATCTGTGAAGGCAAGGGTGAGGAGGGCGATGTGGAGAAACTGATCGCCCTCGGCCAGCAAATCAAGGATACCGCCCTGTGCGGCCTGGGTCAGACCGCGCCGAATCCGGTGCTCAGCACCATACGTCACTTCCGGGAAGAATATGATATCCATATCCGCGAGAAGCGGTGCCCCGCGGGCGTCTGCCCGGCCCTCGTGCGCGCCCCCTGTATGAGCGCCTGCCCGGCCAATGTGTATATTCCGGGATTCGTATCGCTGGTGTCCGAAAAACGCTACGCAGAAGCGTTGCGCGTGCATCGCGACAGCAATCCCTTCGCATCGGTCTGCGCACGGGTGTGTTTCCACACCTGTGAGGACAAATGCCGCCGCTCCAATCTCGATGATGCCGTCGCGATCCGGGGTATCAAGCGTTTTATGGTCGAACAGGAAGTGACCATCCAGCTGCCGGAAATGCGCGAAAACGAAGCCAATGCCAAGCGCAAGGTGGCTATCATCGGCGGCGGCCCTGCCGGCCTGACCTGCGCGTATTTCCTGGCGCGCCTCGGTTATCAGCCCAAGGTCTTTGAATCGGCGCCCCGTCCCGGCGGCATGCTGGTGCAGTGCATTCCCGCCTACCGCATGCCGCGCGAGGAGCTGGCCCGTGAAATCCGCATGATTGAGCGCATGGGCGTCGAAATTGAGACGAACAAGTCGCTTGGTAAAGATTTCACGCTGCAGGAATTGCGTGATGACGGGTACGAAGCGGTATTTCTCGCCGTCGGCGCCCCTGCGGGCGCGAAACTGCGCATCGCCAATGAAGACGCGCAGGGCGTCTATGACTCCATCGAATTCCTGCGTGAATATAATCTGCGCGGCTCGGCAGCAATCGGCAAGAAGGTCGTCGTCATCGGCGGCGGCAATGCGGCCGTTGACGCCGCGCGCACAGCCGTGCGCCTGGGCGCGGAATCGGTAACCATCCTGTACCGCCGCACGCGCGACGAAATGCCCGCCTACAAGGAAGAAATTGAAGAAGCCGAGAACGAAGGCGTCATCATCAAGACACTGGTGGCCCCGCAGGAAATTGTATCCAAGAGCGGCAAAGTCGCCGGTGTGCGATGCAATCATATGTGGCTGGGCGACTTTGACAGCAGCGGCCGACGCAGGCCCCAGGTCCGTGAAGACGGCGATTCCTTCGTGGAACCTGCTGATCAGGTCATCGCCGCTGTCGGGCAGTCGCTGGACACCAAGTCGGTGCTGGGCGATTTGCCGGTAAAGACAAAATTGAACGGCTTTGTCGCTTCGGACGCCCTGTACGGCAGGACATCCCTGGATTGGCTGTTTGCGGGCGGCGATACCGCCGACGGGCCTTCCTCCGTGGCCGAAGCTATCGGCGCCGGTGAACGTGCCGCCGTAGGGATTGACCTCTACCTGACCGGCGAAGAACACGCGTTCTGGCGCGAAACCTTTGATGTGGATACGGAATTCGACCCTGATGCGGATCCCAGTGACACGCCCCGGGCGGAAATGAAACTGCTGCCCGAGGAGCGCCGGGTCCACAACTTTAACGAAGTGGAAATGGCTTATACCGAGAGTGTCGCTGTGCGTGAAGCCAGGCGATGCCTGCGCTGTGACTTTCGCAGTTGCGGGACGGAAAAATCGGCGTCTCATTAATCGAGCGCTCAACCATAGGAGATTTAAAACATGCCGACATTGACAATAGACAATGTAACCGTTGAAGTGCCCCAAGGCGCCACCGTACTTGAGGCGGCGAAAAAAGCCGGTATCAAAATTCCGACCCTGTGCTACCTGGAAGATGTTCAGGCCATTGGCGCCTGCCGCGTCTGCATGGTCGAAATCGAAGGCGCACGTACGCTGATGGCGTCCTGCGTAACCCCGGCAGGGGAAGGTATGAAAGTGCATACCAACAGCAAGAAGGCGCGCGAAGGCCGGCGCACCGTGGTCGAACTGTTGCTTTCCGACCATTCGGGAGACTGTCAGACCTGCGACCGGAACAACGATTGTGAACTGCAAGCCCTGGCACACGACCTGGGCATTCACGATATCACCTATCCCGGTGAAAAAAGCGCTCCGCACATGGACGCCAGCACTCCGGCATTGATCAGGGATACGGGAAAATGCGTCCTGTGCCGCCGCTGTGTCACTGTGTGCAATGAGACTCAGGGCGTTGGCGGCATCTTCCCGCAGGGCCGCGGATTCACCACTGTGGTCGGCCCCGCCTTCAGTCAGGACCTCGATGATGTCGTGTGCGTACAGTGCGGCCAGTGTGCCGCCGTCTGCCCCGTGGGCGCTATTGTCGAACGGGACCAGATTCAAGACGTCTGGGCCGCCCTGGATGACCCGACAAAGACCGTTGTCGTCCAAACGGCGCCCGCGATTCGTGCCGCCCTCGGCGAATGCTTCGGGCTGGAGCCGGGCACCCTCGTTACCGGACGCATGGTAACCGCCCTGCGCAGGCTGGGTTTCCATGCGGTGTTTGACACGAATTTCACCGCGGACCTGACCATCATGGAAGAAGGAACGGAATTGTTGACGCGATTGAAAAAAGCCCTTGTGGACAAGGAAAATGTGGCACTGCCCATGTTTACCAGCTGTTCCCCAGGCTGGATTAAGTACATCGAGTATTTCTATCCAGACATGCTGGCAAACGTATCCACCTGCAAGTCGCCGCAGCAGATGTTTGGCGCCCTGGCCAAGACATACTACGCGCAGAAAATCGGCAAGAAACCCGAAGATATGGTTGTCGTATCCGTCATGCCCTGCACGGCGAAAAAGTATGAAGCCCAGCGCCCTGAGATGAGTGACAGCGGGGTACAGGATGTGGACATTGTGCTGACCACCCGCGAACTGGGCAAAATGATCCAGGAAGCGGGAATCGATTTCGTCAACCTGCCTGAAGGCACGCAGGATTCACCCATGGGCATGAGTACGGGCGCGGCGGACATCTTCGCCAATACTGGCGGCGTGATGGAAGCGGCCTTGCGCACGGCCTGGGAACTCGTTACCGGGACCGAACTGCCGTTCGAAAACCTGCATGTCACCCCGGTGGAAGGCCTGGAAGGGATTAAAGAGGCGGCGGTCACTTTCAAGGGATGCCAGCCTGAATGGTCGTTCCTCAATGGTGTCACCGCGAAAGTCGCCGTTGCGCATGGCTTAAGCAATGCAAGAAAACTTATCGAAAAAATCCGTTCCGGCGAAGCCAGTTATCACTTCATCGAAATCATGACCTGCCCCGGCGGCTGCATAGGTGGCGGGGGACAGCCCCGCATGACGACCAACGCAATTCGCATGAAGCGTATCGAGGCCATCTACAAGGAAGATGAAGGCAGGAAGCTGCGCAAATCCCACGAGAACCCGGAAATCAAGCAGATTTACGAAGAGTTCCTCGGACATCCCCTGGGCGAGATCTCCCACAAACTGCTGCATACCAAGTACACGCCGCGGTTAAAGGCGTAACCCGCCCCCTTTGCTTAGATTTTCAGGCCTGTGTGGTCTTCATAGACCACACAGGCTTTTTCTTGTTGTATCCCCCTTGTGGGACACTTTCTTAACTGGTCAACAGTTGTTTCAGATAGCGGGCCCCATGATCCAACACCGTTATCCAGCCCGTTGTTCTGCCTCTTCCATGGCGATTGCGGCCCAGGACCACAGCCGTCTGGGATCATAACGGACCGTGGAAATATCCTTCATAATCAGCTCGATATGGCAGCGCCCTTCGGTTTTGTCGAGAAAGCCCCGGATGTTTTTACGCGCCTGAACCGGGTCCCACAGGGACTCGGCGAGTATGGCGGGACTGGGTTTATGGCTGATGACATAATCACGGCCGATACCTTCTTTGACGCGTTCGGCCTTGCACCAGGGACTGACGGAAATTTTGCGCAGGTTGGGGATGCGCCGCAGGATGTCCAGTTTGCGGTCAAGGGGTTCACAGCAGCCGTAATACACCAGGCCCCAGCGTTCCAGCCAGCGCAGGTCGTGTTCGATGGCAAACTCCCAGTGCATTTCCGGGGAAACCTCCGAAAAGGCTTGGGCGTTGGAACAGCCCCACATGTTGTGCGGCTTTACATGGGCCGGATCATAAGCACTACCCGGGAGCATGCGGGTATAGCCATAGCCACCGGAGCCGACGCGGGTGTTGTTGTTGTCCAGGAACAACAGGTTCTGCTCCACAAACTGGTCCAGTTCCACCATCCATGCGTCCACCATGCGGTCCACGGCGGCATGGACCATATCGGGCCGCATGACCAGGTCCACCATGGCCTCCTGCACGCCCCACCAGCGGATGAGGTAGTCCCACGGGGTGAACCAGATATGCGTCTGGCCCACCTTCCGCACCGGCATAATCCCCCGGTATACCTCGCACATGGCCTGATACCGTATTTCCGTCGCCGCTTCGTTGTGGGTCACCCGGGGCATCTTTATTTTCGCGATGTCTTCGGGTTCCTTGATCTGAATATGGAAATGGCGCGATACGATATCATTCGTCTCGTCGGTCTTGACAATGTCCACATCCTCAACGATGCCGAAATCCGTGCTGTGAATGGCCAGAGGACAGGACAGATAGTCGCTGACCACCATATCGCCCGGCAGGTACTTCCATTGGTAGAGGGTACGGCGCAATTCGCGCTCCTGGTCCCGCGCCCAGGGATGCTCCGATTGCAGGGTCAGCTCGTCGTCCACATTCATCTCGTTCCATGGAATTTCGTTAATCCACACCATGGGCCGGACGCTGTCCAAATCATTAAGCCGCCGCCAGAGTTCCGCCTTCTCCTTGTGTACAGGCAGCGTGGCGATTTCCGCCACCTGTGACGCAAGGCCACGCAGGATATCCATGTCCTGTGCGGAAAGATGAATGGGCTCCGCGATAGGCGGCGGTGTGTAATGGCTGGGATCATGAAGCATGCCGATTTGTCTCCTGATAGTACAAAACGAAAGTAGTCAACGGATACGCGCACATCCCCCGGCGCAAGCAGGACCGCTCATGATAATTCAGTCGCAATGGAAGATCTCCTCCAGGTCAGCCCACCATTCCCCTTCCGCGGCATTGGCGATGGGGGTCTGCATGGGTTTGCACACGTCCCACCATTGCTGGGTCAGGGGATCGGCCGCCATTCTGGCCATGTCACCTTCAAAGTCTTCTCCCACATACTCCAGGTAACTGAAGAGGTAGAAGGCGCCATCCGGAAACCGGCGCAGATAGATGGAGTAATTCTGGATATGGCATTCCTTGATCATCTTGAGCACGCCTGGCCAGACCGCGGCATGTTCCCTTTTATAGTCTTCCACCCGCTCGGGGCGCAACCCGATAATCCAGCCGTAACGTTGCATATCCGTCTCTCCTTAAAGTTCCTCGTCATACGCACCCAGGTCCAGAGGGTACTTCCCGTATTCGCGCACCAGTTTCACGATGTGGTCATAGGTATGCCCGGACACGCCGCTGCTCACGGAGTGGTCGGATTGATAAATATACCCGCCGCCCTTGGCCGCGTTGAGTTTGCGCAGCACGTCCCGCTTCACCGCCTCTGGGTTGCCTTTCTCCCACACGGTCATGTCGCCGTTGCCGCAGAAGGCCAACCTATGTCCGTAACGCCGGCGCAGATCCACCACGTCCAGCCCCGCTTTCTCCTCCAGCGGATTGTAGGCATCCAGCCCGATCTCGATAAAATCTGGCAGGATCGCCGCCACATTGCCGCAGCCGTGGTAGATGACCGGCAACCCCTCGCCATGGCAAAGGCGAATCATCTCGGCCACCGTGGGTTTGTAATAGGTCCGCCAATAGTCAGGCGCGAAAAACATGTTGTTGGTATAGGCGACATCACCCCAGATGACGAAACCGTCCAGCAGTCCCTGGGCCGCGGCGAGGGCGGCCTTGGTGCATTCCACATAGAATTCACCGATACGCAGCACCTGTTTCCCGAAGCGTTCTGGATCCTCACCCATCCAGGTCAGCGTATTCATCTGGCCGATCATGCGGGTAAGACATTCCGAGGCCTCAATCATGCTACCGTACACAGCATAGTTCTTGCGCACCGCCTTGACCGTGTCCAACCATGGCGGTGAGTTGTGCTGAAACCCGTCGCCCACGCCTGCGATCTGATTGTCGCCGCCCTCAAAATAACGGCGGCGATCCCAGGGGTCGTCAAATTCGAAGGCTTCCAATGCCTCGATGGATTGGGTCTCCCAGGAAACGGGTTCGGGCATGGGCAGGTCGAAGCGCTTGTGCAGGGTAGTTTCAAACCCGGTACGAATAATCGCCTCATGCTCGTTTTCCCTGATCACTTCAAAGGGGTGGATGTGCGGGTCCATGTTCGACACGGTGACGACCCAGTCCAGGTCGTAATATTCATAGGGGTCCGTATCGGGCGGCAGATTCAACTCCGCGCGCCAACGCTTTAGAAAATTGCCCCAGAAAAACTCGCCCATGGGCACGCGGTCGGGTACTTCATGACGCAGGGCCTTGTTCATGCGCGCCACTTTCTCCAGCGCGCGGTCCGATCGTTGCTGGTCCTTTTCGTTCATGGCTTGCTCCTTCGCCTCATTCTACCACTGCGCGGGCATAAACTGGTCAACATCCTCCCGCGTTATGACATGCCTGGGCAGGTACACCACCGGGTCGAGGGTTTCTCCCCGGAACCACCGCGCGGCGGCATGCACGGCCAGCGCGCCGTCACCCTCGGCGGACTGATAGGTGATGGCGAGGGTCTCCCCCGCCTTCACCGAGTCCATGCCTGTCTTGCTGTTCCCGGCGGCGATGATTACCACATCGCCGCGCCCGGCCTTTTTCAGCGCTTCCAGCGTGCCGGTCATGGGGAAGTCGTCACCGGCAAGAATCAGCCCCTTCAATTCAGGGCCGAACTTGGACAACCACGCCCCAACCATCTGCATAGTGGCTTCCGCCTCCAGGTTCGTCGTGTCCATGGCCAGCAGGCTCATGTCCGGCGCATACTCGCGCAGTTCCGTGATGGGCGCAAAGGTGCGCGAAAAAAAGGGGGAACTGCCGGGCATGTGGCGAATGACTGCATAGCCGCCCTGTTTGCCGAGGGCATCGGCGAAGGCGCGGGCGAGCATCCGGAACTGGCCCCAGTCGTCCGGGCCCGTCCAGGCGATGCAATATTTCATAGCCTCGTCGCACGGCGTGGTGTTGGAGGCAATGCAGGGGATGCCCGCGCGGTGAATCTTGCGCAGCAGGGGCGTGCAGCCCGTGGCGTCCACCGGCGCGAGAATAATCATATCGGGCCGCTCGTTGATGGCCTGGTCCGCCTGCTGGGCCTGCAGGTCCATGTTCCAGTTGCCGTTGTATACCTTTATCCGCATGCCGTAAAAATCGGCGATGGCGGTAAACCCACGCACGTAGGCGGTCCAGTAGGGATGATCGCCGGCTTTTAACAGGACAACCCGCTTGCCCTGCGGCCCGTCCCCGGGCGATACGGGCATGGCCGCCTTCTCCACTTTCCACCCCGCGTACTCGATGTCCCACCAGTGCAGTTTGTCCGTCTCGGGCAATGCCTTGGGATCGGCGGGCCGTTCGGGAATATCCGTCTTAGCCAGGCCGGGCGGCAACAAGTACGGCTGGTTGTCAGTTCCCTTCAGGCTGTAGACATCGTCCCAGTTCCGGATCTGCGCGTCCTCGGGGACGGTAATCGCCGGGACCTGCAGAAACGCAACGACGAGCATCACCACCGCCGCGATGCCCGCCACCAAGGCAATAGCCGCCGCCAACCGCCCCCTGCCGCGAAAGGCCTTTGCGCACGGCTCACCGGGGAACACGGCGCCGTCCCGGACTTCCTGCATCAGGTCGGGTCGCTGTCCCTGAAGCAGTTCCTGACGGTGCAGCGCCCAGGCTTCATACAGCACCACCACCGCCAGAATGAGACCGTTCGCGAAGATCTGCACCTCGAAGCCCAAACCGAAGCAACCGATGCCGTTGAACAGTGTGTTCAGGAGCAATACCGCGAAATAACTCTTGAGAACGCTGCCCTTGCCACCGGTCATCAGCGTGCCGCCGATGATCACCGCCGCCAGAACGGTCATGAGCGTGCGGGAACCTAGCACGGCTGAGGACGTCATGGAACTCTGGCTGGCGGCGAATAAGGCGCCGCCCGCCGCGGCCGTCAGCCCGCACAGGATAAATCCGGCCATAAGATAGCGGTCCCGGTTCAGCCCGGCCAGCCAGGCCGCTTCCGGGCTGCCCCCGACCAGGAAGAAATTGCGTCCGGGCCTCGTCTTCGCGAGAAACACGGTGAACACGGCGACCAGCAGCAGCGTAATAAGCGCCATGGGCGGTAACAGGGGCAGCACCGGCCGGTCCAGCCAGTCGGCCAGCCGAAAATCGTCTATCGCCTTGGAACCGCCCTCGCTGTACAGGTGGGTCAGCCCCATGACGATGGTCATAGTGCCGAGGGTCACGATAAACGAATTGATGCGGGCCTTCACCACGAACACGCCGTTGACCAGCCCCACCATCGCCCCCGCGGCCAGCGACACGGGAATGGAACCCGACCAGCCCAGCTGCGGCTGCAGGCCGACCGCCAGCATGCCGCACAGCATCACCACGGCGCCGATGGAAAGGTCGAGCTGGCCCAGAATCATGACCAGTGTAAACCCGACGGCGACCACCGCGTTCAGGCTGGCGCCTTTCAGGATGGTGGTGACGTTGTGGACGGACAAAAAGTTTGGCGCGAACAGGGACAAAATGCAGAAGAGTAGCGCCAGCATTACCAGCGCCCGCTGCTCATTAAGAATATGCGCGAAACCGCTCTTGTGCATAGTGTTCGGTATCCGTGAGTTGATACGAAAAAGAATGCGTTCAAGCGCAGGGACATTACGAAATGCGGTCAGGATAGGCGTGATAAATCCCGCCAAACAATAGATTGTCAGGCGCTTTGATATTGGAACTCAGACAAATCAACAGTAGAAACACGCCTGGAAAGGTGCAGCATCTCGACGCCGACCACTTCGTTGCGTTCATTGAAATCCAGGACAACCCCCGGCGAAACCTCTTCGGACTCCACAATACGGGAATCATCGAGGCGCAAATATAGCGCATCGGCTTCTTTGTCCATAAACAATTTCATAACCTGCCTTTCATCTGACGGTCAAAGAATACGCTTATAACCCGATGAGGATCAACAGCCCTGTTGACAACTACCCGCAACACGCGACTGTCGAATTCAGGAATGCGCCGGAAACAACGTTCCACCAAGATGTCATCCGGTTCAGGCAAGATAAGTTCCGGTGCGAAGAGGGTCCGTTCCAGCCATTCGAGTGAAATTTCGCGTTCTTCCAGCACCTTTTGAGCGTGTTTGGTCAATACATATTTCATTATCTTACACCTGGCCGATGCTTGATTTCCAGCCATTTTACTTGGACGTCATTCCTGTTTCCAAAGGGATTCCCTCTTTCTTGTCTACGCGATAGCATAACCTGGCCTTCTCCGCAACCATGAGAAAACAAACGGAGGAAGTAAAATCCCAAGAACGAAGGTATTCAAAAACAAGTAGAGAACAAAGAATCAATGAAGATGGCCCCCGAATTTCCTATGGAAGAAGGATACTTTTTCTTATGCCGCTTGTATTTGCTGGCCTTCGCGACGGGCAATTTCTATAATGGCGCTTGACGTATCCTCGCTCCACTGTTGCAGGCCGCAGGCAATGGGTTCAATGCGGCTGTCCGTCCTTGCCGCCATGTACCACAAGGTACTGATGTCCTCACGAACTCTGGGGCCGTCAAACCGGGGCGATACGACCATCAAATCTATATCGCTCCATTTATGCGTGTTTCCCCGTGCGTGGGAACCAAAAAGAACGACAAAGGAAACCGGAATACCCGCATCCTCAACCGCGCGTATATACCGTTGAATACTGTCTATAATCTCTCGTTCAGCCATGTCGTCAATTCCTCTACGCGATGCATGATAGATTTGGCTTCCTTCCAGTCTGGTACGGTACCAAGATGCTCGATGTAACGTCCTTCCAGATTATAATTGTTTATCAAACCCAGAAACCTGACCTCCTCTTCCTGCAATTCCAGTCCGGCGAGTTCAACCAACCGAACCAAGTTATGACTCCGTGGCGCCAGATCCTGCGTTTGTTTGCACACATGGGCCTTCAACATTTTTTCAAGCGTCAGGTGCGCCCAGAACAGTCCCTGGCGTATATGTTTCTTGTTAATCAAAACACGGGCCACCTCCAGCTCTTCCAAACTGGAGTCGCGCCAATGCTGTATTTGTGTTTCAATATTAATCATGCCTTCATTGTATCCCTTTTTTTGGCTCGTTCCAAAATTGCATTTTGGACCGAGAGGAAGAATTTTCGGCTCGTTCCCAGATTGGGCTCGTTCCCAAATTCCATTCTTGTCATTACCCACATCTATTGGCAATGAATAGTAGCGGTGAAAAGCGAATGTTTGAATTCAATATCCCAACGGGATTTAGGAACAAAGCGCAGGGTTGCGGTACCCCGCTACCCTGGGTTGGAAAGTGCCCCCAATTCCCGTTTACCCCAACGGGGTTGCGTCACAGTGGTGCAAATGCCGTATGGGAAAACCGACGTAACTCCGTTGGAGTAGAAAGGAGCGAAGGAGAGACATCGCTTACCCAGGGTAGCGGAGTACCGCAACCACTGGGCTATGATATGGAATCTCGTTGGGATTCTGAATGCATACGTCGGCATCTCAATGCCATATCCTGAACAGAAAGATGTGGGTAATGACAAGAATTCCATTTGGGAACGAGTTCACAGGGCTCGATGCTCATTGAGCGAGTGTGTGATACGGGAAAAACTAGGCATAGTCCCTCCCCGTCGCGCGCAGTCGGTACTGCTGCAGGCCCACTACGGCGATAAAGACCATGCCGGTAATGATGTTCTGGCGGAAGGCGGTGACGCCGAGAAACTGCAGGATATTGGAGAGCAGTCCGATGACCAGCACGCCGCCGAGGACGCCGCTCATACGGCCCCGGCCGCCGCTTAGCATGACGCCGCCGAGGACCACGGCGGTCACCGCCTTAAAATCATAGCCCTGGCCGAGATAGAAGACGCCGAGTTTGTTCATGGAGGTCAGGAAGATACCGGCGAGGGAGGCCGTAAATGCAGCGATCAGAAAGTTGAGAAAGACGATGCGCGACACCCGGATCCCCGAGGAACGGGCCGCCTCGCGAGAGGAACCCACCAGTTGACTTTCCCGGCCGAAGCGGGTGCGGTTCATGATGAGCTGGGCCAGGGGGAACAGGAGCAGCATGAGAATCACCACCAGGGGCGCCGGCCCGACGCCCACCCGGAACAGGCCGATAAAGGCCTCGCCCGGGGTGCCCGGCGCGGTATCGGGGTATACCTGTGTGTTGCTCCAGGCGAAGCGCATGAAGCCCTCCATGAAAAAGGCCACAGACAGGGTCCAGAGAATGGGGTTCGCTTGAAAGCGGCCCACCACCAGGCCGTTCATGGCGCCGACAGCCATGCCGGCGAGCAGGCCGAGGGCCAGCGCGACGGGCAGACCCAGCGGCAGGGACGCCACGGCGATGATGCCGGAAAAGGCCATGATAGACGGCACGGACAGATCCGCCATGTTCCCCGAATAGGTGACAAAGGCCATGCCCGCCGCCACCATGCCCAGGAGCGCCACGGAAGCCAGCACGTTCATCAAGTTCTCGCCGGTGAGGAACTCCGGGGAGACGAACAGGCCCAGCACCAGCAGCGCGGCGGCGACGGCATATATGCCCAGCCTTTCAAAGGCCCGGGCGATGACGCTTCCCGTTGCGGAATCACGCGGCACCATGGCAGGCCTCCAGTTGTCCGTTGGCCGCCAGCAGCAGGGCTTCCTCGCTGAGGGCTTCCCGGGGCAGCTCGCCGATAAGCCTGCCCTTGCGCAGGACCAGGACACGGTCCGACAGCCCGGCCAGTTCGGGCAGGTCGGAACTGATGAGCAGCACCGCCGCACCCGTTTCGACAAGCCGGACCACAGCCTCGTGAATGCCCCGTTTCGCGTTGACATCCACGCCCCGGGTCGGCTCGTCCAGAATCAGCACCCGGGGTTCCGCATTCAGGCATTTCCCCAGCAGCACTTTCTGCTGGTTGCCGCCCGAGAGGGTGCCCGCGTCCGCCTCGGGGGACGCGGCGGCAATGGCGAGTTCGCGCAGACGGCGTTCCACCAGGGACGCGCCCGGCGCAGCGCCGCGCCCCGCCGGCATCGCGGCCAGCAGGTTGGTGGTGACCGGCAGCCGCAGGAACAGGCCGTCCCGCTTGCGGTCTTCCGTCAGATAGGTGATTCCCCGGGCGACATTGGCGGGATAATCGTTCCGTGCAAGGGGCACACCCGCCAGGCGGGTGCCGCCATGATGCACGGGGTCCAGCCCGCAAAGCGACCGGGCGAGTTCCGTCCGCCCGGCGCCGGACAGACCCGCAAGGCCGAGGATCTCGCCCGCGCGCAATGTAAAAGAAACATCATGGAAAAAGCCCGCGCGGGTGAGATGTTCCACGTGCAGGACCGGATCACCGACAGGCGCCTCCCGCCGAAGGGCATACTCGTCCACATGTCCGCCCACCATCATCCGCACCAGCGAATGGGGCGTAACCTCGTGAATGTCGCAGGTGGCAATCTTCTTGCCGTCGCGCAGGACGGTGACCCGGTCGGCAATCTCGAACACTTCGGGCAGATGATGGGAGATGTACACAATGGCCAGCCCCCGGTTACGAAGGCCGCGAATGATTTCAAACAGGCGCTGCACTTCCTCCCGTGACAACGAAGAAGTGGGTTCGTCAAGCACCAGGATGCACGGGTGATTGCCAAGCACCTTTGCGATCTCCACCAGCTGCGCCTCGTGGGGACTGATTTCGCCGATCGTTTTGAGCGGGTCCAGGTCCAGCCCCAACAGGCTCATGGCGGCGCGCGCCTCGCGCTGCAGCCGCCTGCGGTCTAGAAACATGCCCCACCGCGCGGGCAGACGTCCCGCCAGCAGGTTCTCCGCGATGCTGATGGGCCGCGCCAGGCTCAGCTCCTGGTAGACCATGCCGATGCCCTGTTCCCGCGCGGCTGCCGGGGAATGAATAGACACCTCCCTGCCGCCAATCCGGATGAGGCCGGTGTAATCATCAAAAGAACCGGCCAGTATCCGCATGAGCGTGGACTTGCCCGCGCCGTTTTCCCCCATCAGCGCATGCACCTCGCCCGGCATCACCTCAAAGTCCACCCCGTCCACGGCCAGCATACCCGGAAAACGTTTCGATACGCCTTCCATGCTTAATGCCGACTGTAATAATGCGGACGCCATCGCTTTCTCCCAAATTCCGTCCCCTTATTTATTCAAGTGAATATAGCATAGGTATATCGTAATCTGCGAACAACAGAATCGGCATCGCTCCTCTGGTTCCCAAATTCCATTTAGGAACCCTCTGTCTCTGGAAATTCCATTTCTCGTTACCCTGTGTGCCGCGCTTTCAGCATGGCCTGGGGGCAATGATTGCGAAGTCGAACTTCGCGCGTTATTGCGTTCCCAAATGAAATTTGGGAACGAGCCCCGAAGTGTCATTGCCAGCGAAGCGAAGCAATCTCATCGGCAAGTAGACTGTTTTATGTTGAGATTGCTTCGCTTCGCTCGCAATGACGTTTGGATGGGTTCCGGACAAGACCCACACTTGCACACTGTTCGATTATGTATCACTTGAATACGTGAAATTCCCACAGCGTCGGACCATCGGTGGCTTCCAGGATATTCAACCTTAGGTATTGAGCGGTTAGGGGCTTGAACTTCATCTCCCGGCGCTCTCCGATTTTAGTCCCCCTGGCGAAGGTCTCCCACGCCTCTCCCGCTTTATGCTGCAGTTCAAAGGACTGCACGCGGTCAAAGGCCTCCTTGATGACAGCGCGGCTGAAGGTCGCGGGCGCGCCCAGATCCACTTCCAGCCAGGCTGCATGGGTTCCCCCGTCCGTGGCCCAGCGCGTGGCATCGTTGTCGTCAAAGGCCTTACTGGCGTCATATTCAGACATGGCCTGATACACATTGGATGCTGTCGCCGCCTTCCCTTCCGAGACGGCACCGGACGGCCATTTTATGG
>JAKJCY010000545.1:273-504 GCA_022706235.1 Candidatus Hydrogenedentota bacterium | reverse complement strand
GCTGTATCCGGAGGGGACGGAGGTATGGCTGACGCCCGTGCCCAATCCGGGGTATGTTTTTAGCCATTGGACGGGCGACCTCAGCGGCATGCTAGTGCCCGCGCTGGTCGTGATGAATGACGACAAACACGTCATCGCCGAGTTTGTCGCCCTGGGCGAAGGCGAAGGGGAAGTCCCCATAGAAGGGGAGTACCCGACGGAGACCCTCCTCCTGCCCGGCAATGTGCCGCT
>JAKJCY010000545.1:0-262 GCA_022706235.1 Candidatus Hydrogenedentota bacterium | reverse complement strand
CGGGTTCGTTCCAGATGGGTTCGCCGGACACCGAACGCAGCCGATGGGATGATGAAGGGCCGTTACATACCGTAACGATTGATTATGATTTTTACATGGGCAAATATGAGGTGACCCAGGCGCAATGGCTGGCGGTGATGGGCTCACGGCCCGGAGGCTATACATGGGATTACGGGCAGGGCGATACTTACCCGGCGTATTATGTGTCCTGGGATGACGCGAAGAGTTTCATCACGGCGTTGAACACGCTTATTGCGAACAC
>JAKJCY010000544.1 GCA_022706235.1 Candidatus Hydrogenedentota bacterium | reverse complement strand
GAACAAAGCCCAGCATTTTATGCGTCAGAGTCAAATTTTTTTCGACACTTTTCCACCATGTTATCCACATAACCTCTCGTAGATTGGTGAGCCGCCTTTCCGCAACGATTCAATGTACTCTTTCTCATCATAGGGCCTTTTTTCTCGTATCATACATGTAATAATTCGAATCCATTTGTCCGCAAGTTTGCGAAGCGCCGTGGCATAGGAGTCGCCCCGTTCGCGGCAAAGTTTATAGAAGGCATTTGCCCAAGTCGAGCGCCTGATGCTGCACCAGGCAAACAAATGGAATATGTTACGCCAGCGTTTATTGCACCGTCGCCTTATGACGGTTTTGACCCGTTTACCGCTTTCTTCTTTCACCGGCGCCACGCCTGCCATGCAGCGAAGTTGTTTGCCTGTATCGTTGCCTTCTTCCAGGTTCACGACAATGGCCGTGATGGCTGGCGCCAGTGATTTGCCCGCGCCCGGCAAACTTTCAATCAGGTTCAGGGCCTCAAACCC
>JAKJCY010000543.1 GCA_022706235.1 Candidatus Hydrogenedentota bacterium | reverse complement strand
CGCAAGATCACGTTGCATTTTGGCCTCCTCCTTGTTCCATATGCCAGCCCATGCGTCGCCACTATCACTTGAAACTGGAAGCGGTATAATAGTAGAGAATTAATGCATGTGAATCAAAAAAACTGTAGTCAGCGCATCAGTAAACCCTCCGTGCATCTCACCCGAAACACCTTGAGGAAACTATATGTAGTAGTACCCGCCGGCAGGTCTTTTCCACTTGTTTTCCACAAATTCACCGGGATATTTCCGGCGAAAGCCTAGATTCAATAAAAATGCATAACTCGTTGATATTGTTCAGGTTCACATCATAATTTAAAAGGCACCTCAAGCGATTTTGAGGTGCTTGGAAAAAGCATGCGTGTATTTTTCCCCTATTTTAGGAAAGTTATCCACAGGCTGTTCCACGGCGTGGAAACACCATATAAACGGTAATTGGGACTTACGAAAAGGGACTCTGGTTTTCGGACCGGCAGTCAGGTTCGGCGGACATCAGGAAATGACGGGC
>JAKJCY010000542.1 GCA_022706235.1 Candidatus Hydrogenedentota bacterium | reverse complement strand
ATCCGGACCGCCCCCATCATTTCCACGGGTGCGCGAATCCACCACCACACCGTCTTTTGCGTCATTCCCGTGAAGACGGGAATCCAGTCTTTTCAATTCCTCCCTGGATTCCCGCCTGCGCGGGAATGACGAAGAGGAAGTAGATTCCTGTCTGCGCGGGAATGACAACGAGGAAGTAGATTCTTGTCTGTGCTGTAATGACACAGAGGCAGTAGATTCCTGCCCCTGCGACAATGACAACATTGCTTCTTCCATATAGCGCAAGGCCGCCACATGCCCCTCGGCCAGATCCATCACATGAATGTAATCCCGCACCCCTGTCCCGTCAGGTGTCGGATAGTCATTGCCAAAAATATTCAGCCGCTCACGGCGTCCCACAGCCACCTGGCTAATGCAAGGCAGAAGATTATTGGGAATCCCGGACGGGTCCTCGCCGATCAATCCGCTTTCATGCGCGGCTACCGGATTGAAGTACCGGAGCAAAACAACCTGCCAGGCCGGATCGG
>JAKJCY010000541.1 GCA_022706235.1 Candidatus Hydrogenedentota bacterium | reverse complement strand
AGTCCATGCGTAGAGGGACTCCCAAATGGGAATTTGGGAACCAGGGCTAACCAGGTCTATTCTCGCTGTCAATTTTCTTTTGCCGTAGGTACGAGCCTGTTCCCAGAACCACCAGCAGTATATTCTTTAGGCAAGGCCGGTGGTGGTGGCGCCAGTGAGAGGTTACGGGAGCATCATGGCGCCATGATGCGCTTCTTTTTCGTGGATTGAACTGACGGGGTGAATTGGCGCGGTGCCGGTTTCAGTAAGCGGCCGGAAGCGGCCTCCCGTTTCCGGAGGCCTGCCAAAACCTTCTGAATGTCGCTATCGGCATCCGCCAACAGTTTTTCCCGGATGGCATACAGTTCTTCAAGAATGGGATTAAGTGTCATCATCGCTATTCCCCAGAAATTCTGCCGGTGTATAGATGAGGAGGCCCGGATATCCGAGTTCCTCCAACATCCGATAAACACCTGGCAAGGCATGTGCATTAATAGATTATCGGCTCGTAGCCGCTATAAAAAACA
>JAKJCY010000540.1 GCA_022706235.1 Candidatus Hydrogenedentota bacterium | reverse complement strand
TGTTTTCCGAAAAACCATGTCAAAACTCTGTCGAGGTCAGGAAGTCTGAACGTGTATTCACCGCTCCCTGAAACCGATAATTGGAGATGCTATAGAACAGGAAAATGCGTGGTATTACTCAAGATATTGACGGGGCGCGCGCCGCATGAATCGTTCCGTAAATATAGAATCAGGTATGCCAATATTGTATTCCACCTTCAGATAGTCCAGCGTGGTTTCGGTGCCGCCGTTCAAATCCCTCATGGAGGATTGGGTCACGGTCGGAAAACCGCTGATGGTTTCCACCTTGCGCGCCTCACTGACACGGTATACCTTGCCTCCCTTTTCAAATTCCACTTTTACCGGCACGAACGTCGTTTTATGAATGTACATGGTAAACGAGTCAAACTCAACAGAGGCAGGATTCTTGGGGGTATTTTTTACCACGTAGTAGTTATCCGTCGTTTCCACCAACTCGTGGTTGTCTTCGAGCAGGCTGCGTCCTGAAACATCCTCATAGAAGAAGG
>JAKJCY010000053.1 GCA_022706235.1 Candidatus Hydrogenedentota bacterium | reverse complement strand
CAGACTCGCCTTCGACAAGTTCGCCTTCCGTGACTTCACCTTCAGCGGGTTCGCCTTCAACAGGCTCGCCTTCTATCATTTCACCTTCAGCGGGTTCGCCCTCTACAGGCTCGCCTTCGACAAGTTCGCCTTCCGTGACTTCACCTTCAGCGGGTTCACCTTCTACTATTTCACCTTCTGTGGTTTCGCCTTCGCCAAGTTCACCTTCGATAGGCTCACCCTCCTCTTCGCCCTCAGTATCGCCTTCTCCTTCATCGCTATCAGGGTTGAATTCCAGTTCTACCAGGGTCTGCCCTTGATAGTTCAGTTTTAATGGATAGACATCCACCTGCCCCATATATTCCGCCGTCAATACCACTTCAATGATGACGGGGGCAACTTCAGGACGGTTCAAACCGAAGATGTGAAACCATCCTTCGGCGTCCGTAAGATATTGGCTGCATTCATCATTGGCGGGAAGGGTGCCACTGAATGCAGACTCTGCGGTAACCGCGGCGCCTTGAATCCAGACGCCGTCAGGGAAACGCAGGCGGCCCGAAATACCAAAAATATGCCTGCTGACCACGCCCTGGTCTTCCGCAACGATAATCGAACGATCATACGGTCCCAGTTCAACGTCTCCCGGTTTGTTGACGCACTTCAGGAAATGCACCCCCAGACCGCCGGGCGGTATCACCACCACGGAATTGTTTTCACTGTCGGATACATAGAGGTTGTCCAGGCTGTCAATCGCCAGGCCTCCCGGATTCTTTATTCTTGCCGACCGGACAGTTACATTCAAGGCTGCAAAAGGTTCGTCATAGGGATGCACGCTTTCTCCGTCCAGCACTATTTCCGCCCGCAGTTCCCCGGTACCGGGCTGGTCGCCGGAGGTGAATTCCCATTGCCTATCGCCGGGATTCACCGTTCCAAAGTCCTCCGGCACCGTCCAGACCACTTCAAACTCCTGTGGGTTAATCGGCATATAAAAGGGTGGGCTTTTCGCCGCATCCCTTGGCACAAAACTTATTCCCAGCGTCGAGGTTGTGCCGACATCCATGGCGAGGGCCTCATTTTCTCCCGTGAACACCGGCTCCACAGGCGTGAACCGGGCGATAACATCCTGCCCGGGATAGAGCCTCGGCCTGCCCTGGTCGTCCACTTCGAGATTCATAGGCAAATGGAAATACCGTTTTTCCGTACCATGATACGACCGCGCGTATAAGGTGAAATCGCCATCGTCCGGCGTTACCAGCAGTTTACGGGTCGGCACGGTAAGGATTTTGCGCAAGTCCGGGCCGTCGGCATCGGTTTGATCAACATCGCCGGGACCGACCACAACGCTATAGACCACCTTCACGCCGGCGGCATCCTTGCAGGAAGCAAATACTTTAACTTTGTCCACGTCACCAATGAAGAGACCGGCTGGATCTATTTTAATGTCCGCGCTATAGAGAAGATTGGGCAGGACTTCCACCTTGTAGTCCTGATCCTCCCAGATATCATCATCCAAAAAGGCGAGAACATCGTCCGCGTCCGTGCCCGAGGTAACACTGATTTTCCCATCGCCGTTAAAGTCACAGCGGGGATAGACATTTTCCCGTTCCGGCGATTCCCATACCCCGTCTTCATTAAGGTCGCGCTTGGCACACTTTTCATCGCCGTCCAGATTTGCGCCATACCCCTTTACAACCAGGCAGGCATCCCGGAAACGGCGAAAATCCGCCATGTCTGTGGTGATTTCCTCAGGCTTGATAATGCCGTCTCCATCGTCCGTCCATGTGCCTTGGGCATCATCGGCAATCGCGCGGTCATTCCCGTCCCGGGTGCCGTCGTCAAGATTAAGCAAAGCCTTCTTCATCGGTTTCCCGGCCCGAATCTCATCAATGCGCATGACGGCGGCAAAGGCATCAATGGCCGGAGCGGCCGTGGGGCTTCCGGACGGTCCTGCAGTTGTCCGGCCGGAATTTTTGACGAGCCGGATGATCTCCTCGTTCGTAAAGTGGGCGTCCGCGCCTGCACCAGTGTGGATGGCGCGATCGATGGACCGCAGATAGGCAATCAGTCCCGTTACATGGGGTGCAGCCATGGAGGTGCCGCTCATGGCTTGGTAGGCTCCGGAATCGGCAAGCCAACTAACGGGAGCGGGAAACGGGTAGCGTACTGTCGTGCTGACGATGTCCACGCCGGGAGCACTCACGCCATAGGGCATCGGCGTGCCGGGATTGGTGGCATTGTCCGGGGCGGCGACTACAGCACGGTTGCTGAAATCGGCGCGGTCAATAAGGTCACGGTCCCCGCGCTGCTTTAGCGCCTCCACAATAAGGACATTTTTCGCACCGTTATAAGCCGCCCAGCAGAAGGGACTGTTATACTCGGCATTGAAATTTTCAGCGTACCAACTGTCGCGGTTGCGTGCCGCCTGACCGGTCGGGTCGGCATCGCAGTTGTCCACATAATCACCGTTTCCAAAGAAGGATGTGATATGCGTTCGGTCATTTCCCGCAGAGCAAACATAGACCATGCTGGGACGCGCGGGAAACGGTGAGGGGTCATAGGGGCCATTCGCCCAGTTCAGCATGCGCAGGGCGGCCCGGCCCTGGTTTTCCACCAGGGCCCGTTCCGCGGCAACGTTCTGCGGTGTGGGCAAAGGCATCTCAAGGCGGACACGGCCTCGCGGAAAACCCGGGGCAACCGGCAAAACCGCCCACCGCCAAGGCGATTTATATTCGATGGCTTCCTTGTTGCGGTCCCGGTCGCGGTCGGGCCATTCGCCGGGCGTTGGGGAATTGTTGCCGTCCACATCATCGTACTCGCCGGGATCCATTTTCCCGTCGCCGTCTTTGTCAATCCAGTCTCCGGGGTCTATCTTACCGTCACCGTCGCGATCCCGCGCTTCCCCCGCCTGCGGCACGCCATCCATGTTCGCATCGTCCCATTCAGCGGGGTCCAGAAAGCCGTCACCATTAAGGTCAGTCCATTCCCCGGGGTCCGGTATACCGTCCCGATTCCTGTCATCCCATTCCGGAGCGTCGATATGGCCGTCACCATCCGCATCATTCCAGGAGCCCCTCTGATGATCGAACCAGTTATAGCCTGAACTCATATTAACAACGGGGATATGCATATAGTTCGTCTGACGCAGAAACCACCGAAATGAGAACAACAAACCCTGACCAAGAGTCGTAATTGCATGCGTATTTCCGGTGCCAGGATCGTCAAAGCCAGGCTGGCTGATGATATGGACAAAGGGGGAGGCGCCACAGATACCCTTACGGTCGTCCCAGCGTGCCCCTATAATACCTGCGACATGGGTGGAATGCGCTATCGGATCGAAGTCGTATAACAGCGTAAGATTGCCGTCGAAATCATCGTGTTGGTTAAGCACAGTTCCACCATCGTAGACACAGGCATTGATAAGACAGTTGGCGCTGTTACTGATGAAATGGTTCCAGTTCCATGCCTGCGGAAAATTCGCATATTCAAGGCCCCAGTTGCTTCCATAAGGATCAATTTCCCAAGACCAGTGCAGGTTTGCATCGTACTTGGTGGAAGCATTCCCGGCATACAGATTGATGGTGCCCGCTTCTTCAGGCTCAAGCATTTGCATTTCAAGGACAGTATCAGGCACAGCGACTTCAACACCCGAAATCTCCTGCAGCGCGGCGGCGGCACTTTTCACGGTATCCAGATTACCCGTATCCGGAATTTCAACCATCAGGGTTTCCGTTTCGGGAAGGCCCGCCGTGACCTTTGCGTGTATCGGCCCCAAGGCAACGGCAAGGTCCGCCGTGGAGGCGCCCTCCTCCATAACAACAAGGATCCTCATGCGTCCCATCATCAGCCCCGTTTCCGGGTCCCGGCTAAACTCATCCAGCCGTAGCGGCGCAAGTTCCAAGTCGGGCACGCCCGCAAGCAATGAGAAGACGGTTATCTGCGCATGGGCCATGACCTGCGGATTGGCCGCACATACCGCCGTCACACGGACAAGCGCGGGATCGGGAATAACGCCGGGAGCGCTGTAGGTCGTCGGGTTTGCCTGCGTTACGGTTCCCACTGCGCTATTACCGCCTTCAATGCCGTTTACCTGCCAGAGGACATCACTGTTGGAACCACCGGTTACCAGCGCAGACAGGGGGCGCTCGGTTCCGATGGCCGCATTGAGCTGCGAGGGTTCTATGCTTACTGTAAGCGGGGAAACCACGAAAGGTTCCGCACTGGTTACTGTGCCCGCCGGCGTTGTTACGGCTATCAGGCCGGTAGTACCGCCCGAGGGAATTCTAAAGGTAATCTCCGATTCCTTGACAAAGACCATCTCCGCGGTCTTACCGTCCACATAAACCGTATTATTGCCCGGTGTCAACGCATCGAAATGCACGCCGTAGAGGGAAACCACCGCACCTTCGGGTCCGCCCGTAGGCGTGAAATAGTCAATCGTGGGCGCCTCCTGGGCAGAAACAGCCGCCACGCCCAGTACGGCCAGTATACTCAAGCAAACCCAACCTCCCAGGTAAACGGAACGCAGGGGGAACCCACTGCGGGTTCGATCCCGTCCGCGAACCGGAGCGTCCGTGTTTAATTTCCGTCTTCTCCCTTTCACCATAGCCGCTGTATTTCCTCTTCTTTTGCTTTCAGGCACCGCCTATCCCGGGTTAATCCTGTGTAAAATAAGCATCTATTTTCCATGTACCGTCCGCATGCTTGATTACCCGCCAACCGTCCAGCAGGTAATAGATATTTTCATGGCTGAATTCCGCGTCTATCGCCCGGCCCCAGCCGCCCGGAGGGATCGCCGCGAAAGGTTGTCCCACGCGGCGTGCCGGGTCATAGGTCGCGTTGACCGGAACCCGCAAGATTTCCCCGTTCAAATTTTCGACTACATACAGTTCCTCTTCCCCAAGAGATGGTGCAGGGGACATCACCATGGGACCTGCATCGCAGGGGTGGGCAAACATCAGCATCTGGCTGAAATACTTGATGGTGCCGCAAATATCCCGTGCGCCGTCTGGTTGCGCGAAACGGAACAACCGGCCGCCGAAAGAATCATTTGAGGCGTTATTGTCGCAATACAGGTTGCCGACGCTGTCAATGGCCAGCCCATATTGGATAATCTGGCGTCCGTCCCGGTAGGACGGCTTAAAACCGCCGGAAGCGAACGGTGTTCTTGTGCCTGACCCGCTATTCTCGATTTTGTAGAGTACCCCGTTACCCGCATCGCTGTAATACACGATATCCTTATAAGGATCAGGGTCAGGCTCCAGGCCGTCCAGTGTTACGCTCAGGTCTCCCGGTCCGGTATACACGTTGACGGATGCGGAATAATCGCTGGTGAGGCGATGACCGCCTTTCCGAAATATCTCCAGTCCGGTATGAAAGGCCGAAGGCCACCAGGACTCCGTGGGATCCGAGCGCACTCCTGTGTAGCGCGTCACATTGACGGCATAAAGATGGAGGCCGGTAAGCGGCGCAGGATCGGTGATGGTGACGACTGTCGGTTCTATGGTCGGCAGTATGGACTCATCGATAAAATCCCGCTCTTCCGTGTCCCCGTGAAACCGGTACAGGTTATAGATATAGTGCGCCGTGCCGCCTGACTGCTGGTTATAGATGTCTGAGGGACTTAATTGGAACACGACTCTCACCAGTTTGGTTTCATCAGGTTGTGTCTCCACATCGGCACGAACCATGACAGGCGGAGCCGGAATATGGAGAACCACATTGGCGTTAATAACGGCTTCGTCCAAGTAGGAAGGCGCGGTACCCGCGAGGTTCGCCCCTATCACAGATCCCAATAGGCCGCCCGTGGATGCAGCCATCATCCACGATGCCATCATTCCCGCTTCGGCAACCGCGCCCTGCATCAGGCTGTTCTGAAGGTACGAGTCTTTTGTAACGAAGAAATTGCGCCAATAGCGGGTAAAGTAATTTTTCCCCACGGATTTCATGCCGGGCCGTTTTTTATCGGTAGCGGTGATGTGCTTTTCTCCGGAATACTGCGCGTCTATACCCGCAGAAAGGATGCTGGACACCAGCAAATGGGTTTGCAACGCGTTCAGGCGCGTGAAGGGCGATAAAACAGGCGGGTCAAACGACACATTCCGCCCCTTGTTGAATAACAGCACCATAAGCGCGTTCTCGGCGTTGGTGGGATCACGCCACGCTTCATCGACTTGCACCTGTAAAAAGGCAAGCCATTCGCCCAGGTCCGGGGCGCCATTGCTCCATTCAAAGGCGAAAGACAAGACATACAGTACCTCTTGCAGAGATACGGTTTCATTGCGAACCATACGGTCTGCCAGCATATCAATGGCCTTGGGCTTCATACTTACAAGACCGGACCCGGTCAGGCCGGGGTTAATCTGGTTACCGTATTCATCCAAAACCCCGGCCTCATCACCGCCCACCATCAACATCGCGTCCCTGATGACCTCCCGCGCCTGCCCGAAAGTAATGCGGCTAATCGTTTCCGTGGCATGGCGGCCGATGACACTGTAGACTGTGGCGGAAGGCGGGGCGTCGGGATCGAACACAATGGACGCTGTTTCTGTAACGCCCAGGTCCGCGGAAACACCAGGCTGGACATCGATATCCCGGCGAATCAATTCGTGATCCGGCGGGTTGATAATCAGCCGCTGTGGCCCCGTTGGAACGTTGTCCAACACATACGCGCCGTTTTCGTCCGTCGTAGTGGAGATGCCGGTGCCTTCGATACTGACGATGGCGCCGGCAATCGGAGCACCGGTCGCCGGGTCCACGACCCGGCCTGTGATACTGGAACCTCCGGCCAGAACATTGAATGCGACCATACTGACAGCAGTCTCATTGCCGGTGACAACCTGCAGGGCATGTGCGCCCGGCACGGCTTCGCCGGATAGTGTGACATTCGCGGTCAATTCGAAGGGGCCGGAAACAGTGACAGCATTGACCTTGACCCCGGCGCCAAAATCGGCCTGGCTCTGTCCGCTGACAAAGTGTGTCTGGAACTCGCCCGACGCCTTACCGGCAAGGACCACATCCAGCGTCTGGCCCTGTTTTCCCTGCGCCGGGCTGACGCCCGCAATAAGCGCCGCAGTGATTCGCTGTGCGGGGGGCAACCCACCCGTCGCATTCACCGTGCCCGTTATGCGGCCCTTTTCCAGCAATGTGGGGCTTTCAGGCGGGTCCACCACCAGGTTCAAACCCGTGTGAGTTCCGTCATCCTCCACATTGTTGACAATTATCCGTATCATCGCCGGTCCACTTGACAGTTCACCGTCGCTGGCTTCGCAAACGATATCATAGGTACCTGCCTGTTCATAGTCCGGAGCAAAAGTGATTGTCCTGGCAGGCGGAATAAACAACATGTTGGCGGGCAGGCTTGCATCCTGAGGCCAGTTCGCGGTCAACGCGATCACATCCCCGTCAGGGTCTGTGGCACGCAAGGCAATATTGACCAACCCTCCTTCGTCCACCGTGACCGTTTCGGGAACTGTAAGCACCGGGGGATGATTCAACCCCGTCACGGTTATCGTAACCACTGCCCGGCCGGTCAAGCCGCCGGGGTCCCGGGCCGTAAAGACGACCGTCCTCTTGCCCACTTGTGACGCCTCGGGTGAAAAAGAAAACGTTCCGGAGGCTTCCATTCCCGGTATCACACTAAAGGAAGCCTTTGCCAGGGCGGGCGCAGCGGACAAGGTAACAACTTCATTATCCGGATCGGTCGCGAATACGGGAATGTTGAGCGTCTGGCCTGTTTCAACCGTAAATGCAGGCTCCACAACCACCTGCGGTGGATGATTTTCCACCACGATAATTGCCACCGTATCCGGCGCGCTATCGATGTGCCCGTCGTTGACTATCAGCTGGATAACATAGGTACCGGCAACATCGGCAACGAAATTCGGTTTTGACAAAAGAACATCGGACAAGATGGCATTACTGCCCTCGGGAATGGAAACCAAGGACCACCGGTAGGTCAAGGGGTCACCATCCGCGTCCAAAGAGTCCGTACCATCCAGGTTCACCAGGGCGGAAAGATACAGGGTACGGTCCACGCCGGCGCTAGCCCTGGGAGCCGTGTTCGGAGGGCCTGTCATTACCGTTATTGTAACCGTATCTGGATCGCTGTCATCACTGCCATCATTAACAATAAGCTCCAAAATGTATATCCCGACAATATCGGGAGAAAAAGCAGGTTTGTCCGAAGCCGGTTCGGGCAACACCGCCGCGCTGCCTTCTGGGATTTGCGAAAACGACCATTGATACGTTAGCGGGTCCCCCTCCAGGTCCGTCGATAAGGTGCCGTCCAACTGTACGGTGGTCGAAGCGGAAACCGCCTGGTCTGCGCCCGCATGAGCAATGGGGGCCGTATTAAACGTCTCTCCTATGGAAACGATAATGGAATCCGGTTCACTGTCCAGGAGTCCATCATTAACGATCAATTGAATCTCATAGGTTCCGAAAACATCAGCAATAAACGCAGGCCGCGAAGAAGCGCCGTTTGTCAATTCCGTCACACTGGCCTCGGGCCTTGAAAGAACCGTCCACATAAAGGCAAGTGCGTCACCGTCCACGTCCGCTGAAGCGGTTCCATCCAGAAACACCAGTGTGCCCAGCGGAACAGTCTGGTCAGGGCCGGCATTGGAAACAGGCGCATGGTTCTCCCCCTCTCCTTCCGCCTCTCCTTCGGGCTCCCCTTCCGCTTCACCTTCGACTTCACCTTCAGACTCGCCCTCGGGTTCTCCTTCTAACTCACCTTCGAATTCACCTTCAGACTCGCCCTCGGGTTCTCCTTCTAACTCGCCTTCGGGCTCGCCTTCCACCTCCCCTTCCGCCTCGCCTTCAACTTCACCTTCATGTTCACCTTCGGGCTCCCCTTCCGCCTCGCCTTCGAGTTCACCTTCAGACTCGCCCTCGGGCTCTCCTTCTAACTCACCTTCGACTTCACCTTCAAATTCGCCTTCGAGTTCACCTTCGGGCTCGCCTTCCGCCTCGCCTTCGAGTTCACCTTCAGGCTCTCCCTCGGGTTCTCCTTCTAACTCACCTTCGAGTTCACCTTCGAATTCGCCTTCGACTTCACCTTCCACCTCCCCCTCCGCCTCGCCTTCAGCCTCCCCTTCCAACTCGCCTTCGAATTCACCTTCGGGCTCGCCTTCCACCTCCCCTTCCGCCTCACCTTCAACCTCACCTTCGAATTCGCCTTCGGGCTCCCCTTCAGATTCACCTTCGAATTCGCCTTCGACTTCACCTTCGGGCTCACCTTCCACCTCCCCTTCCGCCTCGCCTTCGAGTTCACCTTCAGGTTCGCCCTCGAGTTCTCCTTCCGCCTCGCCTTCGACTTCACCTTCAGGCTCGCCCTCAAGTTCCCCTTCCGCCTCGCCTTCGAGATCGCCCTCCATCTCGCCTTCCGGTTCTCCCTCCGGTTGCTCCGCATCCACAAGAATAAATTCTTCCAGCGTTCTTTCGGCAACCGTGCCATTGTCCAATGAAACTGTCACCGATACCGTATATCTGCCCGGGGCCAAATACGTATGTACGACTTCCTGCCCCTTTCCTGCCTGTCCATCGCCAAAGTTCCAGTGCCAACCCAAAATCCGGATAGTATGTTCTGCGGAGTCCTCCTCTGTTGAGGGAGGCGGCGTCATGTCTCTAAATTTCAATTGATATGGGGCAATGGCCTTTGCCCCGGCCGAGAATACTACCGTCAGCGGCGCCAGTCCATGGGTCGGATTCGCCCTGACACTAAGCGACACGGGGGTATTTGATCCGGAGCACCCCGCAAACAGTACCAAAAGAAGAAGAAAAATGGAACGCTTAATGACGGTCCTAAGCCATTCCTTACCCTTGCCAACCTTTAAAACATAACGCACGTTGCATTTTCTCCCGCCTGGGCCTCTCGAAGTTCAAGCCCCAATTAAGAAAATTACTAAGCAACAATACTCTTTGTAGGCAGTTATAAATATTACCAAATAACATTTAAAAAATCAATATAATGACTATTTGAAATATGTTTTATGAAAATTTAAGGATAGTACACAATGATTCATAGAGAATCTACGAAAAGATTCCCTCCACTTGGGGCGAATAACAAAAAGCCGACAACAGGATTGTAACCCTGTTGCCGGCTTTATAAGAGGTAAAATACGGCGGTTCGCTAGTCGACTTTGTATTCCCCCAAGCCGACCAACTCAATACGGGCGTTTTCAGAAGCATCGCCTACGCGTGTTCCGAGCCGCATAATACGAGTATATCCGCCGTCACGTCCGACAAAAGCAGGACCGATAACCGTAAATAGTTTGCGCACGACCGCTTCATCCCGAAGTTTAGCAAATGCGAGCCTTCGGTTTGCAACGGTATCCGTCTTTGCCAGCGTAATTAAAGGTTCCGCAAACATACGCAGTTCTTTGGCTTTGTAAACGCCCGTTTCTATGGCATCATGTTTAAACAGGGCAACGGCCAGATGTTTGAGCGTTGCTTTCCTGTGGGCCATATCGCGGCCCAGTCTTCTTCCAGCCTTTCTATGTCGCATGGTTATTCATCCTCATCCGTGTTTTCTTCATCAAGTTCGTCTTCTTCTTCGATATCGCCAGCATGGTTACTATCGTCGTCGCTGTCCTCATCGTGTTCTTCCCGGACCGGTCCTTTGTCCATACCGGGCATTTTCATGTCCAGATGCAGTTTCTGCGCTTCAAGGATGGCCTTGATTTCGTCCAGAGACTTCTTGCCGAAGTTTGGCAGGTCCATGAGTTCGGTTTCACTCAATGCCACCATCTGGCCGATGGTAGCAATCCTGGCCGCCTTCAGACAATTGGCGGCGCGAGCACCCAATTCCAATTCATCAATGGAACGTGACAATACACGCATCAGTTCCTGATTTTCGGCAAACCCGTCTTCCGCTTCAAATACTCTGTCGCTTGAACTCAAGGTAAAAATATTGAAATGTTTGATGAGGAGCGCCGCGGAATTTCGCAAGGCTTCCTCTGGCGTAATGGAGCCATCGGTCCATACTTCAAGGATAAGCCGGTCATAATCCGTCATCTGTCCGACGCGGGCATCTTCAATCATAAAATTGACTTTGGTAACCGGGGAAAAACTGGCGTCAAGATAGATGGTTCCCAGAGGGGCGTGCTCGAACTCAAATTTGTCCGCCGTGACAAATCCGCGTCCCTTGGCCACTTTAATTTCCATCTGCACGGTCGTTTTGCTCTGGGTCGCCGTGAAGACTACCAAGTCCGGATTAAAAACATCTATGGGCTGCCCGGCAAACAAGTCGCCCGCAGTAACCGCGCCTTCCCCCTTGTGGGTAAAGGTAAAGATAAGCGATTCACCCTCATTGAGGCGAATGCGGCACTGCTTGAGGTTGAGTACAACATCCGTCGCATCTTCATAGACACCGGGAATAGCCGAAAACTCGTGTAGAACATCCTCAAAACGTATGGCCGTAACCGCGCTTCCCGGCAAGGCCGACAGGAGCACACGTCTGAGAGCGTTGCCCGTCGTAGTACCATAACCACGTTCGAAGGGTTCCGCAACGACACGGGCATAACGGTCTGTTGCACCTTCTTCAATTTTATACATTTTAGGAATGCTGAAATCTTTTTCACTCATGGTTCCACGCCTTTCCAGACTCGGGCCGTATTGAAAACCAACACACTACCTGCGCACGGGACCTTGCATGTTCCGCCCGCACCCTGCAGCAACAAGCGTTAAACACGCCGGCGCTTGGGCGCCCTGCATCCGTTATGGGGGATGGGGGTTACATCCCGGATGAGCGTAACATTCAAACCGCAGGCCTGAATAGCGCGAATCGCGGACTCGCGACCGGACCCGGGCCCATTCACATAGGCGCGCACCTCGCGCAAGCCCAAATCCAGCGCTTTCTTGCCAGCCTGTTCTGCCGCCAACTGCGCTGCGAAAGCCGTGCTTTTTCTGGAACCTGAAAATCCGACCTGCCCCGCACTGGACCAAGATATCACGTTCCCTTGCGCGTCCGTAATGGAAACAATGGTGTTATTGAAGGACGCCTGGATATGGGCGACACCCGAGGTTACATTTAAATGTACCTTACGTTTCTTAATCTTGCTTTTTCTTTTTTCTTTAGCCACGTTCAGTTTTCTCCTGCGAACAGATTTTACCCGACCCGGGGTTGATTAAGGATTATCCCTGATAGATTATGCCCGAAGAACCAGTGCCGTTATGATTTCTTTTTAACAACCGCCATCCTGCGCGGACCCTTCCGGGTACGCGCGTTGGTATGAGTGCGTTGTCCCCGCACGGGAAGTCCGCGCTTATGGCGCAGGCCCCGATAACTGCTGATGTCCATCAGCCGCTTGATATTCGCGGTAATTTCGCGTCGCAAATCGCCTTCCACTTTGTAGTCGCTCTGAATCGCGCTGGAGATCTTGTTGACCTCCTCGTCGGTAAGGTCTCTGATCCGCGTGTCCGGGTTTACGCCTGTTTTGGCCAGCAACTGCCTGGCACGGGTCGGACCAATGCCATAGATCGCTTGTATGCCTGCTTCCACGCGTTTCTCGCGCGGCAATTCAACACCAACAATACGTGCCATTTACATGTACTCCAATATGCCAAGTTCGGGTTCACTCTGCGCCGCACCAAGCACAGCCGGTACGGGTTTTCCGCGCGCGGGTGCTGCCTCGCACGCGCCATCCGCCTTCCGGCCTGCACGAAACGCCGAGATGCGGCATACCACTATTTTTGCCTATAAATAATCCGTCCCCGGCTCAGATCGTAAGGGGACATTTCCACTTTCACGACATCCCCGGGCAGAATACGAATATAATGCATACGCATTTTCCCGGAAATATGCGCAAGAATTTTATGGCCATTTTTCAGTTCAACGCGGAACATGGCATTGGGCAACGTCTCCGTCACCTTGCCTTCTACTTCTATGGCCTCTTCTTTCATAATGCCACCATCATCCGGTCACTTTCATTTCCGTTCATCCTTCTCTCATCCCCCATGACGGCACCTCACACCAAGACAAAATTTCACCGCCATGTTTGCGTACAACGATTGTATGCTCAAAATGAGCGCTAGGCTTTCCATCACGCGTCACCACCGTCCACGCGTCCCGTTTAACACGCACTTGCCCGGAACCTGCGTTTACCATGGGTTCGATCGCCAACACCATGCCTTCTTCCAGGCGGGGCCCGGATTCTCCGGAGTCAAAATTAAATATCTGCGGGTCTTCATGCATCTCAACGCCGATACCATGTCCGACGTAACTGCGCACGACATCAAACCCGGCTTCCCGGCTGGTCTTCTCGATGACACAACCGATATCATTGAGACAGTTTCCGACTCTCGAAACACGAATCGCCCGCGACAACGCCAAGTCCGTTACTTCCAACAACCGCATCCGCAACGCATCCACGGCACCGCATGGATGGGTAACCGCTGCGTCACCATAATAACCTTTATAACAAACTCCAATGTCAATACTAACAATCTCACCCGCACGCAGCGCACGCTTGCCTGGAATGCCATGCACCACTTCATCATCAATGGACACGCAGATCGAGGCAGGATAACCACGATACCCTTTGAATGCAGGCTTTGCACCGGCATCGCAAATAAGCGCTTCCACAAGTTTATCGAGATCGCGCGTACACGTTCCCGGCTGGATCATTTTCGCCACCTGCTCATGCGCCCTGGCCACGATTTCGTTGGCCTGTCGCAAAAGCGCGATTTCTCTTTCCGTGCGTATTGAAATCATCCATCGCACCGGTAGTTGAAAGAGCCACCGTTTAGGACGCGTTCACAGTCCACGCTTTCTCCATAATTAATCAGGCATTGTATCATATTTACTTGGGGCATTGCACGTCACCGACTACGGCAATTGTTAAAGCCGCCGCGAACGAATCCGGCCCCCACGCGTGCTGCTGAACCCTTCATAATGCCGCATGACAAGATGTTGTTCTATTTGTTTAATGGTGTCCAATGCCACACCCACGAGAATAAGAAGGGTCGTGCCGCCGAAGTAATGGGCCAGATGCATGTCGGGAACACGCAATACCTGAATAATAACGATGGGCACCAACGCTACACCGGCAAGGAATATGGAGCCGGACCAGGTAATCAGCGTCATCACCCGGCTTAAGTAATCGGCAGTAGCTTTCCCTGGACGCACACCTACCAGCACGCCACCGTATTTTTTCATATTATCGGCCATTTCCGCCGGCCGAAACGTGCTTGCCGTATAAAAGAACGAGAAGAACACAATCAGTATCGCGTAGATGGCGTTATACCAGAACCCCATGGGATTCAACGCGGCGTTAATGACCGTTTCCAGCCATGGCCACGGAATAATGAGACTCCTGACCACATACTCCGGCAACATCAGAATAGAACTGGCGAAAATGATAGGGATCACGCCGGCCTGATTTACACGCAACGGGAGGTAGGTGCGTTGTCCACCGGAGACGCGCCGTCCCTTCACTTGCCTCGGATACTGCACCGGTATGCGCCGCTGACCGGTGGTAATGACGACGGCTGCGGCCACGACAAAGACCATCATGGCTGCCAGAACCAACGCCTTCACCATGGAAATCTGGCCGGTTCCCATCAAACCGAAAAGGTTCTGCAACGCCGTGGGCATCCCGGAGATAATGCCGATAAAAATAATCAGTGACATGCCATTACCGATGCCATGCTCCGTAATCTGTTCACCGAGCCACATGATGAAAGCCGTACCGGTGGTCAGGGTAATCATAGTGAGCACAATAAAAAACAGCCCAGGTTGTGGCACAATTTCAGTGCCCATCCCCTGCAGATAAACCGCAATACCAACAGACTGCACAATGCATAACACTATTGTGCCGTAACGTGTGTAATCATTTATTTTACGCTGCCCTTCCTGGCCTTGTTTTTGAAGTTCCTCCAGGGCAGGAATAACGTTTACCAACAAGGACAGAATAATGGAGGCGGTAATGTAGGGCATGATACCGAGCGCAAACACGGTAGCATTGCTGAAGGCACCACCGGTAAACATATCGTAAAAACCCAACAGCCCTGAACCGCGGCCCAGCATGGACGCGAGCGCGCCGCCATCCACACCCGGCACAGGCACATGGGCACCCAACCGGTACAGGGTCAACATAAAGAGTGTGAACAAAATACGACTCTTCAGTTCGGGTATTTTAAACGCGTTTTTAAAGGCTTCAATAGGTTCAGCCACAATTAATGCTCCTTACCGGTCCGCTTATATCTCAGTCCGCTGCACCATCCTTTTTTTCGGCAACATTATCCGAAACCATCTGGACGATTTCCAGCACGCCGCCGGCTTTTTCAACCTTGGCGCGCGCTGTTGCGCTTGCAGCCTGCACCTTCAGATTCAAGGGCTTGGTCAGTTCGCCCCTTCCCAGCAATTTAACACCTCCCACGGCGGTTTTTACAATACCCAGTTCCCTGAGTTTATCGACCGTCACCTCTTCGCCCTGGCGAAACGCACCGTCCACAACATCCAGATTTATTTCGGCCATGGAATGACGCTTCCGGTGATGAAAACCGCGTTTAGGCAGACGGCGGTGCAAGGGCATCTGTCCGCCTTCAAATCCGGCGGGCATACTGAAACCCGACCTCGATTTTTGTCCTTTATGTCCACGGCCGGCGGTTTTGCCGGAACCGCTTCCATGTCCACGGGCGACACGTTTTTTGTTCTTACGGGCGCCCGGAGCGCTTTTAAGTCCATGCAATTCCATAGGTTGTCCATCCTTCCATCCATTCAGGGCAAACCGCCTGAAGCAATGCGTTAATCCTTTGCCCGGCCGACTTACAGTACTTCGGCCACATCCAGTCCCCGGTCCGCAGCTATTTTTTCGACCCTACGCAGTTGTTTAAGGCCTTCCAGCGTTGCCCAGACGATGTTCGTGGCACAATCCGACCCCAAGGATTTGGTCAATATGTTCTCATAACCGGCGGCTTCAACGACCGCACGTACGGGCCCACCGGCGACAATTCCCGTACCCAGCGAGGCGGGTTTCATCAGCACCTTGGCGGCGCCCAGCCGTCCTGTAACTTCATGGGGAATCGTTGTGTGCACCACCGGGGTTTCAATCATGCTTTTACGCGCCTTTTCCACCGCCTTGCGAATAGCTTCAGGGACTTCGGCCGCCTTTCCGAGGGCGGCGCCCACATTTCCCTTGCCGTCACCCACCACCACCAAAGCACTGAAATTAAAACGTCGTCCGCCTTTCACCACCTTGGCCACGCGATAAATTTTTACCACATGTTCCACCAAGCCATCCTGAACATTCGATTCGGATTCAGCATTAGGTCTGCGATTCATTTAGTCGCCTCATCTATTGGGTGTTACGTTACTAAGTTGTACTGTTTCTAAAACTGCAACCCGGATTCCCGCGCGGCATCGGCCAACGCTTTAACCCGTCCATGATACAGGTGCCCGCCACGATCAAAGCAGGCTTGCCGGATATCCAACGCTTTGGCCCGCTCGCCGATTTCCTGGCCCACCTGCTTGGCAGAATCCACATTCCCTCCGGGAATCTTCATGGCCAGCGAAGATGCCGCGGCAAGCGTCTGGCCGGTAGTATCATCTATCAACTGTACATAGATATGTTTTGTACTGCGGGTTACGCGAAGACGGGGCCTTTCCTGCGTTCCGCGCATTCCTTTGCGCACGCGGGTAATACGCCGCTTCAACATCACCCATTTCTTATCCGTCTTAGCCATTTGTAAACCTTTCAAAATGCGCCCGGGAGCGCCCGTCCTTTCAGGACAACCCTACCCTATGCGCCCGCTTTGCTTTCCTTGCGCAATACATATTCGCCTTCATACCGGATGCCCTTGCCCTTGTAGGGTTCAACGGCCCTGAGTTTTCGTATATTGGCGGCCACCTGACCGACTTGCTGTCTGTCGATACCGGAAATATGAATCGTCTGCGTGCCCTCCACCTCAAACGTGATGCCCGCAGGCGGCTCCACTATCTTCGGGTGGCTGTAGCCGAGCTGCAGATTCAAGTTCTTGCCCTGAATCGAGACACGATACCCGGTGCCCTCAATCAACAGGGTCTTGCGATAACCTATGCTCACCCCAGTCACCATATTGTTGAGAAGCGCGCGCGTCAGTCCATGCAGCGACCGATGCTCGATCTTGTCGCTCGGCCGGGTGACAATAAGGGCGTTGTTTTCAAGGGCAATATTGATTTCCGGCGAGAAGGTCGCCTCCAGTGTACCCTTGCCGCCAGTCACCTTCACATGGCTGCCTTTAAGTTCACATTTTACGCCGGCGGGAATTTCAACCGGCAATTTACCAATGCGTGACACTGTTAATAATCTCCTGTATCGGGGTTCGATGAAGGGTTCCGCATGATCACCATACTTTGCACAACAACTCACCGCCCAGTTTCTGCTTGCGCGCCTGCTTACCCGTCATAACGCCCTTTGACGTGCTGAGGATGGATATCCCCAGACCACTTCGAACCTGATTAATTTCATCATGGCTCACATATACCCTCAGACTCGGCTTGCTCACACGGGTTATCCCCTGTATGACCGGCTGCCTGTCGGACAGATAGCGCAGTTTGATCCGCACAATACCCGGGGCAGGCTGTTCAGATTCTTCATAACTCTCGATATAGCCCTGCTCGGCAAGTACCCGGCAAAGGGCCACCTTCACGTTGGAACGGGGCACATCCACCGTTACTTTACCAGCCTGCAGGCCGTTGCGCATACGGGTCAACATATCGGCAATGGGGTCACTCATGGACATATGTCATCATTCCTTGTTTCTTAGAAAGGGCTTACCAACTGGACTTTGTGACACCGGGGATTTTACCCTCATGGGCCAATTCACGCAGGGATATACGCGACATACCGAACTTGCGCAGATACCCTCTGGGCCTTCCGGTGACTTTACAGCGGTTCCGATGCCTTACCGGACAGGAATTACGGGGAAGCTTCGCCAACGCTCGCACCGCTTCCAACCGCGCTTCAATGGGAAGCGCCTGGTCGATGATGGTCTTCTTCAATGCCCGGCGCCTCTCCCGGTACTTCGCCTCAAGCCTCATCTGCCGTTTCATCTTTTCGATTTTACTTGTCTTGGCCAATGTATCTTACCTTGTCTTGCGCCTTTACAGGCACCGTTAGTTGTTATGGACTTCAGCTGGCGAAAGGCATGCCCAGTTTTTTCAGCAATGCCCGGCTTTCTTCAGCCGAATTAACATTTTTAACCACGAACGTAATGTTCATGCCACGCACCCGTGTAACCTTGTCCAAGTCCACTTCGGGGAAAATGGTCTGTTCACGAATGCCCAGCGTATAATTACCGAACTTATCGAAAGACTTTGGCGACAATCCACGGAAGTCGCGAATACGAGGAATGGCAATGTTGAAAAGCCGATCCAGAAACTCCCACATATACTGGCCGCGCAGGGTCACCATGCACCCAATGTTCACGCCCGCCCTTAACTTGAAGTTTGAAATGGACTTGTGTGCTTTCCGTATTACCGGCTTTTGCCCGGTAATGAGGGCAAGTTCCGCCACGGCCACATCCATCAGTTTCGCATCTCCAATGGCATCACCCACACCCATATTAACTACGATTTTTTCCAGGGTCGGCACCTGCATGATGTTTTGGTAACCAAACTCTTCACGCAACGCAGCGACGATGTCCTGCTGATATTTTTCTTTGAGTCTTACGCCCACGTTAAATTCTCCCGGCATATCTGGTATTTCCGCTTTGGGCCCATAACCGATTCAAGTACGGCATGCGTCGGCAAGCTTCAATCCACGGTTTCACCTGTAACTTTCCATATACGCACACGGCTGCCGTCGCTGAGTTTTTTCATCAGAATCTTAGACGGCGCATTAACATTGGCACACCACCCCATGACATTGGAGATGTGTATAGGCGCCTCGCGCTCGATAATGCCGCCACTCTGACTTTTCCGGCCAGGCTTGGTGTGGTGCTTCCGGATATTGACACCTTCAACCAGCAGCGTATTCTTTTTTGTGTACACTTCCAGAACACGCCCGCGCCGTCCTTTATAACGGCCTCGCGTCACTACAACGATATCTTTTTTTCGAATATACATGGTCTCTTTAAATCCTATAAAACTTCCGGCGCCAACGACAGGATGCGCAAGAACCCGCCTTCACGCAATTCACGGGGCACGGGACCGAAAATACGGGTTCCCCGGGGTTCCTTTTGAGGATTGATTATGACAGCGGCGTTGGAATCAAAGCGTATCACCGTACCGTCGGGCCGTTGCGTATCCTGTTTGGTCCTTACGATGACTGCCTTGACAACGTCACCTTTTTTTACGGCCGCATTGGGCAGGGCCTCGCGGACGCTTGCGGTAACGATATCACCCAGTCCCGCGTACCGTCTTTTGGAACCGCCCATTACCTGGATAACACGCAATTGTCTCGCGCCCGAATTATCGGCAACTGTCAGTTTAGAATATATCTGGATCATACGTATGTTTCCTTAGCCGCTATTCGGCGCGTTTGACCACTTCCACCAGGCGCCACCGTTTGGTCTTGCTCAATGGCCTAGTCTCCCGAATGCGCACCAGATCGCCCACATTGCAGGTTTCCATTTCGTCGTGGGCTTTGAACTTCTTGGTCTGGTGCAGCGCTTTTTTGTACAAACGGTGTTCTTTCACGCGGACAACCGCCACCGTAATGGTCTTGTTCATGGCTGTGCTGGTAACCAAACCCACACGTTCCTTGCGGTTGGCGAGCACTTTTTTATCCTGCTGGGGGGTATCCGTAGCCATTACTTGTTCGTCCCTTTCGCCGCGGCGATTTCCCGCTCTTTCATAATGGTTTTAATTCTTGCAATGTCCCTGCGTGCCTCGCGGGCGCGACGACAGTTGTCCACAATGCCTGTCGCTTGCTGTAATCTGAAATTCACAATGTCGTCCTGACGCTCTTCGATAAGCGTCATGAGGGCATCGGCAGTCTTATCTCGTAATTCTTTGGCTCTCACCGGAACTATACTCCCTTGTTTAAACACGGCACTTTATAGCGCCCGTGAAACGAACTTAGTTTTAATAGGCAGTTTAAACCCAGCCAAACGGATAGCCTCGCGCGCCAATGGCTCGGCGACCCCTTCGATTTCAAACATAATCCGCCCGGGCTTTATCACGGCCACCCATTCTTCCGGGGCGCCCTTTCCCTTGCCCATGCGTGTCTCTGCGGGCTTTTTTGTTATGGGTTTGTCTGGAAATACCCGTATATAGACCTTGCCGCCACGGCGCAGGTGACGCGTGATGGCGACACGGGCGGCCTCTATCTGGCGGGCGGTAATCCAACCGTCCTGATTGGCTTTCAACCCGAACTCGCCTTCTTCAAGGGTAAATCCGCCCTTGCTCGCCCCGCTCCTGCGGCCACGCTGCACTTTGCGGAATTTCATACGCTTAGGCATCAACATAACTGCTCTATCTCCACGCTACGCGCCTCACGGCGCCTCGTTACTGACTTCTGCTGCCAATCCAACACATCTATTCCTGGGACGAAGCGACGTCCGCACGCCTGCCGCGACCCCCGCGGCCGCCACGCGGCGGCCTGCCATCCCCCCGCTCCGAACGATACCCACGGCCTTCCTGCGGATGTTTTCCGCCGATATCGCCGGGCATCGCTTCAACGCGCTCTCCCGGCATTACATCACCGAGGTAAATCCACACCTTGACGCCGATGGCACCATAGGTGGTTCTGCTGGTAGCAAAGCCATAATCCACATTTGCGCGCAAGGTATGCAGCGGCACGCTGCCCTCGCGCGATTGCTCTGCACGGGCAATTTCCGCACCGTTCAGGCGCCCGGCCACACGAATACGTATTCCTTTGGCACCCCGGCTCATGGTGTTTTGCATGGCTTTTTTCATCGCCCGGCGGAAGGATGCGCGACGTTCCAACTGGCCCGCCAAGCGGTCGGCCACCAACTGGGCGTTCAAATCGGGAATACTGACTTCGTTAATTTTGACGGTCACTTCATGACCGGTGAGCGCTTCCAGCTCCTGCCGCAACAGCTCTACCCGGTCGCCTTTGTTGCCAATGGCATATGCGGGCTGTGGCGTAAAGATATGCACTTTCGTCTTCCGGCCCGCGCGCTCAATATCGACCTTGGCCACTTCGGCCTTTGGATTGTCCGGATCGTTTTCCAAGCGTTGCTTGACATACTTGCGTATTTCAAGATCCTTGTGAAGCAACTCGACATAATCCTTGCCGGCATACCATATGGACGACCAGTTTTGAATGACGCCCAAGCGAAATCCGAAGGGATGTATCTTCTGACCCATGCGATTCTCCTCTACTCTGTGATGGTCAGCGTTATGTGACTGCTGCGGTGACGAATACGCCCTGCCCGACCGCGCGGCATGGGCTGGAACCGATAGAAGGTACGGCCCTCGTCCACCATGATGGTTTTAATAATAAGTTCGTCAGAATCAATGCGGCGCCGCTCTTCACGCGCTTTCCACTCTGCGTTGGCCACCGCGGAATCCAGCAGTTTGTGCACAGGCTCTGCAGCCCGCTGCAGTGAAAACTGCAGGATGTCGCGCGCATCCAACACCCGCTTGCCGCGAATGGAATCGGCAATTAACCGCGCTTTGCGGGGCGAAAGCCGTATGTTTCGCAATGTTGCCCTGGCTATTAACATTACCGGGTCTCCTGTTATTTGCCACCCGCGTGACTGCGGAAGGTTCGGGTTGGAACCAATTCACCCAGCTTGTGGCCGACCATGTTTTCAGTGATGAAGACGGGGACAAAGGATTTACCGTTGTGCACCGCCAAGGTCAGGCCGACCATATCCGGAACGATGGTTGAACGGCGGGACCAAGTCTTGATGACACGGCGATCCCTTTCCTGCTGCTGCTTGATCACTTTCTGCAGCAGACTGTCATCGATAAAATAACCCTTTTTCAATGAACGGGGCACCTGTATTCTCCTTTATTGTTCAGGCCCGAAAAACGTCCCCATGGACCACCTGCGGCTCCGCCGCGATTCGGCGTTCGACTCCGGCCCATGCCTTATGCATTGCGCCGCCTGATAATAAATTTATTTGAACGATTTTTCTTTTTCCTGGTCTTGTACCCTTTGGTCGGCACACCCCAAGGCGTCACGGGATGTCCGCCGCCGGAAGAGCGTCCTTCACCACCGCCCATGGGATGGTCCACTGGATTCATGACCACGCCACGAACTTTCGGCCTTCGCCCGAGCCAACGGCTCCGGCCTGCCTTGCCGAGCACGACATTTCCATGTTCTTCATTGCCTACGGTACCAATCGTCGCGCGGCATTCACTCAAAACACGCCGCATTTCACCCGAGGGCAGGCGCAGGACGACAAACCGTCCCTCTTTTGCGAGCAACTGGCACTTGTTACCGGCGGAACGCGCGATTTGCCCGCCCTTGCCGGGAGTCATTTCCACATTGTATACCAAACTACCCATGGGAATATTGGACAAAGGCATGGTATTGCCGGCCTCGTACTCCGCTGCGGTCCCGCTCATGACCGTCTGCCCGGTTTTTACGACATTATGCGCAAGCACATAGCGTTTCTCGCCATCGGCATAAACGACCAGAGCAATCCGCGCGGAACGGTTGGGATCATACTCAACAGCCGCGACTTTGCCTGGAATGCCGTCCTTGTCCTGTTTGAAATCCACAATGCGGTACTGGCGTTTTGAACCGCCGCCGCGACGGCGCATGGTGACACACCCCATGTTGTTACGGCCACTAATCCGTTTCTTGGATTGGAGTAACGCCTTTTCGGGTTTCTTCTTGGCCAGTTCCGAAAAGTCAGACACAGTCATGGTGCGCCGTGACGGGGTATAAGGTTTAAATCTCTTTAATGGCATGGTTTGAAGGTCTCCATCAGATCAGTTCAATTTGATCGCCGGGGCGCAGGGTAATAATGGCTTTCTTCCAATGCGCCCGCCGGCCCGTACGGCGCGTGCCAATCTGGCGGCGAGACTTGCCGCGGTAGTTCATGGTGTTTACAGAAACCACTTTTATCGCTTCTTTGCGATACATGTCTTCGATGGCGTCGCGAATCTGCCGCTTGTTGGCCGTCGCGCTGACACGAAATACATAGTGGTTCCCATTTTCGCGAAGAATCTGAGACTCTTCCGTTACAATGGGCCTGTCTATGATTTTATGGTATTCCACGGTCATGATAATCGTTCCTCAAGTTTTGGAAGCGCTTCACGCTGCAGCACCACCTGGGTAGCGCCAATCACATCAAGAGCGCACACATCCGCCGCCGTGCGCACGGATACATTTTGTATATTCCGCGAGGACAACAGCACTTTCGTGTCATAATCGGCAGTGACCAGCAGCGTGCGCCGGCTTCCCGGAGCAACTTTATCCATCATGGCGGCGAATAGTTTGGTTTTGGCCTGGTCCATCATGAAATCCGCCAGCACGCACAGGCGTTCTGAACGCACCCGGTCCGACAACAGCGCGCAGATTGCTTTACGCTTCATTGCGACGGTAATCCTGTTGCGATACTCCCGAGGCTTGGGTCCGAAAATAGTGCCGCCGCCGCGCAGCAACGGATCCCTCGAACTGCCCCGACGCGCGCGGCCGGTTCCTTTTTGGCGGAACGGCTTTGAACCGCCCCCGGAAACCTCAGCGCGGGTTTTCGTGCAATGCGTGCCTTGCCGTTGAGCAGCCTGCAAACCGGTAATAACATCATGAATCAGCGTCTCGCTTGTTTCCACGGCGAAAACTTGTTCGCTGACTTCGACGGCATCCTGCTCCACGCCATCCATATTGACAACTTTTAGGGGTACCATGGCTTATCTGGCTCCCTTCATTGTGTGTTTGACCATAATCATGCCGCCATTGGCACCGGGAACGGCGCCTCTAATTACCAGCAGATTTTTTTCAGGGACCACGTCCACCACTTCAAGATTCTGTATGGTAACGCTTGTATTGCCCATGTGACCCGGCAGGCGCTTGCCTTTCACGACTTCCGACGGATCGGCGCTCGCCCCGATGGACCCCGGCCTCCGGTGGAAGTTGGATCCGTGCGTGCCGGGCCCGCCTGCAAAATGATGGCGCTTTACGCCACCGGCGAAACCACGGCCCTTGCTAAGTCCGGAAACATCCACGCGGTCGCCCTTCTTAAAAATGTCGGAGCGAATTTCATCGCCCGGCTTCAGGGCACTGCCGTCTTCCACCTTAAACTCGCGCAGCACACGCTTTGGGGCGACTCCGGCGTTTTTAAAATGCTCCAGTAGCGGTTTGGTGCACCGTTTTTCCTTTTTCTCGCCAAAACCGACCTGGACCGCC
>JAKJCY010000539.1 GCA_022706235.1 Candidatus Hydrogenedentota bacterium | reverse complement strand
CTCGCTGCCGCTCGCTCGCAACGACGAATCGAACTGTCATCGCGAGCGAAGCGAAGGATCTTGCTTTTTTCCGTCATCGCAAGCGCAGCGAAGGATCTTGCTTTTTCCCGTCATCGCGAGCGCAGCGAAGCGATCTCCCATTGTTCCCGTCATCCTGAGAACAACGCAGAACTCGCCATCAGCTTACAGGCAGGTTGCCGCGCTCGCTGCCGCTCGCTCGCAACGACGAATCAGGTTGTCATTCTGAGCGCAGGTTGACTGGCAGATTGCCGCGCTCACGTACGTTTGCTCGCAACGACAAGTCGAACTGTCATCCTCTGCGCAGCGTAGGACATGCCCTTCTCCCGACAGAACTCACCGGCGGAATATTCCAATCCTCACTTGACATCCTAAAAATCGCAGTGCTACAATAAGAACCAAGAGGTCTACGAATGAGCGCGATCAGCCTGAAAATGCTTTGGAATGAATGCCAGCTTGCCGCCGGCGTTGCTGTTCAAGGCCGTATTGCG
>JAKJCY010000538.1 GCA_022706235.1 Candidatus Hydrogenedentota bacterium | reverse complement strand
CCTGCCTGGTGCGTTCTTTACTTCTCTTAGAGGGTGTACGGAAAGTCCCTTTGACGGTCCATGCAATTATCACAACCTATTTAGATTGCTTCGTTTCACTCGCAATGACATAGCATCCATAAAGCCGTCATTGCGAACAAAGTGAAGCAATCTCGACTTTCCGTACACGCTCTTAGGTCCCTTCGGTCCTTTCTCTTGCCGGGCTTATCTGCCGTTTTTGGGATAAATAGCGCCTCTCCCCTATAATCCCCTTGAAAGGAACCTTGCATGAGTCTTCTTACAACGATCGTTTTTCTGCATATGACCGCAGGGAGTCTGCAATTGAGCGTGGATGGCACGACCCCCTATGTGATTACCCTGGCGGAGGACGCGATTCCGGCGGAACGGACGGCGGCATCGGAACTGCAACACTATCTGGGGCGGATTACAGGAGCGGTCTTCCCTGTCTCGCCCGAGGATGAAGTCCCGGTCGATGTGCCTCAAATCGTGGTCGGTCCCTCGGCCCGTTTCC
>JAKJCY010000537.1 GCA_022706235.1 Candidatus Hydrogenedentota bacterium | reverse complement strand
AGTCCAACAACGTTTTCAGTTGGCAGGGCAACTGAAAAAGCTTGTTCGTTTTGTTCTTCTGTGTAACCGTCGTGTAGAATCACGCGTCTATTTATAGAAGCAAGTTAGTCCACATTAACCTGAACAATAGGAGGAATCGTACCATGAAACGCTCCTGCGTCCTGATTACCGTAGTGCTTGTCGCTTTTCTGAGCCCGAATGTGTACGCGGATACCGCCTGCGGCAGGGTTGCGTTGTTTGATGGAAAAAGCCTGGAGGGCTGGTCGGTACTCAACTGCGAGGCCAGGGTTGTGGACGGGGCCATTTTGCTTGCGGAGGGCAATGGCTTGGTACAAACCGAGAAGAAATATGGGGATTTTGTCTTGGAATATGAATGGAAAGCACTGGCGGAAGACAACTGGGACAGCGGCGTGTATTTCCGCTATGTGAATGTGCCCAAGGAACGCCCCTGGCCGGAACGCTACCAGGTAAACCTGCGCAAGGGCATGGAAGGCAATTGCGATGGTCTTGAC
>JAKJCY010000536.1 GCA_022706235.1 Candidatus Hydrogenedentota bacterium | reverse complement strand
GAACCGGTTGAAGGCGAACCGGTTGAAGGTGAACCTCTTGAAGGCGAACCCGTCGAAGGCGAACCCCTTGAAGGCGAACCGGTTGAAGGTGAACCCGTTGAAGGTGAAGTGCCCGCCGAAGGTGAAGGCGAAGTGCCCGCCGAAGGTGAAGGTGAAGTGCCCGCCGAAGGTGAAGGCGAAGTGCCCGCCGAAGGTGAAGGCGAAGTCACATCCGTCATCGACGCGGTTGATGATGACTTTACAGGCAAACCTGTAGACGAGTCAGTTGGCAGTACGAATGTTGGAAACGTACTGGATAACGACACACTGAACGGTGCGCCTGTGTCTATCGACGAGATAACAATGACCATCGTTTCAGCAAAGGCGGATGCTCAAGTTGTGTTGGATACGGCCACCGGTATCGTCCGCGTGGATCCGGGGACAGCACCGGGCGTGTATACCCTTGGCTACAAGATATGTGCGAAGGCGGATCCGGATAACTGCGATACGGCCCTGGTCAAGGTGTCTGTCAT
>JAKJCY010000535.1 GCA_022706235.1 Candidatus Hydrogenedentota bacterium | reverse complement strand
ACCTGTAATTCCGGGGACAGCCATTCGCGCGCCTTATGCTGTCCCCGTAAAGGATTATAAGTCGGGCATATAAAATACTGGGAGCGCCGGCATCCTTGCCGGCAGTGATAATCATTTTCGCCAAAAATGCCGGCAAGGATGCTGGCGCTCCCAGTAATGCAATATAAAATAGCTGCGTCGCAGGCGCCACTTCTTCCGGGCGAAGTCCCGGATGAAGCGTAGGGTCTTAAACCTACTGCCTATGAATTCCGAAAAGGAGTAAAAGATTTTCCCTTACGGGGAAGGTGGCGCTAATCACTGGCGGCGCGGGCCTGTATGGCCGCCAGTTGGTACGCGCTCTTGCGGAAGCGGGCGCGGAGACCTATACGGCGTCGCGCAACCTGGATGCGCTTAAGAGCCTGGCTGACGCGCTGGCCGGGGAGGGACTGAACATTCATCCCGTGCGGTTCGACCAGGGTGAGGAAGCCTCGGCGATCGCCTTGCGCGACCACATCCTGGAACAGGCCGGGCATAT
>JAKJCY010000534.1 GCA_022706235.1 Candidatus Hydrogenedentota bacterium | reverse complement strand
GCTCAGTGTATTTCCGCGAGCGGTATCTCGCGGCCGCCTTCCTCGCGGCTGCGGATCCCCGCGATCACGATCTTCATCAGTTCCTCCGTCTCGGCGAAGGGGAAAGGATAGACCCCCGAGCGGAGGAAATCCACGAACGCCACGAGTTGCGCCTTGAAACTGTAAAACGAATCCATGATCTTGACGTACGCGGAACCGCGGGTCCCGCACAGCAGAAGATCCCCAAAACCGCCGTACATGTCGCCGGTCGCAACCACGACGACATCCACGCCCCGCTCATGCTTCAGGTGCGCCACGTTACGGTCGATGCTGCCCGTATTGCGCACCGACACAAACCCCGGCCCGAGGATCGGGTACATGCCTTCGAGCGCATGAATGCCGTACCGTTCCCACGTTTTCGGCGTGGTGATCGTGACATAACGCAAGGCGCCCAGATTGTGGGTCGAAGCGCGGTAGGGCAGGTACTCCTTGCAGTACCGCATCGAGCTGGACGACAAAACCGGGCGATTCTCCTCGA
>JAKJCY010000533.1 GCA_022706235.1 Candidatus Hydrogenedentota bacterium | reverse complement strand
CCGAGGCGCGCGGCTACCGCCTGTTCCATGTTAAACACGGATTTTCATTATCAGTTAAGATGGTATCCATTTCATGATACCGAGGCATAACCGAATCTGATTGCGGCGTCCATCCAGGGCAGATAAGTTTTCTCTTTCATCCATTGTAATTCAAAGAGGGTTGGCAGATGTACTTTCTTCTTTAGATTTACTGTAATCCCCCGGTTTTCGATTTTGATGTTAGCGCCGTTTTGCAGGATGTCCCGTGCAATGGTAGCAACGGTGCATTTCTCAAATCCGGGCAGTTTTCGGGTAAGCATCCGAAACAGGTTGTGCGCCAACAGAGAAAGGGTCAGGTCAAAATCCACTTTGATGACCAGTGAGGACGAGGGCGAGTTGAGATGGAAAAAGTCTATCTGCTCAGCGATTTCCTGCTCAACAAGACAGCGATGGGCATACTTTGTAATCATCGTTTGTATGGGCATGTCCAATTCGTTGGTGACCAGAAAGGTCGGATTCTTGTGTCCGTGATCGGTTACTA
>JAKJCY010000532.1 GCA_022706235.1 Candidatus Hydrogenedentota bacterium | reverse complement strand
TCGTCTATTGCCCGTGATTTGATGCTTTGTTTCTGATAGATACGTGTCTCGCGCACCTGTTTTTTGATCGCCAAAAAAACTTTTCGGATGTTTAGGTTGGGTAATGCCGATTCAGTAGGCGTACCTTCCCAGGTGCGCCAGCGCGAGATTAAACAGCCTATGGCATCGTTAAAGGGCGCACCTGGGAAGGTACGCACGCCTCCGTCGGGGGCCTGCAGTTAGAGTCCCATAATCATCATCGCAATCCGGTAGCGCGTCTTAGGCCGGCGCGATTCGAGGGCGTGCTGCACCGAAAGGGCGACGCGGCGGGGAGAGGCGGCAATGGCAGGCGGTTCTTGCACCATCCTGCGCAGAGAGTCCAAGGGTGCGGCATAAAGTTTGTACGCTTCCTCGGGTAAGAGTCCGGAAGCATTCGCCGCGGACTGGCGTGCCTTGTCCCAGATGGGTGTTTTGATCATGCCGGGTTCGATCAGGGCGACGTGAATGCCCCACGGGCGGAGTTCTACACGCAACGAATCGCC
>JAKJCY010000531.1:294-523 GCA_022706235.1 Candidatus Hydrogenedentota bacterium | reverse complement strand
TTTCCCGCGCGGGCCTGTCCATGGAACGTTTCCCGGAAGGCCAAGGGGAAGCTTGGCGTTCCCAGGGGGGCGGGACCTTGGTCCGTTACGCGTTGGGGGGGCCCTCGTTCCCAAGTTTTACTTGGGAACGCACTTGTCAGCGAAGCTCCGCTTCGCGATTGCTCCGGCGGGGAGGGCTCCCCAAGACACGCGCGCAAATGCAAAGCACCGCTTTGCCCGCAAGCCCTTT
>JAKJCY010000531.1:0-265 GCA_022706235.1 Candidatus Hydrogenedentota bacterium | reverse complement strand
AGAGGCCAAGGGGAAGCCTGGCGGCCCCGGAAGACGAAACCGACGCCCTTCCGTTCAGGCACCTCCGTTCCCCGCCCGTCCCTCCCATCGGTGTTCATCGCTGTTCATCGGTGGTTCCCTCCCCTCTTCCTCCGAAGACCCGTCTGCCCCCCGTCACTCGTTCGTGTACTCGGTGACGGCGGCCTCGTCGAACACGGCGAGCATGATGGTGGTGCGGCCGTTGGTGGTGTAGACGAGGTAGATCTTCCCGTCCTTGCCCTGCACG
>JAKJCY010000530.1 GCA_022706235.1 Candidatus Hydrogenedentota bacterium | reverse complement strand
CCAATTATGTTCCCTTCGATGCGCCACCGGTAACAGGCAGGCATTTTGTAGAAATTGCCGTCAACAACCAGAACGGCGCGCTGATGGAACTGCAGGGCGCCCTGGCCGGACTGGTGGATGTGCTGAATGCTCCGGACCTCGAGGAAGAAATGAAGCGGCTCTGGGTAGCGGTCAAGTCCGTCCGCTTAACGGCGGATTTGATAGCGGACGACCGGCTTTCTCTGAACATGGAAATCGCCTGCGGGAACACACAAGACGCTGACGCAGCCGCCGAACTGATGTGGAAAACCACCGACGCCACCGACGCCTACCTGAACAACCGTTTCGGTTTTCGGCTCGAAGGCTCCAGCTCCACCTATCCATCGGAAGAGGCAACCGCATTTGGAAACTTTGCGCTGACTGGATTCGAAAAACGCCTGCGGAACGCTTTGGGTAGTTGAGCCCGCGAGAGGTCCGCCGTTATCGTTGGCTACACTCCCGTTCCCAAATCAACAACCCATACGTTTCGGAATTGCACATAATGGTT
>JAKJCY010000052.1 GCA_022706235.1 Candidatus Hydrogenedentota bacterium | reverse complement strand
TGGCGGCGGCGGCGGCGGAAGTGGAGATGCTGCGCGCCGAAGCAGAGCGGGCCGCATCGGATGCCGGGCGTTTTACGCGCCTGCTTGAACAAAAGGCAGTGACACCGCAGCAGCACGAGGTTGTTACCACGCAGGCGCGCATGGCGGCGGAGCGGCTCTCGAGCGCGGAAGAGCGGCTGAAACTGGTACAGGAAGGGCCTCGGGCGGAACAGATTGACCAGGCTCGGGCGGCACTGCGCCAAGTGGAGGAACGCTACGCGTTGGCCAAGGAAGGGCCGCGCGCGGAGCAGTTGGACCAGGCCCGCGCGAAGCTGGCGGCGGCAGGCGCGGCGGTCAGCCACGCGAAGCAGCAGCTAGACTATACGGAATTGAAGGCGCCGTTCAATGGCATCATCCTGAGCAAGTCGGCGGAACCGGGCGAATACCTGTCGCCCGGCGCGCCGGTGGTTACCCTGGGCGATCTCGGCAATCCCTGGCTGCGCGCCTATGTGAGCGAAACGGACCTGGGCAACGTGCGCCTCGGCCAGGCGGCGGAGGTGACCTGCGACAGCTGGCCCGGCCGGGTGTTCAAGGGTACGGTGACGTATATTTCCGGCGAGGCCGAATTCACGCCCAAGCAGGTGCAGACCCCGGAAGAGCGCGTGAAGCTGGTGTACCGCATCAAGATTGCCCTTGAAAATGAAGATTTAGCCCTGAAACCGGGCATGCCGGCGGACGCGCGCCTTGATTTCGGGCAATGATCATGCAACCGCCTGCAATAGAGGCGCACGGGTTGCGCAAACGCTTCGGCACACTCACAGCGGTGGACGGCCTGTCCTTTGAGGTGCGCCCGGGCGAGGTATTTGGACTGGTCGGCCCCGACGGCGCGGGTAAGACGACCACCCTGCGCATGCTGGCGGGCATCATGGACCCCGACGAGGGCGCGGCCACGGTGGCCGGCTTCGACACGCAAACCCAGCCCGACGGCGTCAAACGGCATACGGCCTACATGAGCCAGCGCTTCGGCCTGTATCCCGACCTGACCGTGGCGGAAAACATCGATTTTTACGCGGATATGTACAGTGTTCCGAAGCGGGGGCGGCCCGAGCGGGTAAATGACCTGCTGGATTTCAGTTACATGCGTCCCTTCAGGGACCGGCTTGCGGGCGACCTTAGCGGCGGTATGAAACAGAAATTGCAGTTGGTCTGCGCGCTGATCCACACGCCGAAAGTGTTGCTCCTCGACGAGCCCACCAACGGCGTGGACCCGGTGAGCCGCCGGGATTTCTGGCGTATTTTGTACCAGCTGCTGAAACAGGACGTGGCCATACTCGTAAGCACCGCCTATCTCGATGAGGCGGAACGCTGCGGCCGCCTGGCGCTCCTTGACCGGGGCGGCCTGCTGGCCCAGGGCAGTCCCCGTGAAATCAAGGACCTGATGCATCGTGGGCTGACGGCATTCCGCAGCACGCGTGCGAGGGAGCTCGCCCGGATGCTGCGTATGCGCCTGTCCGGCGCCAGTGTGGACGTGTTCGGCGCGCAGGTGCATGTGGCGGCCGACGATATTGCGGGGGCGCGCCGGGATGCGCTCGCGGCCATCGCCGCCGCCGGCCTGGACGCGGAAGACCTCGGGGAGCAGACCCCTTCCCTTGAGGATGTTTTTGTGGCCGTGCTGGGTGCAGGCGGGGCGTCCGAGGCCCATCCCGGGCAGGTTTCCGAAGTCTCTTCTCACACTCCGCCTTCCGTGACGGATGGGCCAGCCGTGCGTGTCGAAGGGCTCACCCGGCGTTTCGGCAAGTTCACCGCGGTGGACCAGGTGAGTTTTGAAACGGCGCGCGGCGAAATCTTCGGCTTTCTCGGCCCGAACGGCGCCGGGAAAAGCACCACCATCCGCATGCTCTGCGGCCTGCTTGCGCCGACGGAAGGCTCGGGCACGGTGGCGGGTTTCGATGTGCGAACCCAGCCCGAAGCCATCAAGAAGAACATCGGCTACATGAGCCAGCGCTTTTCCCTGTACGAGGATCTGACGGTCGAGGAGAACATGAATTTTTACGGGGGGATCTACGGGCTATCCGGGCGGCGCCTCGCCGCGCGCAAGGACTGGGCTTTCGACATGACGGGTCTGCGCGAACGGCGCCAGAGCCCGGCGCGCGTGCTCAGCGGAGGCTGGAAACAGCGCCTTGCCATGGCCTGCGCCGTGCTGCACGAACCGCCCGTGCTTTTCCTCGACGAGCCGACCAGCGGGGTGGACCCCTTGAACCGGCGGCGTTTCTGGGACCTCATTTACGACATGGCCGGAAACGGCGTGACGGTATTTGTCACCACCCACTACATGGAGGAGGCCGAATACTGCGACCGGCTCGCCATGATTTACCGGGGCCGGATGATCGCCCTGGGCACGCCCCTCGAACTGAAGACCGGCGTGATGCGCGAGCGCATTCTTGACGTTGCCTGTGACGCGCCCCAGGACCTGATCGAAACGCTGGCCGCGCTGCCCGGGGTGCGCGAGGCGGCCCTGTTCGGCGCGGGCATCCACCTCGTGGTCGCGGATCCCGAAACCGTCGCCGGCGCGGTGAACCAAGTTTTCGCGGAGCGCGGGTCCGCCCCGGCTCATGTCCGGGAAATAACACCGTCCATGGAGGATGTGTTTGTGTCGTTGATCGAACAGGTGGACCGGGAGGAGGCTGCGGCGGCCGCCAACGCGGGGGGGAGGCAACCATGAATTTCAGGCGGCTACGCGCTGTGGCGCGCAAGGAATTTATCCACGTGTTCCGCGATTGGCGCAGCCTGGTGTTGGCGGTGGCAATCCCGGCCCTGCTCATTCTCATCTTCGGGTATGCCCTCGATATGGACCTGGACAACGTGCCCACAGTCGTCTGGGACCAGTCGCGTACGCCCGAAAGCCGGGAACTGATCGCCCTCTTCAGCGGTTCGCCCTACTTCTCCATCACCGGGTATTCCGACGGCTACGGCGAGATGCAGCACCGCCTGGAGAACGGCGAGGCCCTGCTCGCCCTGGTCGTGCCCGCCGACTTCGTGCAGCGCCTGCGCCAGGGCCGAGCGCAGGCCCAGGTGATCGCCGACGGCAGCGACGCGAACACGGCCCGGCTCGCCCTGGGTTACGCATCCGCCCTGGGCGCCCTTTATAACGGACGTGTCGCGGCGTCGCTTGCCCGGATTTCCGGCCGCGGCGCGGCAGCCGCGCCGATTGTCCTGGAACCGCGCGCCTGGTACAATCCGGACCTGCGCAGCGTCAATACCACCGTGCCCGGCATCATCGTCATCGTGATGATCGTCATCGCCGCCATGCTGACCAGTGTCACCGTCGCCCGGGAATGGGAACTGGGCACCATGGAACAGCTCATCGGCACGCCCATCCGCGTGCCCGAACTGGTCCTGGGCAAGGTGCTTCCCTATTACGTCATCGGCATGGCCGACGTGGCCATTGCGGTCGTGCTCGGCCAATGGCTGTTCCAGGTGCCCCTGCGCGGCCAGCCCGCGCTGCTCTTTTTTACTGCATCCATCTTTCTGACGGGCGCCCTCTTTTTCGGGCTCATGCTCAGCATCCGCCTCAAGGCGCAGGTGCTCGCCAACCAGGCAGCCATTATGGCCAGTTATTTGCCCACACTGTTGCTCAGCGGTTTCGCCTTCGCCATTGAAAATATGCCCGTGCCCGTGCAGATGCTCACCTACCTGATTCCCGGGCGCTATTTCATTGAGATTCTGCGCGACATCTACCTCAAGGGGGTTGGCCTGGAAATCATCTGGTTCAATACGCTGCTCCTTGCGATATACGCGGCACTGATGGTCGTGCTGGCTCACAAGAGCATGAAACTGAAACTGGAGTAACCCATGTTCCGCCGGATCCGCGAAATGTTAATCAAAGAGTTTCTGCAGATGCTGCGCGACCCGCGCATGCGCGCCATGATTATTCTCATGCCCGTGCTGCAGATGCTCATCTTCGCCTTCGCACTCACCACCGACGTGACCCATATCCGCGCGGCGGTCCTCGACCTCGACCAGACCTCCTCGTCTCGCGCGCTTATCGCCGCCTTCACCGGCAGCGGCTATTTCGACATCATCGAGCCGCTCGAACGGCAGTCGGATATGGCGCACGTTCTGGACGCGGGCCGGGTCCGTTGCGTGTTCCATTTTCCGGCCGGGTTTGAACGGGACCTGCGCGGCGGGCGAACTGCCCGGGTGCAGCTGCTCGCCGATGCCACGGACAGCAACAGCACCGCCATCGTGTTCAATTATGCCAACCAGGTGCTCGCGGGTCACCTGGGGAGCGCGGCTGCCGCCCTTCCCGGCGCCATCGATATTGAAACGCGTGCCTGGTTCAACCCGAACCTGGAAAGCAAGTATTACTTCGTGCCTGGGCTCATCGCCGTCATGCTGCTCGTAGTCAGCATCCTGCTGGCCAGCATCGCCATCGTGCGTGAAAAGGAAATCGGTACCATTGAACAGCTGCTGGTCACGCCCATCGGCAAGACCGAGTTCATCCTCGGCAAGACCATTCCCTACATGGTGTTGGGGTACCTCATCATGACCATGATGCTTGTGCTGACCCGCGTGATGTTCGGCATATCCGTGCAGGGCAGTCTCCTGCTGCTCTATGTCATGGCCGGCGTCTACATCGCCGGCAATCTCGGCCTCGCCCTCGTCATCAGTACCACCGCCAAAACGCAGCAGCAGGCCCTGCTCACCGCCTTTTTCTTCATGATGCCCTGCGTGCTGCTCAGCGGCTTCATCTTTCCCGTCCGCAATATGCCCGCCTTCTTTCAGTACATGACCATCTTCGATCCTCTGCGGTGGTTTTTGGAAATCATCCAGGGCATTGTTACGAAAGGGGTCGGCCCGCGTGCCTTGTGGCGGCCCATCCTCGGGCAATGCGGTCTTGCCCTGCTGTTTCTTGCCCTGGCCGTGCGCTTAATGCGGAAGACCTCGGATTAGGTTTTGGGGGTAGGCAGGGTTGAGCAATACCCTGTGGTGTTCACTTGGGTTGTTTGCGCCATTATCATTTAGGGCGGCTCCATTATGTCCATGATGTCCATTACGTCCATTGGTTCAAACAATCCGCCCTCATTCCGGCAGTGCAGTTCGCAGTCCGAAAATGCCGCCCGCCATATTGCCCGGATGGGCTTGGAAGGTGACGCGCACCGTTTCCTTGTCGTGGGTCAGTTCAGAAGGAACGGGATAGACCACATCCCAGAAGTTGCCCGGGGAAGGGTTATCCAGTTGTTGGGTGGCGATAACCGTGCCGTCCACAAGGATGTCGAACGTGCGCGGGCCGGCATCGCTGCCCCAGTACGTGACGACCAATTCCATGGGTTTGTCCGGCGATACCTTCATGGTGAACGCGAACCAGCCGCCGTCGGCGGCATCGCGCCACTTGCGGTCCAGGTGCGATCCGTGGCGGCTGTTTACACCTTCAAAGTCATGGTCCCGTTCGGGTTGCATTTCACCGGGCTGCAGGAAGTCGAGGGTGCGCGCTTCGAGGCGCTGAATCCGTTCCTGCTCCGCACGGTACGCCGCCTGTCGCGTTTCCCATTGTTCCCGGGTGAACAGATCCCAATAGACGATGTGGCGCTGATGATGCATGCGGTAGAAAGGAATCAGGGTCAGGTCTTCGGGATGGCCGATGCCGGAAGTCTTGAATGTAAGCGATTCGCCGGGCACGGGTTCCAGGCACTGTTCCAGGGGCTTTTCATTGGCGATCAGCACGGGCATGTCGGCCGGGGGGCGTTCTTCCTTGCCGAGCGCGCCCGCCAACAGCACGGGGCCGTAGAAAAAGGCAAGCCGGGCGGCATTATCGGGCATGGTTTCCGTCCGCAAGGCCATGGGGTACCGCACGGACAGCACGTCGCCGTCTTTCCATTCCCGGTCCAGGGGAATGAAACTGCCCGGTGTGGCGGTCACGTTTTGTGGCTCATCATTGATCTTAAGTTCAACACCGCTTTTCGCCCAGGCGGGATACCGCAGGTAGACTGTTAATTTAACCGGCTGTGCGCAGGTAAATCGGATTCGTGAAGTAGCTTCTTCCGGACAGCGGGTTTCCTGCGTCAGGCTAAGCCCCTTTTCAGGCCAGGAAAGTTCGGAGGCGATGAACAGGTTGACGTACAGGGCGTCATCACCATGAAAATAAATGCTGGATCCATATTGCGTATGGTTTTCCATGCCCGTGCCCACGCAACAGGAGAAGGTGTCATCCAGGGTCTGGTACGTCTTTTCCAGACCCGATTTCAGGGGCACATAATAGGTGACCCGGTTTGTATCCGGGTCCTGGGAACCCAGGATGTGGTTAAACAATGCGCGCTCATAAAACTCGGCGCATTCCGGCGCGGGCGCCTGCATGAACAGGCGGCGCGTCAGTTTGAGCATGTTGTAGGTGTTGCAGCTTTCCGTGGTCTGGTCGCTGAGCCGTTCCGACAACTGGTCCGGCGGGCCGAAATGCTCATGGTCGCTGTTGCCGCCGGTGACATAACTGTGATGGCGCACCACCGTTTCCCAGAAGAACCGTGCTGCATCGCCTGCTTGTGCATCGCCGGCAAGTTCATACTGCCGCGCAAGGCCGATGAATTTTGGAAATTGGGTGTTCGCATGCAGCCCGTTCAACGCGTCCTGGCCGTTTGCCGCCGGGTCAATCACCGCCTTGTGATAAAACCGCCGCGCTAACTCCAGGTACTTTTCCGAGCCGGTGACAGCGAATAGGTCTGCGGCAACTTCATTCATGCCGCCGTGTTCACAGCTGAGCATGGTCTGCAACTGTTCCGGGGTGAGTGCGTCCGTCACCTGCAATGCCCAGTCACCCAATCGCCGGTACACGGCCAGGGCCTCCTCGTTCCCGGTGTGGCGCCACGCGTCGCGCAGCCCGGCCATGACCTTGTGCATGGTGTACCACGGCACCCACACGCCGTTCAGGTTGAAATTCTCCGCGCGGATGTCGCCCCGGGCGATTTCGGAAAATGCGCGGCGTCCGTCCGGGATGGCCCCGACATACCCGTCGCCGCCCGCCTCCTGGCACAAGGCCAGTTCATGGACTATGTAGCTCACCCGTTCCGTAAAGCGCGCGTCGCCCTGGGCGCTCATGGCGGCGCAGGCCGACAGGTGGTGCCCCAGCGAATGGCCGGCAACGCCCTGTTGTTCCCAGCCGCCGTACCGCGGTGCCTTGGGTTCCAGCCCGGCAGACTCGCGGAATCCCGCCAGCAGCCGGTCCGCGTCCAGTGACAGCAGCCACGCCGCGTTGCGGTCCATGTTTTCTTTAAAAGGTCCGTCCAACAAGCGCACCTGACTCAGGGGGAATTCCTGGACGGGTGTTGCCTGTACCTGTAGGACGAGAAGAACCATAAAGTTTGCAGCGACAAGAATGTTCATGATTGCTTTCCCTGACATGGAGGACGGATGACTTATCATAGTTCAAATATGAACCCGACCCGCAATGCATTTATTCAGGCCGTGTTTCTTTGGCGGCCTTTAATATATAATTTTACAGAAACAAAACCCAACTAGAAAGAAACTATGGATTATCCTACCTTCCGTGAACTTGTCGAAGAAACTTCCCAACCCGTCATCTTGGTGGAGGGAACGCGCAATCTTCCTGAATCGGACGTGGACCTCCTGGTGAAATTCGCCGCGCGGCTGGCAACGCTGTATCCACATGCGGTCTTCAGGACGGGTAACGCCAAAGGGAGTGATGAGGCCTTTGCGAAGGGTATCAGGGAGGTGGATCCTTCGCGTCTGCAGTACGTGCTGCCCTATGCGCGTCACCGGCAGAAAAGCATAGACGTACATTCCTTCCAGATCGCGTTGACAGACATGCCGGACGCGGTGGAAGAACGCGCCGCCGATCGTACAGTACAATCTTCGCCGCAGTATAAAGAACTGCTGGCAAATCGAAACGCCGGCCCGCAAATGCAGGCAAAGGCCAGGTATTTGCTCCGCGATACCATGAAGGTCATCGGCGCGGCGGAAACCGCATTGCCCCAGGCGACCATGGCATTTTTCTATGTGAACCGGGAAGATCCGATGAAGGGCGGTACGGGGCATACCATCCGGGTATGCCAAAAACACGGGATCCCCGTGGCGTTTCAGGACGAATGGATGGGCTGGCCGATTGTCACTGACCGGGAATAACCCCCGGCTACCGGGTTTTCCCACCCCAAAGAAGTCTATTTTTCCAACCCTTGCACCAGCGTCAGGAGGAAGTCCCGGTTGTCCGCGGCTACATAGCGCATCTAGCCGCCCATGCAATTGAAGGACTTGTTGTAGCGGAGGTAGTAGTCGGGTTTATCCGTGGGCGGTTACATCAAAGAGCTATTCTCTTACTTGGATTTACTTTACTGCAATGACGGGGATGGGAAGCGTTTCCACGGGGCCGGTCGCTTCGGCTACCACGGATTCCATCCGCCGGGCCACTTCCGCGGTAAAAAACAGTTCGCCGCACTGTTGGCAAACGCCCGCCGGGACCCCCTCCAATATATAAAGCTGCCCATGAAGCCGGTAATCCACACGTTGCACGCGTTCAATAACTTCTCCGCCGCAATAGATACAATCACCATAAGGTTCCATTACCGGTTCCTTTCGGTTGGGCGCATTCCACTTGGGCCATGCCGGACGATACACCGTGATAATTATCAACCAGGAATGTTTATTTTTGCCACAGACAACATGGATCGGTTTATGGTTTACAGTGCCGCAAACCAAACACGAAGGACCGCGGCCCGTATCAGAATAGTGTTCGATTGTATCACCATTCAGCAATACGCTTTCGATATCTGAAAGCGAGAGATTGTCGTTTTTTCGTTCATCTTCCGCATGCTTCGATATCAGATACTCACTTGCGAGTACACATTTTTTTATCCAATGAATGGTTATAATATTATCCACGTCATACTGCATAAGGTATAAACCTTATTGAATAGTACGTAACCTTTCTGAAGTCTTTCCATCAAGATGTGCGGTAAACCACTATACCGCAATCAGGCTCGTAACCCCAACCCTTGCACCAGCGTCAGAAGGAAGTCCCGGTTGTCCGCCATCACGTAGCGCATCTGGCCGCCCATACGGTTGAAGCTCTTGTTGTAACGCAGGTAGTAGTCGGGGTTGTCCATGGGCGGTTCACCCTGGCTCCAGTCCCAGTGGGATTCCTGGAGATCCACGATGACCATGAAATGGTTGTCGATATGACGGCCCTGCTGGATATGCAGGTTCTGGGACATGGACAGGCTCTTTTCAAAGATCATGGGCGACATGACGGCGGAGCCGATGCTGATGTAAACGCCGCCGTCCAGATTCATCACCTGGTTCGCGTAGATGAGGAAGTCGCGCTGGGCGGCGCGGCCGATGGCGGCGCAGTGGTTCATCGGATGGGTGTAAATGATGTCGTGGCCGATCATGGGATGGCTCGTGAAAGAGACGCCAAGCCTATAGGCCGCCGCCTGGAGTCCGTATTTTTTAAAGGGGTGTGGCACGGCCATCCACCCCGTGGGCAGATTGAAAGTCTTGATCCGGTCGAGAAGATCCGCGGCTGCGGCGGCCTGTTGTGGGTCCGAAGCGGCTTTGCCCGTGATTTCATCAAGCAGTTGCGCTTCCGATGGAATTGCAAGCCCTTCCTCTTCAACGAAAGCGCCGACGGATTCGCCGTAGCCCATGCCGCGCCACGCGCCGACCACGATGGCCAAATTGAGATAGAATCCGGTTTCCTGCCAGGTGCCGAACTCGCCCCGGGACACGTTGGCGCGGACATCTTCGCTGCTGTGACCCTGAAAGGCAAATTCCCAGTCATGGATGATACCGGCGCCATTCGTGGCGAGATGGGTAATCCAACCTTCTTCAATCAGTTTAATGAAGACTGGGGCGAGACCGTTTTTGATGGCATGGGCGCCAAAAGTCAGCATGCGCGACTTCCCGTTCTCCCTAGCCCGGGCAAGGCGTTCCACCAGTTCGTCCATGACTTTCTGTCCGGATGGGGACAAAGGATGGGTGACGGGCGCATTGACCGGCACATGATCGCGTTCAATATATACCTTGTCCTTGCGTTCCGACAAGGGCTTAATTGCAAGTTGATGGCGGTCAAACTGGGGGAAAGGCATGGTGGAGTCTCCAATAGGATAATAGAGGTATCGCCTTACTGTAAAGAATCCATAGGACCTATACGTCCTATGGAACCTGGTATTATACGGCGGGGTCGGCTGTTTTTCGTTTCCGAAGTCCCGTTCTATGTATTCTCCAAATTGCGGTTCACAAAAACAGATTCCAGCGCCGCCACGATGCGTTCGGCGGCATGGCCGTCACCGAAGGGGTTGACGGCGCGGCTCATGGCGGCATACGCTGAGGTATCATTCATCAGGTTGGTGCAAGTTGCAACAATCTTTTCCACATCCGTGCCCACGAGCAGGGCGGTCCCGGCTTCCAGCGCTTCGGGGCGTTCCGTCGTGTCGCGCAAGACCAGCACCGGCTTGCCGAGGTGAGGCGCCTCTTCCTGGACGCCGCCGGAATCCGTAAGCAGCAGGTAGGCTCGGTCCATGGCCCAGACAAAGGGCTCGTAGGGCAGGGGTTCAATGAGATGCACATTAGCCTTCCCCTGCAACAGGCGCGAAACGGGTTCCCGCACGTTCGGGTTGAGATGGACGGGATAAATAAACGCATATTCCGGGTAGCGCCCGGCCAGGAGCGCGATGGCGCGGCAGATGGATTCGAACCCGCTTCCGAAATTTTCGCGGCGGTGGCCCGTGATGAGAATCATGCGCCGCCCATCGGCAAGACTGTCCACAGGGAAATCGGGGGGAAAGACGGGGGCAGCACGGCGCACCTGCTTCACCATGATATCCAGGGCATCGATGACCGTATTACCCGTCACCCAGATCCGGTCCGCTGGAATACCCTGGCGCTCCAGGTTTTTTTGCGCCTGCGCCGTCGGCGCGAAATGGAAGTCCGCCAGGCAGGATACCATCTGCCGGTTCACCTCTTCCGGATAGGGGGCAAAACGGTTCCAGGTACGCAAGCCGGCTTCCACATGGGCGACCTTTATTCCCGCGTAGAACCCGGCGAGCGCCGCGGCAAAGGCCGTGGTAGTATCGCCCTGCACCATGATCATGTCTGGACGTTTCTCGGAAAACGCCGTTTGCAGTCCGGTCAATACGGCGCAGGTAATATCCGCCAGGCTCTGGCCGGGACGCATGAGATTCAAATCACGGTGGGGCTTCAACGCAAAGGTTTCCAGCACCTGGTCCAGCAGATGCCGGTGCTGTCCCGTCACCCAGAGTTGTGCTTCAAAGCGGCCGGCCTTTTCCCCAAGATGCCTGTACACCGGGGCGAGCTTGATGGCTTCCGGCCGGGTGCCCGCCACCAGCGCGATGAGGTGGCCGCCTTTCATGGGAGGCGCTCCGGGGCGGGGCCGGCGCCCAGCACGGTCACTTCAAATCCGGCCCTGGTCCAGGCGTCCCGGTCTAGGGCGTTGCGCGTGTCATAGAGGCGGCGATGCCGCATGGCCGCCCCCGCCGTTTCCGGATCCAGAACTTTGAACTCGGCATGATCGGTCATCAGAACGGCAAGGTCCGCGCCTGACAAACAGGTTTCCACGGAACACAGGGGCAAGGACGCCGTGTGCACATGAGGGTCGCAGCAGCGGACCGTAATACCTTGTTTGTCGAGCATGGAAGTCACCTTCACGGCGGGGCTTTCACGGATATCGTCCACGCCGGCCTTGTAGGCCAGGCCCAGCACGGCCACCCGGGGCGATTCCACGTCAGCGAGCAGGGCGGTAATGGTGTCCGCCACATGGGCGGGCATGGCATCGTTACGTTCGCGCGCGCGGCGCACGAGGCCGGCCGTTTTTGGGAAGGCCTCCACCAAAAACCAGGGATCTACCGCGATGCAGTGGCCGCCCACCCCGGGCCCCGCCTGGTGGACGTTGACCCTGGGATGGCGGTTCGCATGCCGGGCCACTTCCCAGAAGTCAATGCCCAGACGTTCACAGAGCAGGGCGATTTCGTTCGCCAGCGCAATGTTTACATCCCGGAAGGTGTTCTCCACAATCTTGATCATTTCGGCGGTGGTTGCGGAGGTCAGCACGATTTCGCCCTGGACAAAGCGCGCGTAGATGTCCCGGGCCTTTTGCGCGCTTTCCGGGGTGACGCCGCCCACTACCCGGTCATTGCTTACCAGTTCTTCCAGTATCCTGCCGGGCAGGACCCGTTCCGCGCAATAGGCCAGGAAGAGGTCCGTCCCCACCTTCAGGCCGCTTTGCTCAAGGATGGGCCCCAGAAGGTCGCGGCAGGTGCCGGGCGGCGAAGTGGATTCGAGAATGACCAGGTTCCCGGGGCGCAGATACGGCACAATGGATTCCGCCGCTTCCACCACGCAACGCATGTCGGCCCCGTTTGTCTCCGTTATCGGCGTGGGCACGGCGATAATGAAGACATCCGCTGGCGCCGCCGTCATCGATGCCCGCAGGTTTCCGGACTTGACGGCGGTTTTCAGCAGGGCAGCCAGTCCGGGTTCTTCGATGGCGATTTCGCCCCGGTTGATACCCTCAACGATATCCCGGCGCAAATCGACACCGATGACTTTCGCATCGTTTACGGAAAGTATGGTAGCCGTGGGCAGGCCGATATATCCCAGGCCCACGACACAAATGGTATTCACAAACGGAATTCCTCTTAAAAAGATCAAGGACAGTGGTCCGGTGCCGGTTTGGTTTTTGCCGCGGAACGGCTGTCTTCCAGATTGATTATAATCCAGCCATCATATATGAGGGCTCTGAAAAGGTTCAACTTGACCATTTCAGGCATTCCGATTCGGGCGTGCCCAGTACGATATAATGCCCTTCCCGGAAATCCTAAAATCGTGGACAGGAAACAGGTATAAGGCGGTTTATGGAATGCATGCTATTCACCTGAAAGTCGTTTATCTATTCGTGGCACTTACAATGACAGCCTGGAACGCCGGTACGGCGGAGAATACGCCCCCCGGTAGCGCGGCCCGGTTGCGTGTTACCGGGACCGGCGAATTGCTGCTTGACGGGAAGCCTTTTCGCGGATTCGGCGTCAATTATTTCGATGCGTTCAGCAGGCGCCTTCACAATCCGGAAGACCACTCCAGCCGGGAAGGCTTCGCCGCACTCGCCCGCTACAACATCCCCTTCGTCCGCTTCATGTGCGGCGGCTTTTATGCTTCAGAGTGGCGGTACTGTCTCAATAATCGCGAGGCCTGTTTCGCCGCCCTCGACGAGGTGGTTGACAGCGCGCACAAAAATGGCGTCGGATTGATTCCAAGCCTGTTCTGGTGGTACCCGGGCGTGCCGGACCTCGTGGGCGAACCCATGGACCAGCTGGGCAACCCCGACAGTAACACCCACGCCTTTATCCGCGAATATACGGAAGACGTGGTGCGCCGGTATGGAAATCATCCGGCCATCTGGGCATGGGAATTCGGCAACGAATACAACCTTGCCGCGGACCTGCCCAATGCCATGGAACATTTGCCGCCTGTCATACCAGGCAAGGGTACGCCCGGAAAAAGAACGGCTCGGGATGCCGTCACCAGCGCCATGGTGATGAAGGCCATGCGCACGTTCGGCGACACGGTGCGCAACCTGGACCCATACCGGCCTGTCACAACGGGCCATGCCCTGCCCCGGCCTTCCCAGTATCACCAGCGCATCGAAGGCACGTGGACCATTGATACGGCGGACGAATTCCAGCGGGAACTGTTGCGGGCCCATCCGGCCCCCTATGACCTTATCTCGGTCCATATCTACCCGAACAAGGATGCCCGGTACTTTGGCATGGAAACCTGTTCCTGGGAAAAACACCTGAACATCCTTGAAGAAGCTGCGCGCACCGCCGGCAAAGCCGTGTTCATCGGGGAGTTCGGGCAGGGTAGCGTCGAGAAAGAAGAGGATGCTGCAGCCGCCCGCAAGGAATTCGAATCCCTGCTCACGGCCATAGAAACTTCTGGGGTTGCATTGGCTGCCCTTTGGGTATATGATTTCTCGTGGCAGGACGATTCCTGCAATGTTACCCCGTCCAATCAGCGTGCCTGGCAGTTGGAGGCCCTGCGTGAAGTCAACGCACGGATGAAGGTTTCCGGAACGTGCCCCCCCTGAACATCTGAACCGGAGGATACAACCATGCATAGAAACATGTACAGGAAACCATGCAGCCTTTTCTCCATTGCCCTAATGCTGGCCATGCCCGGCGCGATGGCCTGGGGACCGTCCACGCACGCCTACATCGCGTCCTGTGTGACCGGGGGACGCAATCTCAGTGTTTTGTTCGGCGCCATGCTGCCCGACTGCAATGCCGTCATTCGTGAAAATGCCGCCGAGGCGTCTGCGCTGAAAACCCTCGGGCATCGTGACTTTGACCGGCTCGTCCCTTCCGCCTTGAAAACCGGTTTTATGACCCACAATGCGGAATGGGGGGCGGATTACTACGCCCATTCGATTTACAGTAAAACTCCCCCGGAAGAGTATTCCGTCCGGAAATTCCGCCAATTAAGCGATGAATTCGGAATCACCGTTTCCCAGGCGGAAGATGTCATTGAGATGTGCGTGGATATTCAGATACGGCTGCTGCTGGGGCCGTCCTGGGGCGCCCTGATTGAACGGGCGGCCAAGGCTTCGGGCGAAGCGCACGAACAGGCCCTGGTGGACGCTTATGCCGCTGAACTCGCCGCCCGTGTGCCCGGACTCAGCCGGGAGAAAGCGGAGACCGATATCCGGATGGCGGTGCGGGGCTACAAATCGTTGGCCGCCACCCTGGGCAGACAACTGCAGTCGGGCGAGGAGGAAATACACGCGGCCATTCCACCGGTTCTGGCCATGTACCTCGACTGCGATGGAACCCAAGCCGCGATGTATTATCGGCGCGGTCTGGAAATCACAACAGACTGCATGACCGAAATGGACCGGATTTGCGCCGCAATCAAAACACACATGCCCGATGCCGCGGAAGGGGAACAGGAGGAGGAAGGAGAAACGGAACCTGAGGAAGAAAAAGCCTCCGGGACCGCCGTGGTCGATTTTTGCCAGGCCTTCACGCAAGTGCATGAAAACCCCCTGCTGCAGGGACTCGATCCGGAGTTCGCCGCCTTTGTGGAACTACTGAATCCCGCCACCGCCGACCTGAACGGCACCTTTGACGTAAATACCTCCGGCGGGAAGCTGAAAATTGAGATTAAAGGCAATGGTGTGCCGGATGCCGCCAATGAGCTGGGGCTGCTCGCCCGTTTCCTGAATGGTCCGGAATCGGTTTCACTCGCGGCAGGAAGCGCGGTACCGGACCACGAAACCGCTCTGGCCGCCTGGCGGACAAACCTGGCGCAGCTGGACCGGGACATCGGTCCCGCAGCCGCACTGGTGGAAGCCGTTGTGCCCGGCTTGAAACCGGTCCTGGCCGGGTTTCTCACACTGGGCGACGGGAAATTCACCGTGACTTCAGCGCCTTCCCCGGAAACCCCCGATGCACCGGTTATTGCCTCAGGAAACGGGTCGTTCGGGCTGGTGGCGGCCCTGTTTGCCACGCTGAACACCATGTTGGCCCGGGAAATCGGCAGTGGATTCGCCAATCCCGGTCTCCAGTGCGAAGATTATGTGACCCTGGCGGCCTTTCTTCCGGAAGGAGACGCCGACGGCGACGGATTCAGCAACAGGGAAGAATATAAGCACGCCACCCCCGCAATTTGCGCTCCACAGACGGGCACACGGGATGAAGACGCCGCTCCTCCCCTTACTTACAGTGAGGCGGCCCTGGATTCCCGCATAAAGCCGGACCGTCAATAATTCAGGCTTGAGCGATTCCGGCGGTATAGGCGTCTTCCACGCAACGTTTCAGCCTTCTGACTGAAACAGGCCGATAATATTGGCCATGCTCGGTAATACCGGTTGTATGGCGCCCAGGTCCATGGCAGCGGTGCCATCCGTTCCCGGGGCTGGCGGCACATACGGAATCCAATCCACATGACCGTCCATGAACAGGACATTACAGCCGCCTGGAACGTGATTGAAGTACTTAATGCTGCTTATATTGCCAAACTGGTCCATCATGGCGAACAGGCTGCTTTGCGCCATGGCCGAGGTCTGGGGATTGTTCACGTCGGTGATGATGAACCGCTCATTGCCTTCCTTCAACCTGTACAGGGTATCACCGCCGCCATTGCCTAGCCCGGGTGTCACGCGAAAATTCATATTGGCCACCTTAAGCAGCCCAATGCCCAACGTTCCCTGTAAGCCGTAGGGAAGGGCGTCAATCATTACTGCGGTGAAAAGAGCATCTATTGCGGCGCCAAACTGTTGGGTCACCAACCCTCCACTGGGAAGATCGTAACCAAGCATGGCTACCGCGCCGGAAAGTATGGAGGTCTCGGGAAGCGCAGTCGGCGGTAGATAAGGTTTGTCAAGCAGATCAAACATCCAGCCGAGATACGCATAACTGGTAACGCGATACTTTTTGGGACCGCGGGGTTCGGGTTCGTAGCTATGCTTCCACGGCCTCCAGAAATTCCAATCCCCATTAGCATCCTTTAAATCATCTTCGTCTAACTCCCCACTGGAGGGACATGCCAAAATGGAAGGATCACTATTGTAATTGGGGTACCACGCGGATATTAGCGGCATAGTAGACAGTTCATAGCCTATTTTTTTAGCCCCCTCGCCGCTGAAGTCGAGGTCCGGCCAATCCTCGGCGTGTATGTTCGTACACTGCATCGGCGGCCAATAATCTTTCTGCTCATCCGCATACAGTTTAAAAATGGTGCCCCATTGTTTCAGGTTGTTCTGACAGGACTTGCGCCGGGCCGCTTCCCGCGCACGGGCCAGTGCAGGCAGCAAAATGGCCGCCAAAATTCCGATGATGGCAATGACAACCAACAATTCAATGAGTGTAAAGCCCTTTCTCGTCATAAAGGCCATAGCCTCCCGCTCGGTTAAAAACATAATACTATACCAACCCCGCCTCGCTCCTTCTTTCATCCTATTTAAATCTACGCTTTCTATGTGTGCAGACCGCACATACCTCTATAGAATAAGTATATCACATATGCAATTCCTAAAAGGAATAATTTTCAACTCCCCCGCTGGTGGATTAAGACGCGTGGAGAGGAGTAAAATTACACATACAAATGTTGCGGCGTTTTACCCGGTCCTTTGAAAGGATTACGGAAGCCCACAGGCCACACGGAAATCCTAGCGTGCTAAAATCATACCGTACAAAACACGCCTTAAGAAAAAAAGCAAGCAACGCCGTTGATTACCATGTAAGAAGCATCTCGCTCAAGGAATCCAGTTATGCTGTTTAACCATCACGCCCGGGGAGTCTGCTTTATCTTAGTTTTGGGAAGTTGCATCGCTGTATCCTGGTTTGCCGGGGCCGAGGTGGCGCCAATCCCCATGTATCAGATAACGTCCTCCGGACAAAATCATCCGAAGGATGACCGGGAAATCGTGCGGCGCGTCGGGGTAACGCTTTCCCCGGACCTGTTCCAGCTGGAAGGAAAGGCACAAGGCGGCCTGTTGCGTTTCCCCACATTTTCGGGCGACGTGCTCGGGGCGCCCGACTGGGAACGCGGCCATGGCCCGGCTTCTTTTTCCCTTGCGGGCCCTCTGGCCGGTGACGGTGACGGACATTTTATTCTGACCGTGCACAAGGGAAATGCCACCATTTCCGTGCATGACGACAAGCGTGGCTGGCTGCGCGTATCCAATTCGCCGGACGGCTATGTGCTGGAAGAGATAGATGAGACGGCGCGCCCCGAATGCGGCGCCTGCCGGCATCCGGAAGCGTTTCGTGTTTCCGGTGAACGTCCGGCAGCGATATCCGGCAAGGCGGAAAAAGACGGTCCCGTAAACATAGACGTCATGGTGGTGTACACACCGGCTTCGCGGACGCTGGCGGGCAGCGAGGCCGCCATGGAAACCATGATTCTCAATGCCGCCGACATGGCAAATGTATCGTATGCGAACAGCACCATCCCTCTGACCCTGACGGTGGCGCACATGGCCGAGGTGGAGTATGTGGAGGATTATTCCCTGGCGCTGGCACTGGCGAAACTGACCTTCGACAATGATGGCGTCATGGACGAGGTGCACGATCTGCGGGATACCTATGAGGCCGACATGGTATCCCTTATCGCGTCCGGCGGCGATGTGGCGGGCATCGGCTGGATCCTGACCGCATTGGATGCCGCCATGGCACAGCGCGCCTTCAGCATCACCACCTACTATTCCCTGGGCAGCCTTACCTTTCCCCATGAACTGGGCCATAACATGGGCTGTGACCATGACCAGGAGAACATCACCGCCGAGGGTTACCGGCTTTACAGTTATGCCCGGGGCTGGCGCTTTTACGCCGCTGAAGACGGCAAGTTGAAACGGACCGTCATGTCCTATGCGCCCGGCACGCGGATTCCCTATTTTTCCAATCCGGACATTAGCTATATGGGTACGCCGACGGGCGTGCCCGTGGGCGACCCGGATGAAGCGCATAACGCCCTGACCATTACCCAGAGCGCGCCTTTTATCGCACAGAACCGGCCCCAAATCGCGGAGGGGGAGACCGAGGGCGAAGCCCCGGTGGTCTATGAAGGATACTATTGTGAGAAACTTGGAGGCATCTACACCAACGAACTGCTGCGCAGCCTGCTGCCGCCTTTCGCCATTGCCTTGTTCGACCTGCTCGACCCGGAAACAGCCGATTTGAACGGGGAATCAGACCCGGAAACCATGACGTTCAATGGCAATGGTATGCTGGACTGCGCCTATGAGATGGGCGTGCTGCGGCGGATTCTGGATACGCCCACCCTTGATTTAAGCGGTACGGGCGGCGTCCAGTACGAGCAGGTATTTCAGGCAAACCGGAATAACCGGCTGCAAATCGTAGCGGACATCGGTGAGACCAATGCAACGCTTGTGAACGGTCTGGCCCCCGGGCTGCTGGAAGTCGTCGCGGTATACATGACCCTGGGTGACGAAGGCTCCATCGGATTTATTACGGGCCTGATGGACATTATCAACGAGGTGCAATATGTGGGTACGCTGCATCTCGAACAGTATACGCGCCTGCCGGAGTTTCTGTCCGCCGACGGCGATGCCGACGGTGACGGCGCCACCAACCGCGAAGAATACGAAGCCTACTACCAATACGGGTCAGAGGCGTATGTGACCTATGCTCTGAATCCGGCCGTCTATCCGGGAAGCACCGGTTCCGGCCAGGCGCTTATCATCGGCAGCCAGAAAGTAAAAGAAGGGGATGCGGTTACCCTCAGCGCCTTCCTGTCGTACATGGTGGGCACGGTCACGATTGCCTGGTACAAGGACGGTGTTGCGCTGGACGGACAGACCGGCACGGAATACCATATCAGCAGCGTAACGCCGGACGATGCGGGAGAATACAAGCTTCTCGTGACGGATGAAAGCAAGGGCCTGTACGAAAGCCCACCGTTCGTGCTGGAAGTGGTGGCCGCGACAAACATGCCCGTTTCCGGTATCGTGGTACTGGGCATTCTGGCCGCCGCGCTCGCCTGGGCCGCAGTCCGCGGAAACAACGCGCGCAAGGCCTGACATCTCAGGGCAACGACACCGCCGCCGAAGAATTCGCCTTGAAACATGCGGCGGCTAAAAGGTATACTTTACTCCATGCGCCGGGGTAGCTCAGTTGGTCAGAGCGCTGGATTGTGGATCCAGAGGTCCTGGGTTCGACCCCCAGCCCCGGTACCAGTTTTAAAATACCAGAGTCCGCAACCCTTGGATACAAAAGCGTTGCGGGCTTTTTTGTTTTCAGGGCGCCTGCATCCGCCTGTAAAGCCCCGTAATTCAAAAAAACAAGGAGTCCGTCATGAAGACGTCTCTCATACTACTGGCGGCATTGGCCTTCAGCCCGTCCTTCGCATTTCCGGAAGCGGCGGCGCCCGCGTTCGTTCCGGAACGGGCGCCGGTGATTGGGATGGGTTGGCAACAGGAATGTGATTCCTTTTCCTTTGCTATCCTGGGCGACAAGACCAGCGGCGGGGAAGGCAAATGGCCCATATTCGACCGGGCAGTGAACGAGATCAACCTGCTGGCGCCGGATTTTGTGATTACCACGGGCGACCAGATTCCCGGGCATATGGAGGAGCGGGCGCAGTGGGATGCCGAATGGACGGAGTATTTGGAACACGCCGGAAATCTGGAATGCCCGCTGGTACTGATCCCGGGCAACCATGACATCGCCAACACGCACTGTTACGAATTCTGGCAGGAGGATTTCGGCGCAACTTATTTTTTCTTCCTCTACGGGAACTGCCTGTTTCTGGTGTTGAACACCGAGGAGGAACGTTTTGACGGCCGGGGCCCGGTCTGGGAAGCCATGATGGCCTTCGCGGAAGCGGCGCTGCGGGAACACGGGCAGGTGCGTCATACCTTCTTGTTTTTCCACAAACCCATGTGGGCCGACCCGCGTTTCGCCGGGGAGTGGAAACGGCTCACCGCTGCCCTGGGCGACCGGCGTTATACCGCCATCGCCGGGCATGAGCATTACCTGAGCACGTCGTACCAGGACGGTAACCCCCTGATTATTATGAATGCAACAGGCGCCGGGGTACGGGAAAGCGGGGTGCGTGCCTTCGGCGGGTTTCATGCCTTCGCTCATGTCACCGTGAACCGCCGCGGTGTTCAGATGGCGGTTATGGAGCCGGGCGGCAGTCTCTTCCCTGTGGATACGGCGCCAGCCTCCTTTCGCGAAGCCATTAACCGGCGGGTAGTACGCCTGGACGCGGAGACTCCGAACGGGCTGAACACTCCGGAGGTACGCATAAATGCCGCCGCCCTGATGGCCAATCCTTTTGAGAAACCGATAACCGTTCGTTTGTCCGTAGGGCCGATGCACGAATGCGGTTGGGCACTGCCGGGTGAAAGCTCTTTCCACCCTGAAGCCTCCGGTGACATCTACTCGGTTGAGATTTCCCTGGAGCCGGGCCGGGAACAGCGTGTTCCGATGCCGTTCATCGCGCCTGCATCCGCCGTTTCCACACCGCCCGCCGTCCGTTGGGCGGTGCGGTATGACGGCCAGTGGCTTGAAAAAGAATCCATGCCCATGGCGGAAATGAATGCGGCACCCCTGTATCCGATCTCCGCGTGGCGTGATGTTCCCAAGTGGCAGGTGGCGGGCCCGTTCCCTGTAGGTCCCATCGACACCTCACGGATTAAGGCCGATCCGGCTGCGGCCAATCCGAACCTCTATAAACGCCTGGGGCCGGAAGACGGCTATGCTCCGGAGGCGCGCTACGAAGGCGGCATTACCTGGCGACCCGCAGCCTCGGACGGCAACGGGCTCCTCAACCACAACGCCATTCTGGGAACGATGGACCTCGCTGCAGCCTACAACGCCTTCTTTGTGTACAGTCCTGAAGACCAAACAACCCACGCCGCAGTGTATGCGGACAATTTCGCCCAGGCCTATCTTAACGGCGCACTCGTGGAATCGGGGCAAAACTTCGGCGCGCCGGGAGGGTTCATATATGCCCCCCTCGCCCTGAAGACCGGCTGGAATGCAGTCGTGGTCAAGGTCATCAATAACCGGGGCGACTGGTTCCTGCGCTGGCTCATGGCGGATCCCCGGGGGAACCTGCGCTTTGCCGATGCTCCGCCCGCGCCATAAATGCCCCGGGAACATTTCCGGCCCGGAAGTTGCTTTCTTTCCTTTTTGTATAGTATACTTAACTTATGAAAGCCTTATTTAACCTACAAAGAAAAAGCAGCGCACGTAAGGACGGTTTTACAAAGGTGTGTTCATGGAGTTATTGCTGATTTGCGGCATCGTCGCGGTGGCGGCGGTGGCATTTACCGTGCACCTGGTGAGGACGCTTCGCGGCCGGAAACCACCCTGTTGCACCTGTGATACTTGCCTCCTGCCGGAATCCGAGCGCGGCCAGTGCGCGGCCGAACACACTGCGGATAAGAACAGCGCCGGAACCCAGGAACGCATGCCTTGAAAAATATGCGGGAGTAGTAAATATAAGGTGCCTACAACGCTGTACGATCTGGATATGGGCGATGTCGCCCGTATCGTGCGCATACAGGACAAGACTTCCTTGAGCCTGCGGCGCCGTCTTCTTGACATGGGCATTACGAAAGGGGCCGTGTTGCGCGTGGAACGCCACGCCCCCCTGGGAGACCCGGTGCAGATATTCGTGAAAGGGTACCGCCTCGCCGTACGGCTCAGCGAAGCGCGCACTATCGAAGTGGAACCGATCGGCACTGCGGAAACTGCCGGCGCAGAATCCTGAATGCGGTGGAGTGATAAGCGCAGGCCACGGTGCCCGCATTTTTTGGGGGGATGGGAAATAGTATTGCGTAGATGAACACCGGTGAAATCGTCATAGCGGGCAATCCGAACGCGGGCAAGACCAGCGTATATAACCGGCTTACCGGCGCAGTGCAGCAGGTCAGCAATTATCCCGGCGTCACGGTGGAGTTCGTATGCGCCCAGATGCGCCATGGCGGACAATCCTACACGGTGGTGGACCTGCCGGGCACCTATTCCCTGACGGCCTACAGCCAGGAGGAACTGGTGGCGCGCAATTACATCGTGGAAAGTAAGCCCGCACTGATTGTCAATGTCGTGGATGCGTCAAATTTCGAGCGCAACCTGTATCTCACCACCCAGCTCATGGAAATGCGCATTCCCATGATCATCGCGCTGAACATGGTGGACACGGCGGAACGGCGCGGATACAAGGTGGACGCGGCGAAGGTGTCCGCGTTGCTTGGCGTTCCCGTCATTGCGACGGTGGCCAGCCGCGGCCGGGGCATCCCCGAGTTGCGGGAGATGTGCGTTGCGGTCATTGAGGGGAAAATATCCGCCATGCCCGCGCCCGTCACTTACGGCCATGCCGTGGATGAAGAAATTCTCGCGCTTGTGGAGGCCATCGGCGGACATGCGGACCTGGCGAGGCAATATGCGCCGGGCTGGATGGCCGCGAAGCTGCTTGAAAAGGATGAAGCCGCCCTGGCCGGGGCGCACGCCGCTGCGAAGGAAGACCTGGCCCCGCTGCTTGCCCTGGCCGACAAGGCGGCGTCCCGCATGGAGCGTCATTTTAATACCGACGCCGCCACGATCATGGCCGAACACCGCTACGGAATCGCTTCCGGCGTGGTCAAGTCGTGCGTGACCTTCACGGCGGAGGCACGGCGGGACGTGACCGATCATATTGACATGGTGGTCTGCAACCGGCTTTTCGGCCCGATCATCCTGGTGGCGGTGGTGGCGGCATTGTTTTTCTGGGTCTTTAAAGTATCCGACGAGTGGGCATGGGTCCCCTGGCCCGGCGGCTTTCAAAGCCCCACCAGCCTGGTCTCCCTCCTTTTTGACTTTCTGTCCGGGATGCTCACGCCCCTGGAAACCCACGCACCCATGTTGCACTCCCTGCTGGATGCGGGCATCATTGGCGGTGTGGGCGGCGTCATGAGTTTTGTGCCGCTTATTTTCTTCATGTTCCTCTTCGTGGCCGCCCTGGAGGACAGTGGCTACATCGCGCGCGTCGCCTTCATCCTGGACCGCCCCCTGCGCGTTTTCGGGCTGCAGGGCAAGAGCATCCTCGCCTTTATCGTGGCGGGCGGCCTCGGCGCCGGGGGATGCGCCGTGCCGGGCATCATGTCCACCCGCACCATGCGCGAGGACAAGGACCGGCTCGTCACCATGCTGGTGACGCCCTTCATGAACTGCGGCGCGAAAATGCCCGTCTACGCCATGCTAATCGCCGCCTTTTTCCCCGGCAACCGCACCCTGGTCATGATGACGCTCTGGGCGCTCTCCTGGGCGACAGCGCTGTGTGCGGCCTGGGTGCTGCGCCGGACCGTCGTGCGCGGCGAACAGACCCCCTTCGTCATGGAACTGCCCCCCTATCACGTGCCCATCTTCCGCAGCGTGCTGCGCCACACCTGGGAACGCACCTGGCTGTATATCAAAAAAGCGGGCACCATCATCCTGGCCATCAACATTGTGCTCTGGGCAATCATGTACTTTCCAAGGCCGCCCGAAGGCACCCCCCCTCACGAGCGGCTTGCCCACAGTATCGCCGGGCGCGCCGGCCTCGCCCTCGAACCGGTTACCCGCGCAGCGGGATTCGACTGGCGCACCAATATCGCCCTCATCGGCGGCTTCGCCGCCAAGGAAGTGGTGGTGGGCGCCCTGGGCACCGCCTACGCCCTGGAACAGGCGGCGGAGGAGGAACACCAGTCGCTCTCGGCGACCCTGGCGGCGCTGCCGGACTGGAACCCGCTGCGCGCCTTCGCGCTCATGGTGTTCGTCATGCTCTACGCGCCGTGCCTGGTCACCGTCGCGGTCATCCGGCGTGAAAGCGGCTCCT
>JAKJCY010000529.1 GCA_022706235.1 Candidatus Hydrogenedentota bacterium | reverse complement strand
GATGGGATTGCTGCCCTGCTGCCACCCGGCCAGATAGGCAATCGCCTCGCTCAACACCAGGTCCCAGTCTTCGTTCACATCCGCGGGATGATACGAAGGCGTTGCTTCGCCCTCAACCCCGTTCTTTGCGAGCGAATCCAATGCCATCATCCATTGGATAACGGAACCCGAATTCGCCGACACCGCAAGGGCTACACAGATGAATGTCACAACACCCATTGTAATTCTGGAAAACATGATTTACCTCCTTAGGTTATTCTTTCGGAATAGTGTAAAAATGCCATGCCTATGAGTATAAAAAAATCGCTTGCCGAATCAAAGATATGCCAACGATGACCTTTCCCATACTTTATGCAAGTCCATAAGCCTGGACAAAATTTGGTCGGTTCATACTTCATACTTCAGAATCCAGCCTTCATCCTTCCCCTTTTCCTCCCGCCGGCCCAGAAACGTATAGGGGTAGGGAAGACCGGTTACCCGGTCTCCCCTCCCTCCGAACCGTGCGTGCGGATTTCCCGCACACGGC
>JAKJCY010000528.1 GCA_022706235.1 Candidatus Hydrogenedentota bacterium | reverse complement strand
CCTATGGGAAAAATTGTTTACCTATATCATTTCAAAGACACTTATGCTGTTATTTTACCTATCATAAATAAAAAAGTAGAATTTTCTATGTTTTTGCCGAAGGGCACATATACCCTTAGTTTATGCACTGATAAAAATCTAACTAATAATTATAATGATATACAAGGATCTTATTTTATACAAAATACTATGTTTATATTGCAAAGTGATTTTGTTGTTGAAAGACGCAAAATAACAAAAATATTTTCAAGCAATGTAAGTGATACCAATACGGGGCATGTATTGACTAAAACTAATTTTCCTTTTCCATGGACGCATAATATTCCAGGGATGATATATTTATCAACTCTCGAGACTTTCCTCCTATCAAAATCTTCGAATGTAAATATTAAGATTTTATTTAGCCAGATTCCAAAGAATTGTTATTTAAAACTTGAAACATATATAGATGCAATATGAAATATTTATTTGAGTAATTCATAGACAGACTACGAAATAAGGGGTTCCGGAATCCTCGGAACTCGCCC
>JAKJCY010000527.1 GCA_022706235.1 Candidatus Hydrogenedentota bacterium | reverse complement strand
GCTCAGGGACAGTTCGATGACTTCCTCCGCTTCCCGGGGCGACATGGTACCGACAGTCACCATATCCATGTCCCGCAGCGTATTCCAGGCGAAGGCAAGCCCCTGGAACGGGCGCACCTGACCGGCGGCCATGGGCTTGATCGTCATGACGGGTTTGCGCGCTTCGTGGATGATGCGGCACACCCAGTCCACCTCAATCTGCATCAGGAATCCCATCGCGTTATACAGCGATACGTAGGTTTCAACGTCTATGTCGGTTTCGTCGGCGTATACGATGGACTCGGGCATGTGGGTGCTGAGGCCGGGTATCATGCCCCGGTCGCGAATCGGCACGATAAGTTCTTCGATGCGCCGGATGGAACGGGTGCAACGGTCCACCAGGCAGTCGGTCGTGCCCATGTGCGGCATACAGATATGCACGCCGTGCGCCGCCTGTTCGTCGAGAATGGCCGCAACGGCGCCGGGGTCGAATCCGGACACCGGTGTTTCCCTGCCTACGGGGAAGGTAGGCGTGGAAACGCGAATGAC
>JAKJCY010000526.1 GCA_022706235.1 Candidatus Hydrogenedentota bacterium | reverse complement strand
AAGGTACGGATTTTTTTCCGAACTTCGCTTCCGGCATTTTTACGCCTATTCTTGTGCTATCTGCATTTCCTTCATGCATTTCTTGGTGCATACTAACCGTGTATGATATTCTGATCAGGAGTAATCCTGTTGTTTCATGCAGCGATTTCAATCCCAAAAAAAGGATAGTTGTTATGAAAGGCGTACGTTTCCTGGTGGATGATACGGGCCATAAAAAAGCGGTACAGATTGATCTTGACCTCTATGGCGGTCTATGGGAGGATATTCACGATTCCTTGCTTGCTGCTTCCCGCAAGGACGAACCCCGAGAGACATTTGCATCCGTAAAGGCACGCCTGAAACGCCAGGACAAATTAAACGACAATGGATGAGTATACCATTACTGTTTCCCGTTCAGCCCGCAAGGAACTGGAGCGTTTGGACAAGCAGGTAGTGCGCCGGGTCATAGAGAAAATAGAGGGGCTTTCCTCATCACCGCGTCCTCCTGAATGCTGCAAGGTACATATTTATCCCGGGTTATGGCGGCTGC
>JAKJCY010000525.1 GCA_022706235.1 Candidatus Hydrogenedentota bacterium | reverse complement strand
TCCAATGGGCCCCGTCGGTAGAGGTGGCCAGCCAGACATGACGCCACTGGTCCTGGTCGCGCGGCTTTTCCTCCCGCCGGTACATGGCAAACAAGTAGAAGGCGCCGTCATGAAAGACGACACAGTTGTCCTTCAGCGTGCCCACGGGCGTGCGGTACAGCAACGCGGGGGCATTGCCCGGAACAACCGCTGCCAGAAAAACAAACCACCCCACTACGGCGGCGGGAAAGACAATTCGCGCACACGTTTTGGTGCGAGCATGCCTGTTGAACATTGCGTTGGTTTCCTTTTAGTGTTGCTCCCGGGTCGTGTCCCGGAGGGCGCTTATCAGAACGAATTCCGGGAGATGGCGTCATCACGTAGTCTTTTCCCAGCCTCGTGCCCTGTTCAGACAGGAGAGACCGGATGGGCTTACGACGTGATGCCTGCATCCTTGGTCTTTTCAAAACGGACGGAGTGTTCCGACTCTGCCAGCATTGTAGTCCAACCCGGAGGAGGCCCGCAATAGGTTTCGGAAACACCTAAATCCGCACG
>JAKJCY010000524.1 GCA_022706235.1 Candidatus Hydrogenedentota bacterium | reverse complement strand
CCACATCAAAACTCTGTCGAGGTCAGGAAGTCTGAATTTAGTGTAGAAACCACCAACTGGGAATACGTGTTCAGATTATACCCCGGCCTTTCCCCCCCGTAGTTTCAACGAGGAACATATTTTGAAAACCCCGACGAACTGGAATAGTATAGAAGTAATCTCAATTCACCCTGTACAGGGACTTGCAGAAAGGCGGTCATGAAGCACCTTCCATTCATAAGACATGCGGTCATTTTCATCGGGATGGCCGCGGCGGCCGTAAATGTTTTTGGAGCTGCTTGGGCACACCCGGTTCCCCTTCCGAATCCGTCCTTTGAGTCCGGAACCGAAACCCCGGACGAATGGCAGTTGTCCGGGGGGGAGGGGGGCTGGACGGCGGATGCGGCGGAAGGCAACCATGCGGTATATGTCAGCGGGACGGCCCATTCCCAAAGTTCCACCTGCTGGCACACGGGACCTCTCCTTCTCGAACCCAACCAGGTATATCGGCTGTCCTTCCAGTCAAAACGTGAAAGCGGCGCCGGCGGTTCGCCCATT
>JAKJCY010000523.1:294-537 GCA_022706235.1 Candidatus Hydrogenedentota bacterium | reverse complement strand
ACCGTTTTCTGTCTTCATCGGCTTTTTCGCCGGTCTGAAGACTTGGAGGAAGATGATAACCGTGAACAATTCCGTCATTGCTCAGAATAACCGCGCGCTCAATGCAGTTTTCAAGTTCACGGACATTTCCCGGCCAATGATACGATACAAGCATGTTTATAGCATCAGTCGAAATACGTGTAACCTTCTTTCCGTGTTCAGCCGAATATTTTTCAACAAAATAATCGGCTATCAGCATTATGT
>JAKJCY010000523.1:0-254 GCA_022706235.1 Candidatus Hydrogenedentota bacterium | reverse complement strand
ACTTTTATCGTATCACTTCCGCCGACTCTTTCAAACTCACGTTCCTGTATCACCCTCAGAAGCTTAACCTGAACCGAAAGCGGCAGCTCGCCGACTTCATCAAGAAAGATAGTTCCGTTATCGGCAAGTTCGAAGCGGCCTTTTCTTGTACTCATCGCGCCGGTAAAAGATCCTTTCTCGTGACCGAAAAGTTCACTTTCAATAAGTGATTCAGGCAATGCCGCGCAGTTAACTTTTATAAGAGGCGCATTGGC
>JAKJCY010000522.1 GCA_022706235.1 Candidatus Hydrogenedentota bacterium | reverse complement strand
CCATGACCACCGGGATCCGGCCATCGATGCCGGTAACCGGCGGCGGGGCATCGTTCACCACGCAGTCGACAAAGGCGCGCATCTCGTTGACGTACGAATCGACATAGCGCTCCATGAAAAAGTTGAGGGGTAGGTCGCGATGCACGCGCTTGGCGTCGCTGATCATCGCCGTGTTGGGATAGTTGTTGTCGGCCGTCACGACCCCGGCGCTGCCGAATACCTCCACTCTCTGATCGTAGCCATAGACGGCCTGCCGGCTGTTGTCGATGACGCCCAGGGAGCCGTCGGCAAAATGCAGCGTGACCACGGCCGTGTCCACGTCGCCCACCTCGCCAATGCGCGGGTCGACCATCACCCCCGCCGCGGCATAGACCGACTCGACCTCCTTGCCCATGAGAAAGCGGGCCATGTCAAAGTCGTGGATGGTCATGTCCAGGAAGATACCGCCCGAGACGCGCACATAGTCGATGGGCGGCGGCAGCGGGTCGCGGCTGGTGATGCGCAGCACGTGGGGCTGGCCGATCTGGCCCTCGGCAACC
>JAKJCY010000521.1:252-540 GCA_022706235.1 Candidatus Hydrogenedentota bacterium | reverse complement strand
CTTTGTTCCTCGCGATGACGTGGAATGTCCGTCATTGCGAGGAGCTTGCGACGAAGCAATCTCAATCCAACGGGATCGCCACGTCACTTTGTTCCTCGCGATGACGTGGAATGTCCGTCATTGCGAACGAAGTGAAGCAATCTAATTCCTTTTTCCCTTGTTTCCCTGTAGCCATTCTTAAATCTTAAATCTTAAATCTTAAATCTTAAATCTTACTTCCTACATTTGTTTTTCCAGCTTATTACAAATTCCTAATTCGTAATTGAAAAATTGATAATTAGTTTACAG
>JAKJCY010000521.1:0-236 GCA_022706235.1 Candidatus Hydrogenedentota bacterium | reverse complement strand
CACTCCCCCGGATCTTAAATTTGGCCACTTATCTACCAATATAGCCATGATTTTATCTAAAGATCTTAAAAAAAATCCTTTTCAGTTAGCCCAAGAAATTGTGGAGGAGCTGGAAACCACCGTTGATCAAAATATAATTGAAAAGATCGAAGTCATCAAACCCGGATTTATCAACTTTTATTTTACAACCCAATTTTTAATTAGCCAATCTGAAAAAATAAATTATCAGCTGGAGT
>JAKJCY010000520.1 GCA_022706235.1 Candidatus Hydrogenedentota bacterium | reverse complement strand
CATGGTTGGGTTCAACGCTGTTCGCGCCGAAGGTTTCCACGTGGGTGCTCTGACTCAGGGAACGGTGAATTTCCAGTCCGATTTCCGTGCCGCAGGGAAAAATCAATATGCGTGTTTTCGTGTCCTTGCCCAGCATTTCATCAAGTACCTCTCAAGTTGTCGGGTGTGCCGTCCGCAAAGGCCAGTACTTTCTCTCGTTGCCTCTTGAAAACTTAATGACTGTTTCTCAGCAGGCCGACGGTGTTTGTCTCCCACAGGGCAACGGCGATGTCAAGGTGCCCGTCATTGTCCAGGTCCGCCAACTGCAATGTGCGCGGTTTGCCCTCCGAAAAACGATAGTTCTCCATTTGGTACTGTTGCCGCAGCCCGGCATCTCCGGACGTATTTCTTAACACGACCACGCTTCCGGATGCATGACAGGCGGCGACGATATCCATACGGCCATTTCCGGTCAAATCGGCGATGGCGATATCACGGATTTCATGTTCAAGCACATCCCGGTGACTGCCCAGCATGATCTCCTGCGACAAGGAGTAAGAAA
>JAKJCY010000051.1 GCA_022706235.1 Candidatus Hydrogenedentota bacterium | reverse complement strand
CAGAAATAACGAGAGGAATCTTTGTTGGCAGCCTTGACAAAAAGCCAGAATAAATGGGGATTCGTTTGCGGGCGTGTCAGCGTTCTGGAAGGACGCCTGCTCCCGTACGAGTTCTTCGTGAATCTTGCCGGGTTGGAACGGGCTGATGAACTGTTTCACCGTTTGCAGGATACCTCGTTGCGTGAACACATGGTGCCCGGAGCGGTGTCCTGGGAAGATTGGAGTACTATTCTGGACAACTATGTGCACGAACAGGTGCTTTCGTTGCGCCAGAACAGCCCGAACCGGGGACTGGCCGATTTGTTCACCCTTTCCGAGGATTATCTGAATCTGAAGCGGGCGATACAGAACCGTTCCGGATATCCGTTCAATATGAATGTTTTTTCGGAAGCGCGGCTGATGGAAGTCGCCTCGGGCAATGCCAGCCTGCTGCCGGACCTTGTTCGTCCAGCGGTGGCCTCCCTGTCCGGAATCACCGGTGGCGACGCCGAAAACCAGATGTTGCTGGATATTGTTCTGGACGGTGCCTATTTACGACACTACCTGGGACTGGGCAATCACCCGGAGATTCCCGTGGTGCGCGACTGGGTGAAATCGCGGGTGCTTGGCCGTGCGTTGGTGGTGCTGTGGCGCGCCGCGCGGGCAGGGCATCCCCTTAAATTGTACCAGCAGCATTTTTTGCCGCTGGGCGAGTTTAACGGGCTGATTACCGACCTCTGTTCCATGGGAGATCCGAGAACATGGGGCGCTGTTATACCGGGGCGCCTGGGCGACCTATGGAATCAAGCCCTGGAAGCGGAAGAAGATGAGCAAGTGTCTCTCTTCGAACTGTTGTCGGCCAATACCCTGACCGCCATGGCGCGGAGCGCCAAATTGCAGACTGCCGGTCCTGAACGCTTGGCCGGTTTCCTGTGGGGGCTTTGGGTGGAAGCCTTCAACTTGAAACTAATCATCAGCGGGAAATTAAACAAACTGGATGCCGGTCTCCTGAAAAGCCGGATACGGGATACTTATGTCTAAAGCGTATGTTGTGGGAGAGAAATCCCAGATGTTGGGCTTTAAAGGCGTGGGCTTTGAAGTCGTTCACGCCGATGACGCGGATTCGTTGACGCGTGCCCTGGGGCAATTGATACGTAGTAATGACGCGAGTATCGTGTTGATAAGTGAAACCGTGGCCGAAGAGAATCCCGAAGCCTTGGCGAATTTTCGTGAGAGTAGTTCGGCAATTGTTACCACCATTCCGACGCATAAAGGCAGCGCGCACCAGGGCTTTGCCGCCATGCGCCGCATGGTGGAGTATTCCATCGGCGTGGATATGTTGGGTAAGGAATAACGCAGCAAAGTGAGTGGCCCAGACTAACTGAGAATGCAAGGGTTTAGATTATGAGTAATGCACAGGGTGAAGTCGTCAAGGTGTCCGGACCGCTGGTCGTGGCCAGGGGACTTGCTAACGCGCGCATGTATGAAATGGTGCGCGTGGGTGAATCCCGGTTGTTCGGTGAAATCATTGAAATCCGCGGCGGCGACTGTTCCATCCAGGTCTACGAGGAAACCGAAGGAATCGGGCCCGGACAGCCGGTGTTTCGCACCGGTGAAGCCTTGAGCGTGGAACTCGGGCCTGGGCTTATCCGTTCCATTTATGACGGTGTGCAGCGCCCGCTGGACAAACTCAGCGCGGAGTTCGGCGAATATATTGTGCGCGGTGCCGAAAGCCCGGCGCTGGACCGGAAAAAACAATGGCAGTTTGAACCTGTGGCCAAAGCGGGTGATGCCGTGGTGGAAGGCGATGTACTCGGCACCGTACAGGAAAGCAAACTGGTCGTCCATAAAATCATGGTGCCTCGCGGTATGGCGGGCAAAGTCACTAAAATCGGGCCCGTTACAGGGAATGTGGACACCGTGGTCGCCGTGCTGGATACCAAGGATGGTTCCAAGGATATCACCATGGTCCAGCGCTGGCCTGTGCGCCAGCCTCGTCCCGTTACACGCAAACTGCCTCCCACGGAAACCATGACTACGGGCCAACGGGTTCTGGATATGCTCTTTCCCCTGACCATGGGGGGGACCGCCTGCGTTCCGGGCCCCTTCGGCAGCGGCAAAACCGTTGTGCAGCATCAGTTGGCCAAGTGGGCCAACGCGCGCATTGTGGTATACGTCGGCTGCGGGGAACGCGGCAATGAAATGACGGACGTATTGATGGAGTTCCCGGAGCTCAAAGACCCGGAATCGGGCGAACCCCTCATGGAACGCACCGTGCTTATTGCAAACACGTCCAACATGCCCGTGGCGGCCCGTGAGGCCTCCGTGTTTACCGGGATTACCATTGCGGAGTATTTCCGCGACATGGGTTATTCGGTCGCCCTGATGGCCGACTCGACCAGCCGCTGGGCCGAGGCCATGCGCGAAATGTCGGGCCGTCTCGAGGAAATGCCCGGTGAAGAGGGGTATCCGGCCTATCTTGCTTCCCGTATCGCCAGTTTTTATGAACGTTCCGGCAGTGTCGTTTGTAGGGGTGCGGAGGAACGTAAGGGCACCTTGTCCATTATCGGCGCCGTGTCGCCGCCCGGCGGTGACTTCTCGGAACCGGTGGTGCAGGCTACGCTGCGCGTGGTGAAAGTATTCTGGGGCCTTGACGACAAACTGGCCTTTGCCCGCCATTTCCCTGCCATCAATTGGCTTACATCCTATTCGCTCTATCAAGATGTCGTGGATAAACACGCCAATGAACATGTGCACCCGAAATGGCAGGAAAACCGTCAACGGGCCATGACCATTTTACAGAGGGAAGCCGAATTGGATGAATTGGTCCGATTGGTCGGCATGGATGCGCTGCCTTCCACTGACCGGTTGCTGATGCAATCCGCGAAAATGATTCGCGAAGATTTTCTGCACCAGAACGCCTTTGATGATCGTGACACCTATACCTCGCTTCCGAAACAATTCAAAATGATGGACACCATCCTTCACTATTACGATAAGGCCCAGCCTGCTCTGGCCCAAGGGGTGCCCTTGAACAAGTTATTAAGCCTGGAAGTATTTGAAGATATATCAAGGGCCAAACTCATCGCGGAGTCTGACCTGGACCAATTCGAGGCGTTGAAAGAAAAGATTTCCAAAGAAATAGATGCGCTGCCGCGATAAATGCGACATGTGTATAACCGTTACAGCAAACAATATATGAGGTTGTGCCGTGGTTACTAGAGAATACCGTACAGCAAAAGAAATTATCGGGCCCCTTGTCCTGGTTGATGGCGTTGAAGGCGTCACATACGGAGAACTGACGGATATCAAACTGTCGGACGGCTCCGTTCGCCGAGGACGTGTGCTTGAAGTCAATAAAGACAAAGCCGTGGTGCAGGTTTTTGAAGGCACAAGTGGGCTTTCGCCTGAAGACATCACGGTCAAGTTTCTTGGCAAAGGCATTGAGCTCGGCGTATCCCTTGATATGTTGGGCAGGGTCTTCGATGGATTCGGCCGGCCTATAGATGAAGGTCCCGAGATTATCCCCGAAAAATGGCTCAATATCAACGGGAATCCGATGAATCCGTACTCGCGGGACTACCCCAACGAGTTTATTCAGACCGGTATTTCGACCATTGACCTGCTGAACACGCTGGTGCGTGGTCAGAAACTTCCTTTCTTTTCCGCCTCGGGTCTGCCCCATTCCCGCATGGCCGCCCAGGTGGCACGGCAGGCCAAGGTGCTCAAAACCGGTGAAAAATTCGCCGTGGTCTTTGCTGCCATGGGTATTACCTTTGAGGAATCCTCGTTTTTTATCGAGGACTTTCGGCGCACCGGTGCCTTGGAACGTGCCGTCCTCTTTATGAATCTTGCTGATGACCCGGCCATTGAACGTATTTCCGTCCCGCGCTTGGCGCTGACTACCGCGGAATATCTCGCGTATGAGAAGGACATGCACGTGCTGGTCATTCTCACCGATCTGACCAACTACTGCGAAGCCCTGCGCGAAATATCGGCCGCCCGCAAGGAAGTTCCCGGACGGCGTGGTTATCCGGGCTATCTATACACAGACCTTTCCACCATTTATGAGCGTGCAGGCCGCATCAAGGGCAAGGGCGGTTCCATCACCCAGTTGCCTGTGCTTACCATGCCCGAGGATGACAAGACCCATCCCATTCCCGACTTGACCGGTTATATTACCGAAGGACAGATCATCATGAGTCGCTCGCTGCATGCCCAGGGTGTCTATCCTCCCGTGGATGTGCTGCCTTCCCTGTCGCGGCTCAAGGACAAGGGCATTGGCGAGGGGAAGACTCGTGCGGACCACGCCAATGTCATGAATCAACTCTACTCCGCGTATGCCCGGGGCAAAAACGCGAAGGAACTGGCCGTAGTGCTGGGCGAATCCGCGCTGAGCGATATTGATCTCCTTTATGTGAAATTTGCCGATGCCTTCGAGGACCGTTTCATTCGGCAGGGAGAAGACGAAAACCGGACAATTGAGGAAAGCCTGGCCATCGGCTGGGATCTTCTGGGCATGCTGCCCAAAGGCGAACTTAAACGCGTTCGCGATGAATTTATTGAAAAATATTATCCCAAAAAGGATTAACCCGGATTTGCCGGAAGGATTACTCTGGATATGCGGCTTGCTGTAAATCCGACACGCATGGAAATGTTGAAGGTTCGCAAACGTCTCGTGGTGGCGCAACGCGGCCATAAACTCCTCAAAGACAAACTTGACGGTCTTATGAAGGACTTTGGTGAAATTGCCAAAGAATACAAGCAGTATCGGTTGTCTGTGGATAAAGAACTTCCCGAGGTACTGAAACTCTTTGTTTTGGCCGAGGCTACGTCGTCGCGCCTAATTCTGGAAGATGCCCTCGAGGTTACCCGCCAGGAACTTATCATCGAAGAAGCGCACAAGCGCGTCATGAGCGTGCTGATTCCGCACCTGGAAATCACCTTTGGCCAAAGCCAGGGCGGATATTCTATGGTCCATACCTCCGGCGAACTGGACAAGGCCATTTCCGGGCTTAAGGCGTTCCTGCCTAAGTTGCTCAAAATGGCCGAACTCGAGGAAACTGTCCGGCGCATGTGTCAGGAAATCGAAAAGACACGCCGCAGGGTGAATGCCCTCGAACACACCATGATTCCCCGCATGAAGGAAACCATCAAGTACATCAACAACAAGCTTGATGAGATGGAACGTTCCACCACCAGCCGCCTGATGAAAATCAAGGCCCAGCGCCTCGCCATGGAACAACAATAATGGGCGGAAATAGGTGTCCCCGTCAAGGGACGCCATTACGTGCACCCCATTCAGTTTCTAAATCTGATTTCTCCCCTCCAAAAAAAAACGTTTATGGCTGCGTACCTTTCTGGGTGCGCCATAAACCGTAAAAGTATGTACAATGAGTACAGCGCATCTGGAAGGTACGCCTGCCATATAGAAAAAGGGAGGGTTTCCTGCTGTGTATGGAAAATAGAGGGTAAGCGATGAACAACAGGTTGGCCAGGAAGATGTTGGTGGGGGCAGCAGCCCTCCTCTTTTTCCTGCTGATTATTCCCTTCCTGCCGCAGCAGAACCAGCCCACATCGATTTCCGCCACCCCAACAACCCCGGCTACCAGCCTGCCGCAATCTCCGGGCGCATTTGAAACGCCATCCATTCCTGCACCCGCTCAAGCCGACCTCGTCCAATCCTCTGGTGCTATTGAAAATGCCTATCGGAATCGCACCAGTAATCTTCCGGTAACGGAAACGGGTATCGTGACAAAGATCCTTGCCGATGACAACAAAGGTTCCCGGCACCAGCGGTTTATTCTGCGTCTTCAATCCGGCCATACAGTACTGATCGCTCACAATATTGATCTTGCGCCAAGAGTAAACCCCTTGCGTCAGGGCGATGAAATCACTTTCTCTGGCCGGTATGAATGGAATAACCAGGGTGGCGTGGTCCACTGGACCCACCATGACCCCTCCGGGCGGGAGAGAGGAGGCTATCTCCTGCACGACGGCAGGTATTATCACTAAGGCCAGACATCCCGACCTCGACAGAGTTTTGACGTGGTTTTTCGGAAAACAGTATTGCACAAAAGTTTGACGCAAAAGACCGTAAAGAAGGGACAGACTACCAAATAGCAAGCATGAAAAACAGGATTATACGCTGTACTCAGGGGCTATTTGGCAGTCAGTCCCTTCTTTACTCAGTCTATGTGTTTTCACAAAAGTGCCATTGTATATTTCAACGAGTTCAGGAAGTTGAAGGTACGTTACCCGGGCAGTACCTAATCACCACCGTCCCGCCCGCAGGCGGACCCTCGCCGGGGCATGTCAAAGTGCACTACTCCGTGAGGTGCCCGGTCCGGCTTGTCTCTCCCCGCACCGCCGTCAGAAATCGTTCCTATTCCTCACTTCCCGCGTGCGCCAAATACCAGCGCCTCTATTTCTTCCAGAGTGCGCCCCTTGGTCTCCACCAGATATCTCCAGAAGAAGAAGAAACTGCCGAAGGTAACCAGCGCATAAAAGATAAAGATGGGACCGATATCGATTTTAGCCTTGAGCACAGGGAACAGGAAGGCGTTGAGCGCGCAGGCGACCCACAGGGCGAAGCTGGACATGGCGCTGGCCCGGGCGCGAATCCGGTTTGGGAACATTTCGGAAAGGATGACCCAGATGACAATGCCCTGAGTCGTGCAGAAAAACATTACATAAGCCAGAGTACAGGCCACCAGGAAGAACCCGGGGATTTCCCGAATATACCCGTAAGCGAACAGGCTCAAGAACAAGGGCATGGTAATACCGCCCAGCATGAGGAGTTTCTTTCGGCCCACCTTGTCGATGACGGCCATGCCCACAAAGGTAAACACAAGATTCGTCGTGCCGATAACCACGGTTTGCAGCAACGCCGAATCCTGGCCGAATCCGGCAGCCTTGAAAATCATCGGTGCGTAATACATGATGGCGTTGATGCCCGTGCATTGGTTAAGCACGCCCACGACCATGCCGATCAGCACCAGGCGCAGGTAGGGCGCGTGGAACAGGCGGATATGCTTTGACGCCTCCTCATCAGCAAGGGAGAGGGCGACCTCATGGAGCACCTGTTCGGGATTCTCCTCCGGATTCGTCTCCCGGATTACGGCGAGAGCCTCTTCCTTCCGTCCCACCCGCACCAGCCAGCGCGGACTTTCGTCCACGAAGAATAGCATGGCGAAGTAGACTACCGCGGGAATGGCCTCGGCCCAGAACATGAAACGCCAGCTGGCTTCGCCGATGGAGGCCAGAAGATAATTGGAAAAAAAAGAAATCACTATACCAAGGACGATTGCCAGCTGGGCTGTGGAAACCAGCAGGCCCCGCCGCCGCGCCGGTGCAATCTCCGCAATATACATGGGCGCCATCACCGACGCGCCGCCGACGCCGAAACCGCCCAGCACACGGGCCATCCAGAATTCCGTGTAGCTGCGGGCCGCGCCCGTCCACACCGCCGAAGCGAATAACAACACCGCCGTGACGATGAGCATGTTGCGCCGCCCGTAACGGTCGCCGGGACGGCCGATGCCTACCGCGCCGACCACGCACCCCACCAGCGCCGAACTCACCGCCCAGCCTAATTGCGCGTCCGTCATCCGGAACACCGACTGGATCATTTCCGTCGTACCGGAAATGACCGCTGTATCAAAGCCAAAGAGCAGACCGCCCAATGCCGCCGTAAAGGCGAACCGGAGCATTTTTCCTTCTTTCATAAACCGCAGGTGTCCTTTCCTGTTTATTTTGTATCAGTGTACAAGGCTGGTTCTTCAATATCAACTTATGTTCCGGTCAACCGGGCACGTCTTCATTATCTGTCGCTTACGAGCTGGACCCTCCCCAAAGATTTACGGTTGTTGTGTCACCCAAAACCGTAGAGGGGACTGGAATCGGTTTTCGTAAACGGACCATTATTCCTGTCAATGAAATCCATATTGCTGAATGCCGGCCTCCGGCGCGGTTGCGAGATGGATTAAAAGCATTCAATGGGCAACTCATTTACCTGCCGCGTCAATCTATCAATATCAGGACACGCAGAGGTTATTGAACACAATCCTGCCGGAACAGACGGACACTCGTGCAGAGGTGAAGAATGGGCAAGCCACCTCCCCTTTGTTATTGTGGAAGCGCCTTCTTTTTTTCTGGTATGGTATGCATGGGTGGCCGATACTGTCGTCAATCGGCAGCGCACCTATTGTCAGTCTTAGCGGGTACAATATTTGTTTACCACTAGAAAGCATACCGGATTTATCTATGCAGGCATCACTTGAACAGCAACTGAACAGTATCGACAGGCAGGAACGTGAAGAGGCATTCAAACGATTAACAGCGCTTTTCGCATCCGGAGCGATTGTGCTTCCGGACTCGGGCCATGCGTTTAACCTTCACTGCCATTCCTTTTTTTCATTTAACGGATATGGCTATTCCCCGACGGGGTTGGCGTGGTGCGGGCGAAAACTGGGGTTGCGCGCCATGGCGCTGGTGGATTTCGATGTGCTGGATGGTGTGGATGAATTTTTGGAAACCGCCGCGTCGATGGGCCTTCGCTCGGGGGCCGGCATGGAAACCCGCGTGTTTGTGCCTGAGTTTGCCGAGGATGAAATCAATTCCCCCGGAGAACCGGGTGTTGCCTATCATGTGGGGATTGGCTTTGTGTCTTCAACGGTGAAAGACCCGGTATTACTGCATTACCTGAAGGCGCTGGCCCAGAACCGTACCCAGACCATTATTGAACGGGTAAATACCCTGCTGCATGAAATCCGGCTGGACTACCAGCGGGATGTGCTTTCCCTGACACCGAACGGCAATCCCACCGAGCGGCATGTGTGCGCCGCCTATGACAACAAAGCCCGCGCTTTATTCCCGGACCAGGCAGCGCTTGCTAATTATTGGAGTTCCAAACTGGGGGTACCGGCGGACGTGCTGGAAAAACCGATAGACAGTCCACCCGTGCTGCAGGGCATGATCCGCGCCAAGACCATGAAGTCGGGCGGGGTGGGCTATATTCCCGCGCGTGGCGAGGACTTTCCGCGTTTGGCGGACGTGAACCGCTTCATTCTGGAAAACGGGGCCATACCGACCTTCGCTTTCCTGGATGGCACCTCCTCCGGGGAACAGCGCATGGAGGAACTGCTCGATGTGATGGTTGCCTCGGGTGTGGCCGCCGTGAATATCATCCCGGACCGGAACTGGAACATTGCCAATCCGGAAATCCGCGCCCTGAAGGTGCGCAAACTCGGGGAATTCATTCAACAGGCCCGGGACCGCGACCTGCCTATCCTGGTAGGAACGGAGATGAACGCCCACGGACAGCGCCTGGTGGATGATTTTGACGCGCAGGAACTGAAACCTTTTGCGGCGGTTTTTGAGGAAGGAATGTATATCCTGAACGGTCATACCGTGTTGGAACGCGCCGGAGGCCGGGGCTATATGAGCGCGTGGGCGAAAGATACCTTCAACACAGTGCGGGACAAAAATGCCTTTTATCGGGAGGCAGGGAAACGGGCGGTGCCGGGTGTAAAACTGCAACTCGGGGATGGCGATACGCCGGAAGCATTGCTGGGGCGGCTCACGGGCGGATGATGCGCACTTCCTCTTCGAGCCTGATCCCGAAGCGGGCATAGACGGTATCTTTTACCAGTTGTATAAGGCCCAGCACATCTTCAAAAGAGGCATTATCCTCATTCATAATGAAATTGGCGTGCTTCTCGCTGATGACGGCGCCGCCCCGTCGCGTGCCCTTGAGTCCGCAGGTTTCGATGAGCCGTCCCGCGTGATTATCCGGCGGATTCTTGAATACGCTGCCGCAGCACCAGCCTTGGGGCTGCGTTTCACGACGCCGCTGGATATAATGGTTGTAAACTGCCACTTCGTCCTTGTCAGAGACGCTAAAGGTCAATTGCGCATCCAGAATAACCTCATGTTTCCCGCAAAACAGCTGGCTCCGATATCGGTACAATGCCGGTTCCATGGGTACTGTTTTCACCCCTTCCGGCGTAAGCAGGGTGACCGCTTCCGTAAACTGGCAGATGCTGCCATTGATGGTCCCTGCGTTCATATACAGAGCGCCTCCGAGGGTGCCCGGGATGCCTGTCAATGCACCCACCCCGGCATAATTGTTCGGAAGCATTACGGAAGAGACGATATCTGCCAGCGGCACACCGGCGCCACTTCGATACCGACCGGCACCAAGCGTTTCAACGCCTCGCAATCGGGTGGTAAACAGAACGCCCCCGGGGAAGCCCCGGTCGTCTATGAGCATGTTCGAGCCTCCTCCCAGGATAAGAACAGGCATTTCCCTGTCGACCATCCAGGTATAGGCTGCTTTTGCCTCGTTGGCTGTTCTGGGCAGAAATGCCCAGCGTGCGGGTCCCCCGATTCTGTAAAGGGTGTGCGGCGCCAGGGGATACTGTTCACGCACGAAATCGAAAGGGGGGGAAGATGTGTCCATCAGCGGTTCCCCATTGTTCTGGGGCATGATATCCAGGACTTCATAGCTGACTGCGCTTCAATGCCGAAAACACTTTCGTACCGCACCGTTCCCAAGTGTGGTCGACTATCAGGCTGTGCGCCATCTGGCGGCGCTTTTCCCGCTCTTTGGGAGATTCGTCCAGCATGCGATGCAGCACTTGGAGCAACGAATAGGAGTTGTCGGGTTCGCAGTAGAAGGGAACCATACCGGCCACTTCGAAATTCGCGCCCAATTTGGTGGTTACCAACATGGCGCCCGCGGTCATGGCCTGCAGTACGGTCATACCCGACCCTTCCCCTTTGGACAGATAAATGCACATGCGCGCGTGTTGCATCAATGATGCCGTCATGGCGTCCGGACACTGCTCAATACGTACCACGGGCAGACCCCAATTGTCCGGTTCGTTTCCTCGCGCATTTCCCAGCACCACCAGGCTGGGGGGGAACAACTCCCGGTTCTTTTCAATGGCGGCCAGTAAGGTGGGAATGCCCGATTCCGTATAGCGGTTCAGGATGTACAGCGCGAAAGGCCCATCAATGATGGACCCTTGGGGTTCCTTGAAAACAGGGTTGACGCCGGGACGCGCAACAACCGCCTTTTCCAGGCCCATTCCGAGGCGCGAGGAACAGGTCTTGTGCACATACTCGCTTGGGCAGAGAATGCTCTTCGCTTCGGTGCAGGCCTGCTTGATTTTTCGGTGAAGGGGCGGTGCGGGCGTGCGAATGAGTTGCGCTTCTCCCTGAAAATACATGTCAAGGAGGAACAGGACCTTGGGAACGGTTTTCGGCAAGGGTTGAGGCGCGTCTATACGGGTCAGAAGCACATCCACCTGGCGATTGGCCACCGCTTCTTCCAGTGTCGGGGCGCTCCCATGGGACAGTGTAAACAAGGACGCGGGCCGGCGTATTGCTTCGCAAGGCACTTCCTGAACCGGCGGTTCCTCTCCTTCCTCATAGAACCACACAAATTGCGTGTCCGTATTGGTTTTCGAGCCCGCTATCCCTTGAATAGCGTGACGCAAAAAATAAATTTCCAGCCCGTCCACCGGAGGCAAAGCCCCGCGCTGGACGGTTCCGGCAGGCATGTAAATTCCAACGAGCATACGTATCCACACTTAACTGGGAGCGTCAACGACCTGATGGTAATCCCGGATAGCACCGACCATCAGTAATGGCGCCCCGCGCGTTATACTTCTTTTATAAAGAACACTTCGGCACAGGCAAGACAAAAAAAAACAGCGTATGCGGCGCACACGGTTCGCCACGCTTAGGCTGGTTTTGCGTCATCAACGGTTAAAACCGCTTCATTGCCGGCCGGTTGCCCACTTGATTAAAATTTCGGCCACTTCGGGCCGCGTGAATTCCGGGGGCGGCGCTTCGCCACGGGCGAGCATCTCGCGGACTTTCGTGCCGCTCAGAAAAACATGTTCCGCATCGGACCCGGGACACGTCTTTTTCGTTGCCATGCCGTTTGTCCGTTTTGAAAAGAAGGCATGGTCGAAGAAGAGCGGCGTAATCGCCAGGGCTGCGGGGTCTATTTCGTCAAATATATAATGGGCGTCATAACTTCCGTAGTAATTGCCCACGCCCGCGTGATCACGGCCCACGATAAAATGGGTACATCCATAGTTTTTCCGGATAATGGCGTGCATGATGGCTTCGCGCGGGCCTGCGTAGCGCATGTTCACCGGCATGATGGAAAGCATGACGTGATCTTTGGGATAGTAGTATTCCATCAGGGCGTGGTAACATGCCATACGCACATCCCCGGGGATGTCGTCACTTTTTGTGGTGCCCATTAACGGGTGAATAAGCAGGCCATCGCACATTTCCAAGGCGCATTTGGTCAGATACTCGTGGGCACGGTGAATGGGATTGCGCGTTTGAAACGCCACAATACGTTTCCAACCGTGCGACTTAAAAGCGGCCCGTGTTTCCGCCGGGGTCAGGTTGTATTCCTGATGTTCCACTTTGCGGTCCGCCAGCACGGCCAAGGGTCCAGCGAGGTAAACATCGCCTGTGGACATTGTGTAGGCCACGCCCGGGTGGGCCGTATCGTCCGTCCTGTATATCTGCTTTACGAGGTGTTGCTTGTCCAGCCTGAACTTTTCCCGCAATGTGAGCACCGCGATAGGGGAGCCCAGGTCGTCCTTTATGACGATTTCAGCGCCGACTTCGAGTTTATCCGCAATGACGTCGCTCACAGGAAGCAGGTTTGGAATGGTCCAGGGAACTCCGGAGGACAGACACATTTTATCCAGTACACTATGTGTGTCCCCTTCGCCCATGAATCCGGTAAGCGGGCTGAGAATACCTTTCGCAATGCCGTCAATATCGAATGCGGCATAGGCATCCACTTGTATTTGGGGCAGTTTATCTACTTTCTGAAGCAGGGCGGCTTTTGCGTCTTCCGTGACAAAACAATTTACCAGAGCACCGCCGTGGGGCGTTATTGCCATGAGTATGCTTCCTTTACTGCTATTTATTACTCCGGCTAAGTCCGGATTCTGGAACGTATCTGATTCACGCATCATGCCCGCGCGGCGTATACAAGCGTTTCCACGCTCAGGGGCCTTGAATAACTCCGGATACCGATGAAAGCGTTCAAAAAATGCCCCGTTTGTCAGCATGCATCGCACTGAAAGTATAGCAGACGTGACAGGATGTCACAAAACCGGGGGCAATGGGACCTGGATTGCTCATGTGTATGGATTTTACGCCGTCCCACGGTGTCTGGCTTGTCATTCCCTGACCTCACGGGCGAGAAATTCGCGCAGGTAGTCGGCGTAGGCGCTGGCGCCCATACGGCCACAGGCTTTTTCTATTTCCGCAGCGCCTATCCACCCGTTGCGCCAGGCAATTTCCTCCAGACAGGCGATTTTCAGGCTTTGGCGTTCTTCAATGACTTGTACGAACTGCCCGGCCTCCATAAGGCCGCGATTGGTGCCGGTATCGAGCCAGGCAAGTCCCCGGCTGAGGACGCTCACGCGTAACCGTCCCTCTTTCAGATAGGCCAGGTTAAGGTCCGTAATTTCAAGTTCATCCCGGGCGCTGGGCCGCAGGGTTTTGGTCATGTCGACTACATCGGGACCATAAAAATACAGGCCGGGGACGGCATAATTGCTTTTCGGCAGTGTGGGTTTCTCTTCGAGGCTGGCTATCTGTCCTTCCGCATTTAGTTCCACCACGCCGTATCGTTCGGGGCTGCGGACATAATAGGCAAAAATCATGGCACCATCCCGCAGGCGGGCGCCTTCATATAACTTATCCACGAGTCCGCGGCCGTAAAAGATGTTGTCGCCGAGTATTAAACCCACAGGTGTGTCGCTGATAAAGTCCTCCCCAATCAGGAATGCCTCGGCGATCCCTTTGGGAGCCGGCTGCTCCGCATAAGACAAACTAATGCCCAACTGAGCCCCGTCTCCAAGAAGATGCTTGAACAGCGGAATATCCCGGGGCGTGGAAATCAGGAGGATGTCACGAATCCCCGCCAGCATCAATACGCTGAGCGGATAATATACCATCGGCTTATCGTAGACGGGCAGGAGTTGTTTACTGACCGCCACCGTGAGCGGATGCAACCGTGTGCCGGCGCCGCCGGCGAGAACAATACCCTTCATGAGAGACCTTTCTTCCTGATTTTCAAACATCTTTGCATGTTTTGTCCCAAGTCCATACGGTCAAATCATGCAGGTCCTTTCCTCGCCGGGGCAGCATCCGTGCCAGCGCATATCCCAGGAAAAGCATTACCACATTGCCCACGATGCCCGTATAATAGCCTTCGAAATGGCCCCGGATAAAGAGGGCCCACTCCCGGGGCAGCCAACCCAGTCCGGCAGCGGAAATGACGGCGGAAAAGGCCAGGGCAAATAGGATGCCTGCTGCGACGGTGCGACCGTCACCTCGTGTAGTGAAAATACCCAGCAGGAACATGCCCAACAGGCCGCCGGCCACGATGGATTGAAATTCCGCCCACAAATCCTGCAGGGTAAGGGTGTCCGCTTTAAATAGAAGATAGGCGCCTCCAATCATGATACAGGAAGCGGCGAAAGTGACTATCCGGGCCGCCCGCATGCAGTGTTGGTCTGAAGCCTCCGGACGAAGGTGTCTCTTGTAGATGTCTGTGACCGCCACGGCGGAGATACTGTTCAGCGCCGCGCCCAGACTCGATGTTGCCGCTCCGAGCACACCGGCTACGACCAGTCCAATGGTGCCCCGTGGCAGCTGGGTGGTAACAAAGTAGGGGAGTATTTCTTCCGCTTTGCGCGTTCCTGCGAGCATCTCCGAGACGGCAGGATCCGGAAATACCTTGTAAAAGGTATAGAATGCCGTTCCCAGAAACATGAAATAGCCCCAGGTGGGTACGCAAAACAGGCAATTCAGCCACATGGCGCGCCGGGCCTCCCGAATGCTCTTGGCGGCGCAGTATTTCTGGACAACTTCCTGATTGGCGCAATATTCATGCAGCCATTGGAACAGGCCGACCAACAGCAGCATGAGGACCGTCTTTCGGCTCAGGGAAATCCCCCAGGAAATGGGCGTCAACCTGCCGTCCACCATCTCATTAAACAGGAATTTTCCGTCTTGAACGCCGACGGCAATGATGTGTCCCATGCCGCCGGGTATTTTCCAGACTACCATGAACAAGATGAGCAGTGCGCCGCCGATTAAGACGGCGCTTTCAAACAGGTCTGTCCAGATGACCGCACGGATGCCTCCCGCAATCGTGTAATAGGCGGTAAACACGCCTCCGAGTAGGATGCAGGTTGCCACGCTCCATCCGGTTACATTATGAATTAGAAGCGCGACAAGAAATTGTACCAGGCTGATGCGGAAACACTGGGAAAGCATGAATACACAGGCGCCGTATGCGCGGACTCGCGGACCAAAACGGTCTTCCAGGTATTCAAAGACGGTTACAATGCGCCGCCTGCGGAACAGGGGAATAAAAAAACGCGATACAAGTAAAAGCGCGAAAGGAAAGGTGATGCAAATGATATAGCGCAGGTAACCTGTACGGAAGGCATCCGCCGGATAGGCCACAAAGCTTATAGAACTGATGGTCGCCCCGAACAGGGATATGCCGAGCAGCCAGCCCGGATAAGAACGACCCGCGACAAAATACTGTTCCGTGTTTTGGGAACGGCGGGTGGCGAACCATGAACCGATGCCCGTTAAAACGGCAAAATAGGCTACAATCACAACAATATCTACAAGGTTGAACTTTTCCATGAGCGTATCCCGACGTGTTGAAAAACGGTGTTGGGGGGATTATGATACCCTCGCTCCCGGTCTGTTATCATATACTACTTGAATCGACTTCGATTTGTAAACAACATAAGGAGTCTGCCATGCGCGATACTTGCATCGTCGGCCTTATTCCGGCGCGTTACGCTTCAAGCCGGTTGCCGGGCAAACCTTTAGCATCGATTGCCGGGAAACCTATGATTCATCGGGTGTATGAACGCTGTCTCGCTTCCACAGCGCTTCTGTCGGTATGCGTGGCCACGGATGACGTGCGTATCGCCGAAGCGGTGGAACGTTTTGGCGGCCGTGTGGTTATGACCCGGTCGGACCATCCCAGCGGTACGGACCGGGTGGCCGAGGCAGCGCAAAAAATCGAGGCGGATATTATCGTCAACATTCAGGGGGACCAGCCTTTTATGGCCGCCTCCATGATTGACGAGGCGGTGGCGCCCTTGGTGAACGATACCGACATCGATGTGTCTACGCTCATGTTTCCGATTGTGAATGAAGATGACTTGTATAATCCCAGCGTGGTGAAGGTCGTCACGGATTTGACCGGAAAGGCGCTTTACTTTTCCCGGTCCCTGATTCCTTATCCGCGCGAATCGATTTCCCACAGCGTCTTTGAGCATGTGGGCTTGTATGTCTACCGGAAAGAGACACTACTGCGGCTGACTCGCTTACCCGCCACTACTCTGGAAAAAGTGGAGTCCCTCGAACAACTGCGATGGCTCGAGCATGGCTTGCGCATCCAGGTTACCGAGTCCGCCGTAAAAGATAAAGAATATCATGGTTTCAGTGTCGATACCCGGGAAGATATCGAACGGGCGGAACAAATGCTACGTGAACGGGAATAACGAAGGAGCTAATCCATGCCTGTGCAACCGGAAGCGCTAAAGGAAGTTGAAGCCCGGCTGGATGAAACGGGTCTTGCCCGGGTTACTGCGGCGATAGACCGCATCGTCGCAACCAAGGAGCGGGGCGGCAGGGTGGTGGTGATTACCGGCAGCGGCCCAAATGTGCATGAAGGCGTTACCACGCTCATCGCGGAATTAATGCGCATCGGCATTGTGGATGGCGTGTCCACCAGTTCCGCTGTGGTAGCCCATGAAATGGGCGGGACTCTCGATGAAGTCAAGCGGTGCCCCGGGGAGCCCTTGGGAATTGAACCGTCATTATTGCCCAGGGGCGGCGAGTTTGAACTGTCGCTGGTAAGCGGTGAAATCCTTGATGCTATTGAACAGTACATGCCCCTGGACAGGGAACTCATTGCAAGACTTCGGGCCTCGGAGGGGAAAACGATCATCAAAGCGGCCGGAAACCTGGGATACCCCATGGGATTGTATCTGGAACGGTTGGCCTCGGAAATAAGCGCGTTGGCACGTTCCAGGGGCCTCTCCTTCGAGGAGGTGGCGGGTTTGGGCTCCGATGAACGCACCATGATCGGGATGGGCGCCCGAAAAAAAGTGCCGGTTCTGGTGACCATACCGCAATTGGTAGGCGGCGGGGGGGTGGGATTGTATATAGGAGATACCATCAGTTTGCACGAACGTGCGGCGCGACTGGCCCGTATGCTTGAAAGGGCTGATGTCATTATAGAGTCCGCAGTTGCATTGACACAGGAGATCCACGACGGTCCCTTGGAGCGGTATACCGGCCACGGGATGTGGTCCGCGTGGATGGGGCATCACACCTACTCTCTTGAGGGCAAGACACTGGTGCGCATTGATCTGGACCCGGCGCTGGAAAAAGTGTGGAATGCCGAACAAGGCGGGGGAGAAGTGCAACGCGCTATCGCGGAAGGACTGCCCAAGACCAAATTGTTCAAGGTGCCCTTCCGCATGGAAATGTCAGGCTTTGCCCGGCATGAAGGCAGTGTTCCCATTATCGGGGATATTGGTGTGGTTTGGCCGCTTATCGCTTCCCGTGTCGCGGAACGACTGGGGATTTGCCTGGATTTTCTGTCTTATCCACAGGATACGGAAGCCGGAAAAATAATGCGACGTGACATTGTGCAGAACGTACATCCCATGGACAGAAGCCTGATGCTCCAGAGACTTCAAAAGTAATGTGCGTTAAAGAAACAAGGTTGCCATTCTCCGGAGCGCGATGTGTATAATACGTAGAGGTCTGGCGCCATGTTTTCTGAGCGTCCGGTTCTCACCTGTCCAGGGTGATCTGCTATATAGACGTTCTTAGTGGGTGTACGGAAAGTCGAGATTGCTTCACTTCGTTCGCAATGACGGCTATATGGATGCTATGTCATTGCGAGTGAAACGAAGCAATCTAAATATGTTGTGATAATTGCATGGACCGTCAAAGAGACTTTCCGTACACCTTCTTAGTGATTGGCGGCACAGTCCGGCATTCCGGAGCCGGTGCATACGGCCAAAGTAGAATATTCTTGACAGAAGTGATAGAATTGTCTGGTTAACTGTTCAGCCGTTTTAGGATGGCTGCACCCGGTTTGTGTTGCTCTCCGCTAAACAGTGTGGGTCTGCATCATAAACGGCGTGCCTGCCATCGGGGTGGAAACAGGATGCCCGTGACAAGGTAAATTGTTGGCAAGGTAGCAATGACATCGCGTACTAGAATAGAGGGCATGGATATAATCGCCCAGATTATCCGTGAACATTATGATCTAGGCGAGATGGCCATGCCGTATCAATTGGCGACGACCCATCAGCGCCGCCACCGCAAAATGGTGGTGGAATCCGATGCGGGAAAATTCCTGGCGAAGACGTATAAGAATGACCCCGTAACGCTTGATGCTCTTTATTTTCAACATAATCTTGTCGGTCATCTTGTCAATAATAATCTTCCGGTGGCAGGAATACAAAAGACGCGGGATGGTCATACCTTTGTCACTATGGATACCTGGGCGCTCGAGTTGCAGGCGTTTATCGAGGGAGGGCAAATGCCTGTTACCGAGAACACCCTGAAAATCTCGGGCGAGGCGCTGGGGCGTTTTCACCACGTTTGCCAGGATATGCCGGCCCCTCCTCGGGATGCACGGAAGTGGCGGTTTAGTGAAGTGCCGCGTCAGACATTCAGAACCTTTTATGAACATGCCGTCAAGGAGCGCAATGATCAGGAAGTCCACGCCCACTGCAATAATATCGTGAAGTTTCTGAAGGATGCCAAGACAATGCTGGACATTGACAAACGGTATGCCTTTGAAACGGGGGTGATTCACGGCGACTGGCACGGAGGAAATCTGTTGTTTGTCGGAGAAAAACTCAATGGTATCATCGACATGGAATTTGCCGGAGACGGTTGTTATCTTGAGGATATCGCTTATGCCGTTTCCAACCTTTGTGTCCGTACGTCCGTTAACAGCGAAAAACTGCTGTATAGAACCAACATGCTTTTAAATGCTTACGAAATACACCGTACCCTGTCTTATGCTGAACGTGTCGCTCTGTATTACGCTGTCGGTGTCAAGCACATTACTACCGTTTCTTACCAGCTTCCCCAGCAGAATGGCCGCGTGGCGGGTTATACACCCCGTCAATGGATGGCGATTCTGGATTACCAGACCCGCTGGCTCGCGCAACAATCCCATAAAGCCCGCTGGGGCGAATAACAGGGGCTTGTGCGAAAGATTGGCTGAAGCGGGGGGCAACACCGTATACTACTATCCAATGAAAGGAGTTTCTCTATGAAGATCAATGCTTTCACCACGGTATCCCGTCGTTCGTTTCTGGCGTATTGCGGAGGTACGGCCGTTGCTGCAGCCATCACCATGCCGTCCGTCATGGCGCGGGGCGATGACGCTCCTTTCCGGGCCGGCATCGCCTGTGTGGATATTACTCCGGAATTGCCGGTTTCAATGGTCGGTGGATTCCGTGATCGGACGGCCACCGGCGTACACGACCCCCTTCATGCGCGTTGCATTGTCCTGGATAATGGAGAAGCACAATTGGCCTTGGTTATGGTGGACAACTGCCTGATACAGCGTCCGGTTTTCGAGGCCGCAAAGAAACGGATTCAAGAAAAGACAGGGTTGTCGCCGGACCGGGTATTGGCTGCGGCGACCCATACCCACACGGGCGTGACTGTCACTTCCGTATTTCAAAGCGACCCGGTCCCGGGATATGCCGATTTCCTGGCGGAACGTATCGCCGAGGCCGTAGACACCGCGGTTAAAGCGCTGGAACCCGCGCAAATCGCCTGGGGTTCCGGGGCCGTGCCCGGGGAAGTATTCAACCGCCGCTGGTATATGAAAGACGGCACAATTCCTCCAAATCCCTTTGGTGCCACCACGGACAAGGTCCAGATGAATCCGCCCCGCGCCAGTGAGAACCTTGTCGAGCCTTCCGGGCCCACGGACCCGACCGTCTCCATTCTTGCACTGCGAAGGCCGGATGGTACCCCGTTGGCGGTTCTGGCGAACTATTCGCTCCATTATGTGGGCGATACGGAAGCCGCGGTGTTATCCGCGGATTATTACGGCTTTTTCGCCGACAAACTTGCCTCGCTGATGGCCCCCGCTGCGAGTGGAAAACCGTTCCTTGCCATGATGTCCAACGGCACAAGCGGCAATATCAACAATGTCAATTTCGGGGAGGCCGGTGTAGCCGGACCGCCCTATTCAAGAATGAGTGCCGTGGCGGAGAGCGTGGCGAACGAAGTATTTCAGCGGTATCAGCAATTGGAATTTAAGGATACGGCCGTTCTTGCCTCGGCAACGCGTGAAATTACCCTGGGGGTGCGGAAACCGGCCGCCGGGGAACTGGAACGCGCCCGTGCCATCGTGGCGGCGGCCGAAGGACCGGACATGAAAACTTCCGAAGAGGTGTTCGCCCGGGAAAGCATTTTGCTGGCGGATTTTCCTGATGCCGTTCCCGTGCCCTTGCAGGCGTTGCGCATCGGTGATTTGGGAATCGCCGCCATTCCCTGCGAGGTGTTTGTGGAAATCGGACTGGCCCTGCGGAACGAAAGTCCTTTCAAAAATACATTTACCATAGAACTCGCCAACGGGTATAACGGTTACTTGCCTACGGCGGAGCATCATGCGTTGGGCGGGTACGAAACGTGGCGCGCGAGATCGAGTTACCTTGAAGTGGCCGCAGCCGAAAAGATACAGGAAACGATGCAGGCACTGCTTGCCGAGGTTAAATCCTGAACCGGCGCGAGAAGGCCGGAATTCGCGTGTGCGCATCGCGGTCGAACGGGGTGGATGAACCCTCTTTATAGCTGCCCTGTTTTGCCTCGGGACAATATCCAGGCTAATCATTCGATCTTATCCCCGCATAGAACGAACAGAAGCATCTTGTAAAACAAAGACAATCTGGAGCGATACCTCATGAGTGAGTTGGGAAAAGCCACGCGGCTGAACCGTATTCTTGCATTTCGGAAGCGGCGGGTTCTCACCGTGGCCGTGGACCATATGATTAATTATCCCCTCGGATTTCCAGGGGGACTGCGGCAGATGGGACCCACCCTTGAAAAAATCGTTGAAGGCGAAGCGGACGCGCTGACCATGAACAAGGGTATTGCCATGCGGTATATGCCGCCCTACGCCGGAGCAATTCCCCTGATTATCCAGAGCATGGCCCTGCGCCCCGGCGAACCCGATTTTGCCGATACCGCCACCGTGGAAGAAGTGATTGGCCTGGGTGCGGATGCCATCGCTGTCGCTATGTTTGTCTATTGTGAAGAAGAAATGCGGTATATCCGTCATCTATCTGAAGTCGTCAGGCAGGCCTCCGTGTTCGGCCTGCCCGTGATTCCGCACATATATCCCCTGGTCGGCGGCGATGAACGCCACACCGTGGTTCATGACCCGGAGCATATTTTTTACGCCGCCCGCGTGGGTATGGAAATGGGCGCTGATATCATCAAAGTCCCCTATACGGGCGATGTGGCTTCCTTCACGGATATCGTCAGGTCCTTTGATGCCCCGATTGTGGCGGCCGGAGGGCCCCGGTGCGCCACGCTGGAGGAGGCGGAAAAAATGACCCGTGAAATCGGAAAGACCGGCGCCGCCGGTGCCACCGTGGGCCGTAATGTCTGGGGGTTTGAAGATATTCCCCTGGCGATAAAAACCCTAAAGCAAGCAATAAACAAAGGGGCTCAAGGGACATAAAGACCCAAAGGACTGTAAAACGCTCTGCTGACTGATGCGTCCTCTGAGTCCCTTAAGTACATCCGGTCCTTTTTTGACAGGCTTTCCCGGCCTTAATGGGCGTCCATAAGACCAAGGAGAATAAAATCATGACGTTAACGGTTGCTATCGGACCATCTTCTTTTGCCCAGGAAAATGACATGCCCCGCCATCTGCTGGAGTCCGCGGGTATTACCGTTAAAGAGAATCCGTACGGACGGCGCTTGACTGAACCCGAAATTATCGCGCACCTGCGGGAGTGTGACGGCCTGATCGCCGGGCTGGAACCGTTGAACCGGACCGTCATTGCCTCGGCAGTACCCCGATTAAAGGCGATAGCGCGCGTCGGGATCGGTGTGGCCAACGTGGACTTCGAAGCCGCACACGAGTTTCAAGTAAAGGTATCCAACACCCCTGAAGGCCCCATAGAGGCGGTGGCGGAAATGACCGTATCCGCCTTGCTGGCCTTAAATCGGCGCCTTATTCCGGCGAATGAGGCCCTGCATCAGGGCAAGTGGAAAAAAGAAATCGGCGCAGGGCTCAGGAACGCGCGGATTTTGCTGATAGGCTATGGACGGATCGGGCGACGCACCGCGGAACTGCTTTCCGCTTTCGGCGCCAGAATCCTCGTCTGCGATCCGTACATAGAAGCCGCAAGTTTAAATGACGGGGAGAAGCTGGTTTCCCTGGAAGAGGGGTTGCCTGGAGCCGATGTTATTTCTCTGCATGCCGCCGGTGAAACGTGTATATTGGGCGCGCCTGAATTTTCCCGGATGAAGCGCGGAGTCACGCTACTGAATTCAGCCCGGGGCAACCTGGTGGATGAAACAGCGCTTGTGCGCGCTTTGGATGACGGAACGGTAGGACACGCCTGGTTTGATGCCCTCTGGCAGGAACCCTATACTGGCCCGTTGACCCAGTATCCTCAGGCACTTTTAACGCCACATATTGCCACCTATACGCGCCAGTGCCGTCTTGACATGGAAAGCACTGCCGTGCGGAACTTGCTGCGTGATTTGGGTGTCAGTGCCCGGACGTGACGGGTGCAGTTCCCCGGGTAAATGCACACGTCTGTTTTTTTAGGCGGTTTCCAACGCCCATTCAAGTCCCAGTTCCATAAGTTTGCCCGGGGTGGGATTGCCCGTGCTGATATCCCAACCCATGACTGCATAGTAGTCACGGAGCATTTTGGGGAACAGCTCCCGATCCACATGCAACCCTTTGGATGGGCCGTCGGGTACGGGTTCATAAAGACGGTCAGGGAGAATGTCCTCTTTGGAGGTGAAGCCGCGACGGGCATTTACCAGGCGCATCAGGTTGGTTTTACGCTCGCCCGCTTTCATGAGTTCCCAGAAGGTGCAATCCCAGCCGGTCGCGTACCGCACCAAATCCACGATTTCGTGGTAGGAGAACAGGTTGCCCGGACCCCAGCAGAACATGCACAGGGTCAGGGTGTCCAGCATGCTGTATAGATGTTGGCTGTTGGCGCTCATGCGTACTTTGGGCAGATCCATGGAGGCGCGTGTCGGGGCGCCGGTGACCCCCAGACCCCGCAGCAAGTCGCCGCCCACGGCAAGCCAGTCGTGTTCGCAGGACATATGATCGCCGCCGATGGGCACGGCGGCGTACATAAGCGCCTGGGTCGGTTTGAATTGCGCCATGTGCGCCGGCAGCCCTTGGCCCTTGCAATGTATGGCGAAGGGCGCCGTTCCGGGGCCAAAATGCGCTATGGCGGCCTGGAACCCTTCCGCAAGTACATCACCCGGACCTTCCCGCTTCCCGACACGTTCTATTAACCAGAACAGGTCTTCCGGCTTTCCGAAACCGAGGGCTTTGTTGTCCATCTGCCCGGGGGCAAGGAATCCTTTTTCCATGGATTCAAAGACATAGGCGGCAAGGGCGCCCATGGTTATGGTGTCCAGCCCGAATTCATTACACAATTCATTCGCCCGGGCAACGGCGGTAATCTCCACGATATCGAGGTTCGTGCCCAGGGTGCTCAAGGTCTCGAATTCAGGTCCGCCCAGGGCATCGGAAACCGGATAGGGAGTCTCCGCCTTCATCTTTTTACGGCAACCGATGGCGCACCCGTAGCAGGTGGTGAACCCCGCCCCCAGTGCCTCATCATAAGTGTCCCCGGCCAGGTTCATGTGGTCCGGATGGAATCCAGTGCGATAATTGTAAGAGGCCATGTTGCCGCATCCGGATTGAAACCCGACGATTCCCGGGGTGCCGTGGGCTTTTAAAGTCGCTGGAAACTCGGCGGTTTTCAGCCGCTCCACGCCCAAAGACGCAAGCCGTTTCAGTCCTTCCGGGTCGGCAAAGGCTACTTTGTCTGTATTTCGGGCGCGTACCACAATAGCGCGAAGGTTTTTGCTGCCCATTACCGCGCCCATGCCCGTCCGGCCGATGGCGTCATTCCGGTCCGAAAGTAAACAAGCAAACCGAACCCGTTTTTCGCCTGCGGGTCCGCATTGGAGGATGCTGAGATTCCAGCCTTTTTCCGCATGCTGTTGCTCAAGAAGTGTGCACACCTCGCTGACTGGGCGTTCCGCAAGATGCCGCGCGTCGGCTATCGTGACATTGTCCGGCTCCACGATCAAATAGGCCAGGCGGTCCGCACACCCGGTAACGACAATCGCATCATAGCCG
>JAKJCY010000519.1:424-542 GCA_022706235.1 Candidatus Hydrogenedentota bacterium | reverse complement strand
TGGGCTGCCGTTCTTATTTTCGGCAGCCACCAGAAAGAACTCTCCGGCAGCGAAGCGCACAGTACCAATAACCGTATGGAAATTACGGCGGCCATTAAGGCGCTCCAGGCGCTGAACC
>JAKJCY010000519.1:0-414 GCA_022706235.1 Candidatus Hydrogenedentota bacterium | reverse complement strand
CCGCCGTTGCAGAGTCCGTCTTCATTCAGATTCCAAATACTTGATTACAGGTATCACGACCTGGATTCACCAGTGGAAACGCAAAAACTGGATGCGCGGAACAAAGCCCGTCTTGAACGCGGATCTCTGGCGTTGCCTGGATGAACTCAACCAGAGCCATGAAGTGGCGTGGGTATGGGTCCAGGGACACGCAGGCAACCTGTATAATGAGCGCTGCGACTATCTGGCGCAATGTGCCATCGCGGCCCGGCAAACACAGATTTCCAGCAGCCATGAAAACCATTCGAACTAAACATACCGGCACTGATGCCGTCAAAGCGGTGGCGTTTCGTGCGGAAATACATCGCTGGCTGGTCTTTTATGCACTCCCGGTTCTCATCGGTCTGGGTGGAATCATCTATTCACAGCAGATTC
>JAKJCY010000518.1 GCA_022706235.1 Candidatus Hydrogenedentota bacterium | reverse complement strand
GAGCGTGAGTATCATCCCCCCCACAAAAAGCGTATTTTTCCGGTACAACATGGTATGCGTTCTCCTCGGGTTTTATCCGCTGGTGTAGACAACGGCAATCAGGTATGCCGCATAGGTGTTATCGCCGCTGTGAATTGTTTCGGTGACGCCGGTCCACTCCACGGCCTCAATGACTTTGCCTAGCGTGTAATTATGTAAAAGGTCATCGTCCTGCCGCTGGGCGTAGCCGGGCACGGCGGAGGTGGTGATATAGTCGCCGACCCAGACGCGACCTTCACCCAGGGCGTTCACGATGCCGAAACGATCCTCCTTCTTGGCCTTAAACCAGTGTTCTTCGTCCAGGGAGGCGTCCTTGATAAACACCCCGAAGACTGCGGGATCGTTGGGGGTTAAGGAAACGGAGACTTCAGGCAGGGTGGAGGAAAGGGAAGGGGTGCCCTTTTCATCATTGCGCATGGCGACAGCGCCGGTGGCGGAGACCACCATGCCCGGGAGTAACGGGAGGCTGTCCGGTGATATTCTTACTTCATGGGAGCCGGTAAA
>JAKJCY010000517.1:275-544 GCA_022706235.1 Candidatus Hydrogenedentota bacterium | reverse complement strand
CGCCCCGCTGGCCGTGTTCCTGAGCGACACCCCCCCCTTCTGCGGAATAGCTGTCCCCGGGGTCTCCAAACAGGATGCTGTGAGGACCGAAGGCTCTCCGGGCACGAGATGGCTGCCAATGATTTAGAAGTACTCAGCCTCGCCACAGCCTGCCGGTTGCTCTCCGCCCCACATCCCGAACGTGGAAATGGCCGAAAACGAAAGTCTTGTGCATCCCGGAGGGATGCAGGACATTAGCCGGTGGTTGAGCGAAGCGATACCACCGGACA
>JAKJCY010000517.1:0-238 GCA_022706235.1 Candidatus Hydrogenedentota bacterium | reverse complement strand
GGGGTTCAGGACACGCAGGTTCCCGTTGTTGGCCCCGAAGTCCCGCACCCCTGCCGGGGTGCCAGAAAGGAAGGGAGGAAACCTGGTCCCGGTGGTGTCGCTTCGCTCAACCACCGGCTAATGGCTCTCACCCCTCCGGGGTGAAGAGGAAAAGAACACCCGTGGCCATAGCTTCATGAGCAGAGTCTCCGTCCACGGCAGTCAGGGGCTCGCGATGACGTGTGTTTTTGCGTCTTGG
>JAKJCY010000516.1:300-545 GCA_022706235.1 Candidatus Hydrogenedentota bacterium | reverse complement strand
ATATCCTATGTATGCTATCCAAAAAGATAGCCTTGATGAAGCTGATGGAAGAACTGAAATCACATTCTTCTAAATGGATTAAAACAAAGGGAGCAAGATATCAGAACTTTTACTGGCAGGATGGTTATGGAGCCTTTTCTGTTAATCCTTCAGAAGTAGATACAGTAATTACGTATATCGCAAATCAAAACGAACATCACAGAAAGAAAACCTTTCAGGATGAGTATCTTGCCTTTCTTAAAAAG
>JAKJCY010000516.1:0-229 GCA_022706235.1 Candidatus Hydrogenedentota bacterium | reverse complement strand
CACTTCATAGGGCTACACCCTATGTTAATGTATAACGCCCTTTCAGGGCTTAACTATAGAAGCGCTGAAAGGGCTTTATACTATAGCGAGGATGATAATGGATAATGGATAATGGATAATGGATAATGGATAATGGACAATGGATAATGGATAATGGATAATGAAAGAGAATGTTGTAAAAAATAAGTCGTTTGCTTTTGCATTGCGAATTGTAAAAATGTATCAATTC
>JAKJCY010000515.1 GCA_022706235.1 Candidatus Hydrogenedentota bacterium | reverse complement strand
AACCAGCTTTCAAATTGCGCGGAAATCCTACATCAATCGCAAAAAAACTGTCAAGTGCTCATTATGCCGAATGTGATATTCCAACGATTCGGGTCGTCAGGCGCCGCAGGAAAACTAGGCAGGATTATCCTCTTGATTGATGCCCAGTTTTTCGATCCGGTAGCGCAGAGAATCGAAGGTGACGCCCAGAAGTTCCGCCGTCCGGGTTTTTGACCCGCGGCATCGGATGAGCGCTTTCTCGATGATGCGTCGTTCAATCTTTTCGAGCTCCGCGTTTAAATCCATCCCTTTTTCCGGAATTTCCGGCTCCACATCTTTTGTCTGTTGAGTCGGGTCGGACGTAATGACAAGGCTTTCCGGCAGAATAATATTTGACGTTTCCATAGCCACGCCGCGTTCAATGATGTTTTCCAGTTCCCGGATATTTCCCGGAAAGGCGTAATTCATGAGCAGCTCCATCGCGTATGACGAGATCATCCGGACTTCTTTGCCGAATTCCCGCGCATATTTTTCGATAAAGTGTCTCGTCAAAAGGGGGACGTCTTC
>JAKJCY010000514.1 GCA_022706235.1 Candidatus Hydrogenedentota bacterium | reverse complement strand
AGGCATTTCATATACGGCAACGGACGCACGCCATGCCCGGGCTGCGATGTCCGCAGGGAAATGCCAAAGAACGTCACACATTAAAAGACGCTGATAGTCCGCATAGTTGGAGCCGGTGTAATACAACCCTGGATTTTGGAGAAACGCCGCAGAGGGCACGCCATGAGCATGACGATATTCCGTCGCATGAGGGTTGTCCATGGGGTCGTGTTCGCCGAGCCGGCGCGCATAGACGTTCGCCTGGGCATATAATCCGGAATCGGTCCACACCAAATAATCGTAGGATGCGCCGCCGAAATTCAGGCGTGACTCACATTCATTTGTAACTCCCTGAAAAAAACCATGTACGGACGCCTGGTTTCCTTCCAGGGCAGCCCCTTTGAAAACGGGTCGTGCCAGCGGTACAAACAGCAGGAAGAAAAGAAAAAACGCGGCAAAACGAATTCTCCAGGGATGTCTGGCCTCGATTCGGGAAAAGAAAAGAAAAATGGCTGCTGCTGGCGGCAAAAATATAAACATGTCTTGCCTGAACCCCATGGCGATACCC
>JAKJCY010000513.1 GCA_022706235.1 Candidatus Hydrogenedentota bacterium | reverse complement strand
ATTAAGTTGTTTTAATTCATCATTGAATTGCAAACGAAATTTCGCAAAGGTCGAGTGGTCTACGGTACGACCCTCAAACCACCACCTATAATCAAGGCGTTCGTGCGTGGCGTCCTCAAGTTCACGACTGCTACGAATGCGGCGCATCAGACCGTAAAGTATGGCGCCAGCCATCAACCGAGGGTGAATGGGAGGTTGACCGCAATGCCCGTCATAATGCGCTTCCCAAGCATTCCAATCCATCTTTGAAAGCATGACGTCCAACATCCGGATAGGATGAGACTCAGGAACGACTTCGTCCAGGCTTTGCGAGTATAATAAAAGTTGTTCGCGGGGTGTCTGGGCTTGTGCCCAACGTTTTTCTGACATGCCAATTAATCTCCATGAAGTACTGATTTCATGGCTCAATTATACCATATTGAATATTTAAATATCAATTTTATATTTATGCTCTATTAAATCGACAGTCCCTAAAGCGTGAACAACATACAGCTCTTCTTGTTTTTTATAATAGAACAGTTTCGATTAGGTACCAACGCGGGCATTG
>JAKJCY010000512.1 GCA_022706235.1 Candidatus Hydrogenedentota bacterium | reverse complement strand
ACGGCCATAAAAAAACTTGCACAGATAAACCAAATTTCGAAACAATTGCCCGGGCGAAACTGCGGCATCTGCGGGGCGCCGTCCTGCTTAGCGCTGGCGGAAGACGTGGCCATGGACCGGGCCACGCTTGCCTCGTGTATTTTTATGGGAAACAGGCCGGATGCCCCCGGGGCAATCAAGGAGGACCACATTTGAATCTCGCCACACTGATAACGCAACTGAATCTTGAAAATATCACCCCGGAAATCGATCTTGACCGGGTGCCCGATATTAAACGTGGATACGCATCGGATCTTTTAAGCGATGTGATGGGCAACGCGCCGGCCGAAGGGGTGCTGGTTACGGTACAGGTGCACCTGAATGTGGTTGCGGTTGCCGTGCATGCCGAATTGGCTGCGGTCATTTTCGCTCTCGGCCGTAAACCTGACGAAGCCACCCGGGAACGGGCCGCACAGGAAAATATTGTGCTGTTGGTTTCTCAGGAACCGGCTTTCGACATTGTCGGAAAACTGTATGCCCTTGATATCCGGGGCGGGGCGCCATGCGCG
>JAKJCY010000511.1 GCA_022706235.1 Candidatus Hydrogenedentota bacterium | reverse complement strand
ACGGCCATAAAAAAACTTGCACAGATAAACCAAATTTCGAAACAATTGCCCGGGCGAAACTGCGGCATCTGCGGGGCACCGTCGTGCTTAGCGCTGGCGGAAGACGTGGTCATGGACCGGGCCACGCTTGCCTCGTGTATTTTTGTGGGAAACAGGCCGGATGCTCCCGGGGCAACCAAGGAGGACCACATTTGAATCTCGCCACACTGATAACACAACTGAATCTTGAAAATATCACCCCGGAAATCGAGCTTGACCGGGTGCCCGATATTAAACGTGGATATGCATCGGATCTTTTGAGTGATGTGATGGGCAACGCGCCGGCTGGAGGGGTGCTGGTCACGGTACAGGTCCACCTGAATGTGGTTGCGGTCGCCGTGCATGCCGAATTGGCCGCGGTCATTTTCGCTCTCGGCCGCAAACCTGACGAAGCCACCCGGGAAAGGGCCGCACAGGAAAATATCGTGCTGCTGGTTTCTCAGGAACCGGCTTTCGACATTGTCGGAAAACTGTATGCCCTTGATATCCGGGGCGGGGCGCCATGCGCG
>JAKJCY010000510.1 GCA_022706235.1 Candidatus Hydrogenedentota bacterium | reverse complement strand
ATCGAATCGAATTCGCGAAGAAAAGCAACCAGTGCGTCCAGGCCTTCCAGCGTCGTGTCCGTTACCAGCCGCGCTACGATCTTGCGCTGCGCAGTAGACACGACTATTGTGTGCTTTTCCTTGCCCCAATCAATACCTACCCAATACGTTTGACTTTTCTGTTTGGCATTCATCATACTCTCCTTATGTTGTTACGGATTTGGACGCACGTCCCACGGAGCCCAGCCTTATAGAAGAGCGCTCGAAGCGCGGCATTTAATTAGGGCTTATAGGGATACGGACGGCGCCAGACAGGCTTTTTTCAGTCATCCATGACGAGGGACTGGGGTCTTGACGCCGTCCGCGTCCAAATCCTGTTGGACAATTCAACTATGATGCGCAATTCGCCGGTTGGTTATCCACATTTGCTTTGCTACGGAGGGTTTCCAAAGTACCCTCTCTCGCAAATGTGGATAACCAACGTGGCAACTATAAGGGACTGACTGCCAAATAGCCCCTGAGTACAGCGTATAATCCTGTTTTTCATGCTTGCTATTTGGTAGTCTGTCC
>JAKJCY010000050.1:19097-25097 GCA_022706235.1 Candidatus Hydrogenedentota bacterium | reverse complement strand
TAGTGGCCCTGCAGGCCGAGGGAAGTATGGTACTTCTTCAGGTGAAATTCACGGTGGACCCCTACGATGACAAGAACGCTCTTACTTGGGATTGGCTCATGCAGCACAAACCACATGGCCGCTCACTCCTGCAGAAGTGGTGTGGAGCCTTCAATTCCACCCAACCGACTGCGATTGCTGAAGCAGCTCTAGTCACGAATCGCATCCCGGACAGAACGTTCAGTGAATCTCTTGACCAGAATACCCGTCGCGTTAATCTTGCTAGTGTCCCGCCGGATATCAAAGAGAAGCTCATACAGCAACTTGACGGTGAAGAGACTGCCAATGAATTCCTCACGACCTTCGAGTTTCGCCATAGTCACCAAGGTTATGTTGCCATGGAACGGACACTGTTTGATCGTTACGTTCCCCACTACACTAGGAATCATGGCTGGCTCGCTCTGCGTGTTGAAGCGATAGACTGGGCTGTCAGAAAAGTGTTCCCGCCTCCTGATGGCTCAATTACTCTCGAACTGCTTCGCGGGATTCTAGATAGCCGTCGTCCGGAACCTCTGAATCAATCATTCAGGATACCGGATGGCTACTATCCGCCAGACGAAGACTTCGCCGAGGGGAAGTTGGTTGGGTCGTTTTTTTGTGAGTCTGCTCTACGCATTGAAACGCAGGTGTATCCTTGCTAGAATTAATACGCTTTTCTTTTTGCAGTCGATTGCTGAAGTAAAGGATTTAAAGGATTATATGGGGATGCTGAATCTTGCTGAAAAGGTTTTAGGACCGCCTCTGCGCGCTTATCTGGGTCTTCTGAGTTCCATTGATGACAAAATGAAGGAGAAGACTGGAACCGGGTTATTCGACATCATTGTCGCTCAGGAAGAAAAGCAGGAGAAGTTCCGGAAGGAACATCCCGTATTGAACACGGGAAAACAGTTGCTCAAAGGAACGCTCAAAGGGCTTATCGGGGCTGGGTTTTATGATTCGAAATAGTCTGGAGTTTCCGATTCGGCGCTCCATGACTCGTTCAGGAGTATGTTTCGTGAGTGTTCAGACTACTGACTTGGGAAACAGGGGTGCCGCCCTGTTGGGAAAAGGCCACGCAAGTGTAATCGATGTGTTCATAAAAACTTTTCGAGCTCAACGTCCTCGCCTTTGGTCGGGTGCCGGACTGCTCAATATCTACAGGAAGAGAGATGGCCTATGACACGCATACCGGTTATGATGGTGGTATCGGTTTTCGGGGCAGTCTTCCTGCTGCTGTTCGGGCAGGGATGCCTCCCGGATGGCGAGGATGTCAAGGATGTGATCCATATCACGGTGTCCGGGAATCTTTGCCGTGGTTGTACCCCTTGTGAACCGGAGGAGGGTGAGGGGGAAGGGCCGCGCGAAGGCGAGTGTGGGGAAGGGGAGGGGGAGACGTTCGTGGAAGGTGAAATGGAAGGCGAACCGGCGCGAAGCCTCACAGGCGCGTGGGTGTGCGGGGAGGATACGGAATTCGCGTACAGTTTTTGTGAGAATTGGACCTTTACACTTTATACGGTATCTTACTGGGGCAAATGCCAGCCGCCGGAGATATGCCGGGAGATGACGGGTTGCGGTACCTATACCACGGATGAAGACGCCTCTTCTCCAACGATAGACCTGCAGTTTACAAGCGGCGACCGGTGTGTTGTTTTGGGGCGTTACCAGTGGGTTTCCGAAGGGCAGGTACAACTGTATCTCAACGTCGGTGTGTGCGGCGGGCCGCGACCGGATTCTCCTTATTACTATCCCATGCGTTCCGGCGGTCCCTTTGATTGCGTCTGTGCTGAAGAGGGCGAGGGGGAGGCGCCGGCCGAAGGCGAGGCATAGACGCCATTATCCTCTCGTTCCCAAGTTTCATTCTTGTCATTACCCACATCTTTCCGTTCAGGATGGGTTATCGAGATGCTGATGTATGTATTCAGAATCCCAACGGGATTCCATATCATAGCCCAGCGGTTGCGGTACCCCGCTACCCTGGGTAAGCGATGTTTTTCCTTCTCTCTTTTCTACTCCAACGGAGTTACATCTGTTTTCCCCTACGGCATTTGCACCAATGTGACGCAACCCCTTTGGGGTAAACGGGAATTGGGGGCCCTTCCAACCCAGGGTAGCGGGGTACCGCGACCCTGGGCTTTGTTCCTAAATCCCGTTGGGATATTGAATTCAAACAATCGTTTTTAGCCGCTACTATTCATTGCCAAAAAATGTGGGTAATGACAAGAGTTTCATTTGGGAACGCACTTGCCCGCGAAGTTCCACTTCGCAACCATGGTCGAGTGCGGAAACACACCCGATGGACGAACACGGAAAGGGAAATAGAATTTCAAGAGAGATTGCGTTCCCAAATGGAATTCTTGTCATTACCCACATCTTTCCGTTCAGGATAGGGAATTGAGATGCCGACGTATGTATTCAGAATCCCAACAGGATTCCATATCATAGCCCAGCGGTTGCGGTACCCCGCTACCCTGGGTAAGTGATGTCTCTCCTTCTCTCTTTTCTACTCCAACGGAGTTGCGTCGGTTTTTCCGTGCGGCATTTGCACCAATGTGACGCAACCCCGTTGGGGTAAACGGGAATTGGGGGCACTTTCCAACCCAGGGTAGCGGAGTACCGCAACCCTGGGCTTTATTCCTAAATCCCGTTGGGATATTGAATTCAAACATTCGTTTTTTGCCGCTACTATTCATTGCCAAAAGATGTGGGTAATGACAAGAATGGAATTTGGGAACGAGAGAAATTTCAAGAGAGCGAACACCGCCGCTTTGTTGCTCGTCTTCCGCATCCCCCGGTGCGTGTTTCACATTAAGGGGCGGCCGGGGAAGCGGTATCGATTTCAGGGTTGGTGTCCGGTTGTATCCGCGCGTAGCCCATGGTGGTCGCGTCACGCGCGCCGAGCAGTTCAAGCGATTTAGACGGGGGTGACCCGCCGCGCACGGTGGCGGTGAAATAACTGGACAGGGGATGCGCCAGCGGCACGGCTGCCGGAACGCCCGGTTCGCCGTCCGTGCTTATTTCCATGAGATAATTTCCGGTGGTAACACCGGTTTCCGGGGCGGCTTCACTGATGTAATAAAAGACGAAGATCCGGTTTTCCGGGGTAACATGAAAACGGGGCTCGACGGCTTTTACGCCGGGAGTACCCTCTTCCCTGGCCACCAAGGTCCGGCGCTTACTAACCTTGCCCTCCTTCACGACTGCATAGTTCATTTCATGGCGTTGCACGGCGCCCGGAAAAAATTTCTCCCGCAGGCGTTCATCAATTGCCTGTTCCGTCCACACGAGGTGGGCTGCACCGTCTGGGGCGACCCAGAGATCGCCGGGCATAACCCAGCCGCAGGTCTTGTCGCGGCTGGCAATCTCCACCCAGTCCTCGAAGGCGCCCGTCGTAATGTCCCGTGTCCACGTGTAGAAGAGCCTGCGGAAATCATAGTCCCACTCGTTGCCGGTCAGTTCTTTCTTGAAGGTGCGCCACTCCCCGTAGGGTTCAACAATGTCGCTGACCCCGCAGAAATGAACGGTGCGGTTTGTGATCGCCACATTGGGATAGCAGACGCGAACGGGCTGGGGGGTGTCATACTCAGCGCCCCAGGGCCATTCCAGTCTGCCCTGCCGGGCCCAGTGGCCGTCGCGGTCGCGAAAGGTCCATTCCGCATGGGTGTACCCGATGTTTTGAAACAGGATAAACTCGCGGTTGATGCCGTCGGCGGCGAAACTGCGGTAACTGTGCTCGGTAAAGGCAGGTGTCCCGTCCCACGTCGGCAAGAGAGTTTCATATCCGCCCGCCGCGTTGGCGGGGTTGAAGACCAGAATTTCCGGCCGTGCCGGGCCTCCCCCGCCCGCCTGGCGGTCCGTCACCAGCGTCGGGTTGACCGATAAGAAAACAGGCCCGTTGTGAAATGCGGCGAGCGGGCACGGCTCGCGCGTCCGGTCCTTCGGGTCCACGGCCACCTGCCGCCACCCTTCGGAAGTGCGTTGAAAGAGCATCCAGCGGCAGTTGTTCAGCGGCGGCACCCCTTCCAGGGTTTCCAGCCCGCTCGCAAAGAGTTTGCCTCCTGCGCGCACAAGGGAGGTGGAACCCCGGCACCACAGAGGACCGGCGCCATTGTCCGCCGGCGTGTATTGGTACACGGTTTCTTCCGCTTCTACAACAGGACGCAGTTCGGGAAGGGCAAAGGCGGCCGGGGTATACGTCAGCGTCGGCAAGAGTATCAGGATACAAAACGCGGCGCTGATTCGTTTCATTGGGAATCGTCCGCATCGGTTTACGTTGTTTCCATAGGAGAATTTCATGGGAGAATGTTCTTTCCGGTTTTTACATGGGCGTTGCCGCAATGCTCATTTACCTAACAGACGTTTCCAAACGACATAGTATATTTCGGTACACGTAGGCGTACCTTCCAGGTGCGCTACGGACCGGTAATAAGGTTTGCTGCAGTGTACTATAGCCCATGTGGAAAGGTATGTGTTTTTATGGCGTACGCGGGAAGGTGTGCCTGCGAAGAGGTATTTTAGCATGCGTCCTATCGCAAGCCAAGTTACCCCGGTTGTTGCACGGGTGTTTAAACGTGTTCACCCGGAAGACCTGGACAGGCGGAAACCTTGATACCCGGCCATGCCTGATGGACCGGCAAACATTCGGTATGCGGTGCGGCACCCCCAGTAATTACTCTGCCATGTGCCACTCCGTACAGAGCGTTGTGTTCCCGTGGAGTCTCCCAAGGGATTTGTTTGTGGGGCCGCGGTATAAGGTGTGTACCAATCCTGACACCACTCGTTAACATTACCGCTCATGTCGTAGGCACCCACCGGGCTCGGGCTGTTTACCGTAGGAATGTTGCCATTCGGGCTGATGTTTACGCCATCAAACCATCCCACGGGAGACGTCAAGGGATAAGCGGTCAGGCCCAGCGGGTTATCTATAAAACTGCCATCATTGCGATCGTTACAGCGGTCGCTGCCGGTATTGGTGTCTCCCATAAAACCGTAAATCCAGTGTTTCGGGATGCTCGTGTCCCACGCCGCGGCACGTTCCCACTCGGCCTCCGTGGGGAGCCGGTAGCCGCCCGGGGATGGCGGCGCTACGGTAAGCGGCCATTCGTCTGCGCCCAGGTAGTAACAGGGCGCCTGTCCGAGCATCTGGCTGAGCCAGTTGCAGAACGCCACGGCGCCATACCAGGATACCTCCACCATGGGATGTTCCGCCATGGAATATTCCGTTTCATCGGGGAGCCCTGTTCTCGTTGTGGGAACGAACAGGCCGCGTATATATTGAAGGTAGCATTGCGTGGAACTGAAATCTACAATGGGATAGCGATATCCCGCGCCGCCGGCGTAAATATCGTCCTCTCCTGCCCAGGGCGAACCTTCATTATCTCTGTAGAGGTATCCCTGCGCTTTGGCCCAGTTCAATACATCGCAGTATTGTCGCGTCGTTACCTCATACTTGCCCAGCAGGTAGGAGGACAAACTTACCGAATGCGTCGGCACCTCACTGGGGAAACCATGCTGCTCATCATCCCCCCCGCCGGTACCCCCCATGATAAAGACGCCCGCCGAAACGGGAATCATGGCCGGTTCCAGGTAGATGGTGTCGGATTTCACGGAAGACTCTCCCTGGCCATTACGAACCTTAAAATAAATCCTTTGCGTAATCGCACTGCCCGACAGGCTGAAAACGGGCGCCGGATCATAGGGCAGCCAGGAAGCACCGTTAAAGGCGGATGAACCACTGGCTATATATTCCGTCGGGTCATTGGTCGCCTCGTTGTTCAGGGTTACCGTGGGATTGGAAGTGTAAACCGCATCATTGTTTATGGTGAAGGCGGTAATCTCCGGCGTTGGCCCTTGAAGTTCCCAGCACAAAGGCGGATCTTCAGCGGCGTCATAGTTGTACCGTTCCCCTCCCTGCCATATATATGCGGCACGAATGGCATAGTTCATGGGATTGCTGCCCTGCTGCCAGCCGGACAAATACGCGAC
>JAKJCY010000050.1:0-18999 GCA_022706235.1 Candidatus Hydrogenedentota bacterium | reverse complement strand
CGGCTTCACTGAGAACGACTTTCCAGTCAGCGTTCATATCCGCCGGATGCAACACCGGCTCTTCCGCCGCCGCCGGGAATGAACAAGTGAACATTCCCGTTCCGGCACATGCCAGAACCAACGCTATTTTGATTGAGTATAGTTTTTCCATTATCCCATTCCTGATTCTTTCAAGTTACTTTCGAAAAATAAGGATTCCATTTAAGAAACAATGCAAGGACCGCCACCTTGCACGAATGAGTATAAACAGTAGGAAACCCATTTTTCAATTCAGGTATATCATCTTATTGTACTCCTGAAAATTCACTCCGGCATGCAGGTTTAAGACTTTAAATGTCCTTATACATCCTATAGGACAACCAGCCCACTTTTATTTTCATCGTTTACAGGGAAGACTGAAACCCTCATGACAGGCTACCCTTCCGTTCTCCTGTCATCAAGTCGGCTCCCGACAATAAGGATCACCGGGACGCCAGTTGTTTCACCATGGACTTCATTTCTTCGAGTTCCGCTTCGAGTTTCACGATGCGCGCTTCCTTTTCCTTCAAGCGCTTGTTGAGCCCCTGTATGGCTGCGAGGGCGACGCCGTCCGCGTCAATGGTGGTGATGCCCGTGTCCGACTCGCCCAGGCCGAAGGCAGCGTAGAGGTCCTGCGCCATGGGCCCCATGTGACGGATGGACGATTCCTGAGAGGTATAGTTCCAGGTGCAGACGGGCAGTTCCGCCACCTTGTCGAGTACTTCGCCGCAGTCAACAGGCGCGATGTTCTCCTTCTGGTTCCGGTCGCTGACGGCGGTCCAGGACCCACCGCCTGCGGCGAGCTGAACCCCTGTGGTCAGGCCGGCATTGGAATAGAACCGCACGCCGCCGGCGGCACGGGCGGTGAATTGGTTGTTGGCGGAGGAGACAACATCAGCCTCCGTACTGTCACCCCAGACGAAAGCGCCTTGATGATTGGCTTTTGCCCGCTTGCCCAAAGCGCAACTGTAGTTTCCTTCTGCCGTATTGTTCTTCCCGCCCCCCACCGTCGAGTGGGTGCCGCTGGCGGTATTGAGCTCCCCTCCTGCCACGGTCGAATGGCCGCCACTGGCGTTATTGCTACTCCCGCCGCCTACCGCCGCTGTATAGCCGGCGGTGTTATTGCTCCCGCCGCTGACCGTTGAAGCACTATTACTGGCGCTGTTGTTGAGGCCGCCGCCCACCGTCGAATATTCGCCGCTGGCGGTGTTGCCACTCCCGCCGCCGATAGTGCTGTAATTATTGGTGACCCGGTTGGGAGATAAATCGCTCCCCCCACCGCTGATGGTGCTTCCCCAGTTTGAGCCGACGCTGTTGCCGCTGTACCCCCCGATAATATTTGGGGAAAAGCCGGTAGGTTCAATCCGTATTGCCCGGGTACTGTTCACTTTTATCTCAAAAGAGTTAGTGTCCGTTGTGCCCAAGAAATTTGTGCCGGGCGTGGTGCTGCTGTTGCCTGAGGTGGACCAGAGTTGATTGGCCTGCTTTCCGTCGAGCAGGTCCGCATCGAGACCGGAACCCGCGCCGTCCGCTCCCAGAATAGTAGGCAGTATTTCCGCCGCTCCATGGGTGTGCGAACTCGCGGCGAAAGATGCGGCGTGCAGCCCGTCGAGCAGGTCCGCATCCACACCGGAGCCCGCACCGTCGTCTTCTTTCACCTGGTATATTATTTGGTAAAGCCGGGCGATACCGCTTGGAATGCGGTCTTCCTCCAAAAAGCCGCTGGTAATTGCTGACGCGGCATGGGTGTGGCTGCCGACGGCGAAAGCAGTGGCATGCTGGCCGTCGAGCAGGTCCGCATCCACCCCGGACCCTGTGCCGCCGGACATCAGGCCTTGTGCGGCAAAGGCATAGGGCACGCTGGACAGAGGCTGGTCCGGACTCAGTTTCTGGATACCGTTGACGCCGTCATTGAACCAGATCCGCAGCCACAGCTGCCCGCCGCTGCTCTTGAAAATGGTGTAATCCATGCTGTTGGTGGCGGAGCCGTCCCCGAGGGCAACGTTGTAATGCCCTTCATTAACGGACAGGGTGATAGGGCTGCTTGGCCGGTTGCTGGTGTGCATCTGTGACCCGTCGCTGGTCCACACGTTGGAAAACCCGCCCAGGCCGTCCGGCAGGGAAAGGGCGAAATAGAAACTGCCGCTTCCCGTGTATGGCGCGCCGTTGACTTTTACCAGGCCCTGGTGGTTGATGCCTGGGGGAATCAGTTGCGCCCGGGCGGTCCCCGTGTACGCCGCTATCAAGATTGCCGCTGCCAGAACTGTTGCATGCACCATTCGTTTCATCTGAAACTCTCCTCCGGTTGATACTGTTTCCCTGGTACCCGATACACAAGGCGCGCGTTTTCTTCCACACAAAAGCGCGCGCGTTACCATGAGGTCACCTATGCCCGTCATAGACCCATATCACCATTCCGATATCAATCGTATGGAGGGTATTATAATCTTTTCTCATTATTTTATGTAAGTAAACTTGGAAAAACGTTAATACATGAGGCGAACGCGTTCCAGGCGGGGGCGCGCGGCGCTGGCGGGAGTCCAGATTTTTTTTACGTGTGTGATGCATAGGAGCGAAAATAAACTGGGACAGGTCATCACGAGCCCCATACCTGCTGCTGTGGCGATTCATCAAAGAAAGGCAAGCGCGTTGCTCCGTCATCGCGAGCGTAGCGAAGCGATCTCAGCGTAAAACAGGCTTGTTACTAACGAGATTGCTTCGCTGCGTTCGCAATGACAATTATGGTTACGCTATGTCGTTGCAGTATAGGCGTGTTCCCAAGTTCCACTGAGAACGCACTTAAGCGCGATGTTATATTTCGCGAACACCTGGGTTATTGACGCAGAATCAGCGTATGCGTACACCTCATGGAGGTGCGAAGTACCACTTCGCTTACAATTGCGTTACGAAATGCAATTTCGTAACGAGCCCATGGTATTTCGGCGCTCGTTACGAAATAAATGTTAATCCACAACGCAACAGTGAAACTCGGGAAAAACAGTAAAGCAACGAGTAGGTCCGTGTCTTCACCGATGCTTATGGGTGCCGTACCATTGGCTGCCGCCGTGGTCGAGGTGGAGTACGTAGACGCCGTGCATGCGGTATTCGGGGCCGTAGGTTTCGACCACTTCGCGGCCGAAGTGCCAGTCGGAGGCTTCGAAGTGGTCGAGTTCGTGGTAGGGGATTCGGGCGAGGACATCGCGGCGGACGCACTGGAAAAAGCCGATGGGGATGGCGACGGCTTCACGGGTGCGCAGTTCGCCGGGGCCGTTTAGAAGTTCCTCGTACTGGCGCCAGGGTTGTACTTCGTTCAGCAGGATGTTGGCGGTGACGTCGGGGGGCAGCATTTTCCGGCCTTCGGGCGCGATGAGCGGGTGGTCTTCCGTGATGGCTTCCAGGGTGAGGAACAGGTCGGGCGGCAGGAGGATGTCGGCGTCCATGAGCAGCACCCGTTTGCCGGACACGGCGCGCATGGATTCGTTGATCATGAAGCCCTTAGAATGGGCGAGTCCTTCGGCGACGGGGAAGCGGACAAGCCGCATGCGGGGATAGGCCGCCATCACGTTGTCTATGAGGTCGTCGGTGGCGTCAATGCCGGGCACGTAAGCGATAATGACCTCGAAGAGATGGTCGGGGACGCCCTGCTGATGGGCGAGGGACAGGAGGGCCGCCTGCAGCCGGCGCGTGTAGCGGGTATTGATGATGACGATGGAGTACTTCACATCGTCGGCGGTTTCCCGGAGCGGCTGGGGACCTTCCCACAGCGACACGGCCTGGGTCAGGATCATGCCGTCAATGTTATGCAGGTTGAGGCGCGGTTCCAGGATGCTGCCCAGGCGCGGCGGCACGTGGGTGGCGGCTTCAAACTCCGTGGGCCGCACGATTTGTCCGTCCCGCAGGAGGGCGTAATACCCGTCAGCATCCACGGCCAGGGTCAGGCGGTGGGAATAATCAATGAGGGGGCAGACAATGCGCGCGTGACGGCCGAAGGAAACCCCGGCATGGGTGGCGATGCCGCCGCCCACGGTAAACGACAGGGTGAAGGGCGGTTCCACACGGGCCAGGACGGTGCTGACGAATTCGTCCCGCACAAACGAAAGCCAGCGCACGGCGCCGGGCATGTGGTGGGTGTACCGGCCGACGATTTCGTAATCATCCGGGCTGATCTCCCGTGTCGGCGGCGTTTCCAGCAGCAGCCGTTGCGTTTCCTCCGCCAGCCGGACGAGCCGTTCGGGCAGGCGGGCCCGTTCGGCGTCCAGGGCGTCATAATAGCGCCGCCGTGGCCGGGTCTGGCAGGGGGCGGCGGCGAGCGGTTCGCCGGGCACGGCGGTAATGGCCACGCCGGGGAAGCGTTCCTGGAACGCGGGTGTGTGCCCGTCGCAGACGCGTTTATACCGGCATGCGGTGCAAATGGGGCCTTCCGTGCGCTGCCGCTCTTCCCGATAGCGTTGGAGCGCGGCGTCATAAGCGCTTTCCGTTTCGGGCAGCGGGCGCGGTTTTGGCGCCAAAAAGCGCAGATGCCGGGTCAGTTTGTGCCTGGCCCACATCCAGAACAGTAAGCGGGTTTGCCCTTCAATCCAGGGGAAGAGGGCATCGTCAAAGCGGGTATGGATGGAGCTTTTCCGGCCCAGGAGATTTTCGATGGCTGCGGCGACCCGCCGCGACCCGTGGCGGAACATGCACTCGGCGAACTGGAACGAAGCCCAGTGATACTGCAGGTGGTCCAGGAAATACTGGCTGCTGTTCAGGGCGCGGTCGAGATTGTCCCCTTCGATGTGGCAGAACGGGAAGCCCACCAGGGAGACGTCCACGCCCGCTGCTGCGAGGAGGCCTGCGAGCGTATTGACTTCATGCAGGATGGCCAGCCCCTGCATCTCGTCCGTCGCGGATGGCGCGGAGAAAAACGGATCGAAGGCGGCGATGGTGACGGCTTTTGCCCGTTCCAACGGATCGGACAAGTCTTCTATGGCGCCCAGCAGGTCCGGTGCGGCGAGCAGCACGACTCGCGCCGGAATGTCCCGTTCTTCCAGAGTGTCCAGCCAGCGGGCCAATGCGGCCGTGTCATCGCCCGTTGATTCCAGACACACATCATGGGGATCGCCGTCCAATACGGTGTTCATGGCGGCCGGGGGTGTTTTGGCCGGTGTGCGCAGGGAGAGACGGAGACGTTCCCGGCGGGCGAATTCCACCAAGGCGGGCCAGGCGCGCGCTTCGCGTTCCGTCATGCGCAGGTCAATACGGTTGGTTTTGTAGACGCGGCTGTTGAGGCGAATCCACTTGCGCAGGGTCGTCCTGTCGTGGGATACCCCGCGCGCGTTGGCGGCGGTAATGATGCCCCGCAAGGGCGATAGCGCCGGGAGACCGGCATCGTTATTTTCGGGCGTAGCGTTCATGGTTGATGTGTTTGTCCAGGCACGGCATAGCCAGTAGGCGTACCTTCCCAGGTGCGCCAAAGCGTTGTACCGCAGCTTGTTTTTTGTCTGCCGGCGCACCTGGGAAGGTACGCCTACGAGGCTGCATCCATGTCGAAAGTAAAAAAAACGAATGTTTTGCGGGCTCCCGGGATACAGGCGAAAAAAGCGGGACAGTTCCCGCCGCTTGGGAGATTTGTGTTTTCCAGACCAAATATTGTTTAGGGTATAGGTACTTCATCGAACTTTTTGGTAGTGCGCGGCGGGAACAGTCCCATTTTTTCTCCATCGGGTAACCTCTTAGCCTATTGTATCTCACACTGGCGCACCTGGGAAGGTACGCCTACTACAGCGCCCAGGCCTGGTCTTCCGCGAGCACGACCTTTTCCTGTTCGCGGATGAAGTGGCACGGGTCTGTGGTACAGGGAATGTCCCGGATGGGACGCACTTCTTCTGTGCCGAAGAACTCCGCATAGTCGCCGTGGAACCCGTCGCAGATTTCGCGGGCGTTGCACAGGGCGCACTGGTCATCGTATTTGTAGTGGCAGTCGTCCTGCGCCCGGCCGATGGCTTCTTTTCGGTATAGGGTTTCTTTGCCCGCGGTAAGCTGCTGCACCCGGGCCAGCAGGCGCTGGGCGGTATATTTAAGGCCCCTACGGACGGGATGGCGCTCATAAGCATCGCGCAAATAGACAGCGTTACCGAGATAGAGGCGGCGCGCGCCCGCGCCCAGCCGGAAGGGCGGTCCCGGGTTCCCGTCGCGCATCATCTGGGTGGCCATCATGGTCCACAGCCAGCTTTGATAATCCCATTCGTGCAGGTCGTAGGACAGTTGCTGATAGTTATAGAAGTTTTTGCGGTGGCGCGGTTCCGCCAGACATAAGGGCATATAGCGCACGTTCACCTCGATACCGGCTTCTTCGAGCCGGTCCATGGCGGCCGTGAGCGCGGGCATGATTTCGCTGTAGCGTGGTACCGTGTCGGTGCGTCGGCGGCCGGTCTCCTGATCGTTGAAGGGATTAAAGGCGATATAATTCATGGCGAGGGCGCCGTAATCAATGGCCTTTTGCGCCACTTCTTCCAGCGTGCGCACGACGGGTTTGCTCATGGTGCAGTTCAAGCGGAAGGGGAACTGGAGTTCCTGCATCTGTTCGATGGCCGCCATAATCTTCGTGTACGCCCCCGTCACGCCGACCACCTCGTCGTGGATATCGCCCACGCCGTGCAGGCTCACCAGGAAATCCCGGAGCCCGGCGTCCCGATAGCGGGCGACCTCGTCCGTTTTCGCGAGCATGAGCCCGTTGGTGATGAGGGTCGGATACAAGCCGATTTTGGCGCAATGGCTGACCAGCGGCAGGATGTCCTTGTAGACGGTGGGCTCGCCGCCCTGGATATCCACGGACCGGTTGCCGTAGAAATAGCGCAGGGTGTCCATGATACGGCACGCCTTGTCCAGGGACATGAAGGCATGCTCGGGATGCTTGTGGTCCTCGATGCGGTTGATGAAGTAACAGAAATAGCACCGTTGATTGCAGGTCTGGCCCAGCCAGACCACGCCGCGGCGGGTCAGCACCCGCCGGGTGGTTTTTTGTACTGCTGTCGGCTCCATGGGATGCCCTTATTCCGGCGCGGCGGCGGCCGCGTTTTCCACACCAATCGTGCCTGAAAAGTATACCTGTTTTCCCGGGGCGAAACGGAGGCGCCCGGGCCCGGACGGGCATAGCGCCTGGAGCACCCGGGCATGCTCCGCGAAGGAGGTGTTCAGCGCGGTCATGCGCACGGTTGGCGCCGCCTCGTCCGTCCTGAGGTATACGGCGGGCAGCGAATCGCCTTGCGCGGTGATGAATGTGCCGGCGTCATACCGGCGGTTACAGTGTATCCAATTGGCCAGGGCGGCGTCATATTCGGGGAACTCCGCCGCTTCATGGTCCGTTTTCCAGCGGTGGTACCGCGTGGGCAGCACCACGCTGGTGTGGTATTCCTCGACTTCCAGTTCCTCCCGGACGTCCAGCATGATGCGCAGGGCGACGGCGTTATCCCGGCGCGTGATTTCCCACTCCTGGGCGAAGGGGAAACGCCGCGATTCGCCCCGCAGCCGGATGCCGCCGGGTATGGCTTCCACGTCTCCCCAGAACAGGTGCTGGCTGTCGTTCCACAGCTGGTCGATAAGCATGGTGGCGTACACGTGCAGGTAGGTGGTCAGTTCAGCGCCATCCCAGGACAGCCGTATCCGCCCCCTTTCGAAGCGCGCGCTCAAGCGCCCGCAGTTGAGGGTGCGGTCCAGGCTGGTTCGCTTTTCCACCTCTTCACGGGGCACGTTCATTTCCATGGCGATTTCGAGGAGCGGGTGGACGCCCCTGGCGAAGCTGCGGTCCGTTTCGGGGAAGTGGGCCGTCGCGCACAGCACCCTGCCATGGCTCATGTAGCTCGTATTTGCCCAGAACAGGCTGAAGAAGGGGTTCTCCCGGCGCAGATGAAAGACGAGGGGCGGCAGGGCGTCCCCATCGTCCGGCAATACGGCGGTCACGGGGGTTTTCATTTCCTGCGCCACGACGACGTTCCACTCGGTGTCGGCGGGTGTGATTTGCGGGAAATCGCCCGAGACGTCCCCGTAGATCCACCGGGTGTATGCGGCAGGCAGAAACAGCTGGGCGGTGATTTCGGCCAGGGCGCAATCTCGCTCCACCTCCATCGCGATAGTCCAGATGAAACGGCCGCCGTCAAAGCGCAGGCGCCACAGGAGGCGCAGGGGCAGCCGCATCATCCTGCCCTCGAGGCGGCACCCGTCCGGGCCGCCTTCGATGACGTCCCAGTCTGCGTCCGTGCTGGCGTGGCGCTGTCCCAGCGAGGCCAGTTCCATGCGGAAACCGTCGGCCGCGCTGGCCTCTTCCTGGCGGTGGAACACGGAGATGCGCCCGTCGCAATGGACGGCTTCGTCTTCGCCCGCCGCAAAGGTGTGGACGCCCTTGTCACGGCCGACCTGGCGCAGGTACCAGGTGATGGTTTTCTGCGGCGTGTCACGCTGCACCATGCGTCCCCTGTCCAGCAGGACGATGCGCTCGCACAGGGTGTTGACGAAGCCCAGGTCGTGGGATACAAAGACGATGGTCTTGCCCTGTTCGCGCAGTTCACCGATTTTAGCGCGGCACTTGCGCTGGAATTCGGCGTCGCCGACGGCCAGCACCTCGTCCGCGAGGAAGATATCGGGATTCACGAAAGCGGCCACGGAGAAGGCGATGCGCACATACATCCCGCTCGAATAGGTCTCCACCGGCTGGTCAATAAAGGCGCCGATTCCGGAGAAGCCTACAATGTCGTCGTACACGGCGTCCACTTGGGCGTGGCGCATGCCGAGGAGCCCCGCGTTGAGATAAATGTTTTCCCTGCCCGTGAGCACGGGATTGAACCCGGCGCCGAGTTCCAAGAGGGAGGCGACCCGGCCGCACACACGCGCGACGCCTGACGTGGGGAGTGTGACCCCCGCGATAATGCTGAGCAGGGTGCTTTTTCCCGAGCCGTTTCGGCCGATAATGCCGAGGGATTCGCCCGGCGCCACGTCGAGGGAAATATCGTGCAGCGCGGTGAACCTTTCTTCCCGGCGTCCTCGCAGCCAGTCGCCGAAACCGCCGCGCCCCCGCAGGTCGCGGCTGCCGCGGCGGGCGGGAAAGGTTTTGGTCACCTGTTCTAGTTGGATAATGGCGGTCATGGATACTTTACTGCCCGCAGCGGTGGTTTGGCCCGGGCCGGGCGCCGCGGCGCGGGAACACGGCTTTTCCTTTTATACGGTCGCGGCAGGGAGGCTACCGCACCCGGAGCGCTGCCTTCAGCGGCTCCGCCCTAGTGTAGCAATCTTGCGGCGGTGCCGCAAAACGCCGACGCGGGCGCTTTGTCCGGGAAACAGCGCAGTCATGCTTCCGGGGGCGCGGGCATGCCGGTGTTCCGCTGGAGCAGCAGTGTCTTCAGTGTCGCGAGAACTTCCCGCATGCGGAAGGGTTTGGAAATATAGCCGTCGGCGCCCGCCTGCAGGATGGACTCTTTGTCCTCCGCGAAGGCCGATGCCGTCTCGGCGATGATGACGGTCTGTTTCCCTTTTTCGGTGGCCTTGATGCGCCGGATGGCCTCGTACCCGTCCATGACGGGCATACGCATGTCCATCAGCACGGCATCGGGCGCCCACCGCTCGAACAGTTCCACGGCGTCGCGGCCGTTTCCGGCCTCTTCGAGTTCATAGCCCGCGGCCGCGAGCAAGTCGCGCAGCAGGCCGCGCATGTCGGCGTTGTCGTCCACAATCAGTACGCGGGGCCGCGCGGCGGCCGGATCGGGGGCCGTCTCGTTTTCCTCCTCCAGGGGGGGCACCGCCTCGCTTTCCTCGGCAAGGGTCATCGGGACGCTGAACCGGAAACAACTGCCCCGGCCGACGGCGCTCTCCACGGAGAGTTCGCCGCCCATGGCCTCCACCAGGCGCCGGCTGATGGCCAGGCCCAGCCCGGCGCCGCCGCTGCGGCGGCTCGCCTCCGTTTGCCGGAAGCCGCAAAAAAGATGGTCCAGTTCCTCCTGCGGAATACCGGGCCCGCTGTCTTCCACCTCGACCAGGAGGCGCACCTCACGGGAGCCGCTTTCCATTGATTCGGGGCCGGACTCCGCCCCGACCCGCATGATGACGCTGCCCGCCCCGGTAAACTTCACGGCATTGCCTAGCAGGTTGATGAATATCTGGCGCAGTTTGGACGCGTCGGCCTTGACAAAGGAGGGAACGTTGTCCTGGCAATCCAGGGCGAAGCCCAGTCCCTTGGCCTCGGCGGAAAAGCGGAACATGCGGTCGAAATCCTCCAGCATATCGCGCAGGCAGAAGGCGGTGGGGTTCAGTTCCACCCTTCCGGCCTCGATCCGGGACAGGTCCAGGATCTCATTAATCAGGGCCAGCAAATGCTCTCCGCTGCGGTAGATGGTCGTGATTTCTTCCAGCTGCTTTTCCGTAAGGGAGCCGTCCCGTTTCAGTAACTGGGCATACCCGATGATGGCATTGAGCGGGGTTCGTATCTCGTGGCTCATGTTTGCCAGGAACCGGGTCTTTGCGTTGTTGGCCTCCTCGGCCACGACCGCCATTTGCTGAGCATGCTCGGTTGCCTCCTCGAGGTGGCGGTTCATTTCGCGCAGCGATTCTTCCGCCAGTTTGCGGGCGGTAATGTCCACTTCCACGCCGTCCCACGCCATCGTGCCGTCGGCCCGTTGGCGCGGCGTGGAGGCATACTCGAACCAGCGTATGCGCCCGCTGGGCAGCCGGCTTTGCACCTCCGTGCGTACCGGGAGTTTTTTCATCAGGGCATCTTTTTCCAGGGCCTCCACGATGGCGCGGTATTCGGGAAGTACCTGCCCGTAGAGTTTTTCCGGGTCTCTTTTCACGTCCTCGGCGGAAACTTCATTGAGGCGTTCCACGCCATGGCCGACATAGGTAAACTTCCGGGCGCCGTCCACCTCGCCCACCACCTGGTAAACCACGGCATTGGGGAGGTTGTCCGCCAGGTTGTGCAATTGCTGTTCGCTTTCCCGCAGGGCCAGCTGGGTGTGTCGATGTTTTTCAAGCTCCTCCTGCAGTTGCGCGGTCCGTTCCTGGACCCGACGCTCCAGCAGGCCATGGGCGTCGCGCAGTTTCTGTTCATCCTGCTTGCGGTCGGTAATGTCCCGGACGACCGCCTGCAGCATGGGCCGGCCGTCCATATGCATGCGGGAAAGGCGTATCTCGGCCGGGAACTCCACCCCGGTGTCAGTCCGCCGATGGATCCATTCGAATTGATAAAAGCCTTTTTCCAGCGCTTCGGCAATACGTCGGTTGGCGAGCGTATGCGAATCGATACCGCACGGCTGATACGGGGGAGAAACGTCCGCCGGATGCATCTTGCAGAATTCCGCCACGTTGCGGCATCCGAACATGGCCAGGGTCGCTGGATTGGCGTCAAAAAAGGTTCTTTCGTCCAGCAGCATCACCGCATCCCGGGTGGACTCAAACAGCACGCGATACCGGGTTTCATAGCGCGCCAGGGCGGCCTCCGCCTGTTTGCGCGCACTGATATCCTTCACAATCGCCATAACGGCGGAGCGCCCGTCAACTTTGAGGCGGGAAAGAAAGACTTCCGCAGGGAATTCCCTGCCGTCGTCACACCGCTTGTGTACCCACTCGAAGCGGTTTGCCCCGTACGAGAGGGCGGTCGCGATGTGCCGGGTGGACTGAAGCACAGAGTCCATACCGTTGGGCTGGCGGGGCGGCGACAAGTCCGCGGGATGCTTGGTACAAAACTCCGCCGCGTTGCTGCAGCCGAACATCTTCACCGTAGCCTCGTTGCAGTCGAAAAAGCTCTTGTCATCCAACAACATGACGGCATCGCCGGTGGACTCGTAAAGCGCACGGTACCGCGTTTCATACTTCGCCAGCGCGTCCTCTGTCTGCCTGTGTTCCGAAATATCGGACACGACCATACGGCAGATTCCGGCCCTGTCCTTGTCCCTGGCGGCAACCGCTCCCAGGCGGACCCAGAAGGGATGTGTTTCCGAGCGCACCATGCGCAGTTCGACCAGTTGCGGCTGGCTGGAGGCGAATATGCGCACCGTATACTGGTCGAACAGGTGCCTGTCTTCGGGCTGGATAAAGGTGCGGGCCGGGCTGCCAATAAGCACGTCGCGGTTTGCGCCCAGCAAGGTGGTCGCGGTGTAGTTGACATCGCGAATATAACCCGCTTTATCCAGGGTGAGATAGCCTACGGGCGCCAAATCATAAAAATCCAGGTACTGTTCCCGCGAGGCGACCAGAGCCGCCTGGATACGCTGCAGTTCCTGAAATAATTGCGGCGCTTTCCCTTCAGGTGCTGCCGACGCTGCGGCAGCTTTGGGCGATGTTTCCAGAGCCGCTTCTATGGTGTCGTCCGATGGTTTGTCCTGTTCCGCCATTCCCTTTGACCTTCAGTTCCGGCCCTTACGGGCCTGTATTACGGCTGTATAATAGGCTCCGGCCTTCCGGCGTTACGGTTTACCTTCCGTTCATTTATGTACTTGCGCGCCTTTACCCGCCTGATTTTTCATTTCCTCAAGTTTTTCTTAATGCGGAAATCACGCCTGAATCTATATGTTATGATGAATCGGGCTGCTTTTCAACATAATTCCTTTTGCGATGTTTTCGGCTTTACGCGGATAGCATAAAAGTATTATTCCTCTGTGCCTCCCATTATAGCATAACAATCCGTTTTTTATGCTATATTGTATGCAAGCGTCCAGGGAACAGGTGTAGATTCGGAAGCGTACAGGCCACCAGCCCCGGGGTTACGGGTAGACAGGGCTCTGAACAGCCCATGGGAAGAGCGTATGGGACAACGATTTTTTCTGGCGATGTGTTTAACCGTGGCAGTGCTTTTTTCTGCCGTTTCCCCCGCTAAAGAGGTGTTCACCGGGCGCGTGGTGGGCGTTTCGGACGGAGATACCCTCAGCGTGATGCGGGAAGGCAAAGCCGTTCGGGTGCGTCTGTGGGGTATTGACGCGCCGGAAGGCCACCAGGCCTTTGGCGGCCGCGCGAAGCGGTTCGTGTCCGACGCCTGTTTCGGCAGGGAAGCGACCGTGACTGTCAAGGACATTGACCGCTATAAACGCCTGGTGGGCCTGGTACTTCTGGAAGACGGCCGCATCCTAAATCAGGAACTGGTCCGCGCCGGGCTGGCCTGGTGGTATGAACGGTACGCCCCGAACGAGGCAACGCTCCGGGGCTTGCAGGCGGAAGCCCGGCAGGCCAAACGGGGATTGTGGCAGGACCTTTCTCCGATGCCGCCCTGGGAGTTCCGGAAGAACGGTTCCAGCGCCCGGAAAAGCGGGCAAGGGGCCGATACCCGGAATTCCGCCGGCATCGTCTACGTTACCCGAACGGGAAACCGCTACCACCGCAAGCAGTGTTCCATGTTGTCGCGGTCCGGCATCCCGGTGCCGCTGGAGGAGGCCCGTAAGCGGGGCTTAACACCCTGCGGCCATTGCCGGCCCTAGTCGATGGTCGTGAACGTGCCGCCACGGCCGGGAGGAGGTGGCGCGGTTTATTTCTGGACGGACGTTTCCGCGGAGGGGGAGGGTGCGCATACCGGAACGGCAGGTGATTTTTGGGCGCCGCCCTTTTCTAACATGAAGTCCAGGATGGCCCTGCCGTCCGCATAGGAGGTCTCATGGCCGCCCTCTTCGCGGAAAAGCAGGAGCGCCTCCCGTCCCGCGGCCTTCAGGGTTTCCGCCAGCCGCACGACGCTTTCGGACGGCACTACGTCATCCTTGCCACCGGCCGTTATGCCCACGGGCATGGTGAACCGTTCGGGAAAGAAGACGGCGCTTCGTTTCCGGTATTCGTCGGGAACCTCGTCCTTGCCGCCACCGAACGATTCGCGGATGGCCTCCTGAAACCGGTCATACGCCACCAGGTCCGCCGTGCCGTTCATGGATGCCACGCCGTCGATTAGACCGGGATGGAGCGCCGTGAAGGTCAGGCACGCCGTGCCGCCCATGGAGCCGCCGCACAGGAAAATCTTTCCGGCCCCATACCGCTGTTTTACCTCTTCGATAATCTGTATCAGGTCCGCCTCGGCCCGGGGCCCCATCCACGAGGTTTTCGCCCGGTAGTCCGGCGAGATGAAAATCATCCCGTAGTCGCGGGCGGCGTCGCGGGCCGCCCGGCACTCATCGCGCGGGTCATGGATAAACTGCCAGCGATCGGAGCCATGCCCGTGCAGGGCGATAAGCACATCGCGGGCCGGGGTATCTTTCAACGGCTCCGGTGCAAGGACGACATACCGCTGGGTGGTCCCGTCGCAGCGCGCGGTAAAGGTTACGTCCTCGATATGGTCCCCCGCGACCTCCGCCTTGCCGGATGCCCATGACGCGCCGGCCACGACCGCAGCCGCGCACAGTACCATGGCGATACCAAGTCGTTTCATGATGCCTCCTGAACCGCCCGATTACGGCGCTGCGTCCGGTTTAGGCGCTTCCCGGATTAGGTCGAGTGCGGCTGTCATATACTCTTCACCGACGGTTTCGCCCAGGCTGGTCTCGGAAATGTATTCGTAACGCTTGAAACTGTTGAAATCGTACTTGGTCAGCATGTACCCGAAGGCGTCGTTGGTCAGCCCGAGCAGGAAGGCGTGGGGCGTGGGCATGTTTCGTTTCAGGTAATACCCGATATTGGGCAACGCCTCGCCGGGAATGTTCAGCAGCTGCGCGGAGCCCAGGGTGACTACGTTGAGCCGCGTGGGCACGGCATTGACGTCGGGCATCGTTTCGGCCAGGGGTGAATTCAACAGCACCATCTGCATGAGCGGCGAACTGACCGTCAACCGGATGTCCCGTGCGGCGCAATGCAAGGAAGGAGCCGCCTGAACCGGCGCGCCGGACACGATACGCAGCGCCTCATCGGCGAGCAGTTCGCCGATGCGCACGCATTCCTCCCAGACCTCCATGTCGCCGTCGGGGCCGCGGTTGTCGGCGGTTACCATGCCGCCCTGGGCGCTGTTCATGAACAGCGCCATACCACCGGCTTTCGCTTCAATGCGGTCATAGAGCGGGCCGCAGAGGTCAGGGCTTATGATGCCTTTGTCGTCGCCGAGTACTTCGGGGTGAATCGCGTAATTAACCAGCGTGGCGATGACGCCGCCGTCCGGGGCCAGGGCCTGTATGACGCCACAGCGCGGATCGTACAATTGCGGGGCGTAATAGTTGTAGGCGATCTTGCCTTCCGCCTCGCCCACGGCGATTTTGAGCGTTGCGGGCCGCAGGTTTGTCAACGCCTCGTTTATGGCATCGGCCGCCTGCGCGCTGGCCCATTCCAGGTACTTCAGGTCGGCGTGATGTTCCAGGTTCTCATCCGGGAACCCGTAGGCATCGGGCGCGCTATGGGTGTGTGTGGCGCCGATAAGGATGTTTTCCGGGGGAATGGCGGGCACCAGGCGGCGCGTCTTGTCGCCCCAATACGCCGGCCAACCCAGGTTGTCGATGCTGACCAGGGCCACCCGCGTATCGCCCTGTTCGAATACCAGGGCGCGCGCCCACAGGTCGCCCCGCTTCTCCGTGGCCGGTGTCGGCGTGCCCACGCCTCCGGATACGGGCAGCAGCGGATCGGGGGTAATGACCCGTTTGGCTGCCGCCGCTTTGAATTCCTGGGCCGAGGCGGGGATACCGGGGAACAACAGGGAAGTGGTCATCAAAACAACGGATAGAATCAGATACATGGTGTCAAACTCCTTGAATGGGTAACGTTATTGAATGTAACAAATCGGGAATAGCCTTCCCCGCAAAAGATGAACATAGAACCCGTTTTTGCGGCTTACAGGACCTATATGATCGATAAGGCCTTGTCCTGCTGTCCGGAATACAGTTTGAGGGCAGTTATGCAACGCATACGGTGCAAGCATTTTTATGAAATCATCCGCCCGGTCACCGGGCGCGTGTTATGTACAGAACCAAGGCGCCGCAATACCCGGCGGCGGCCAGCAGGAGCACTGCCGTGAATCCGAAATGTATGGCGAGAACGATGGCCAGCACGGAGCCCAGCACTGTGGCGCCGCCGTTTACGCCCCACATCCAGGGCACGGCATCCCCGGAGTTTTCCGAGATCAGCTTCAGGCCGCTGGGAAAGGGCATGCCCATGAAGAAGCCCGCCGGTACCACCAGGACGACCGTCATGGCCTGCCGCATCCAGGACGGATATCCCAGCAGACTGCGGACCAGATGCGGGTAATACCAGGCGACGACCAGCAGGATGCCCGCCAGCAGGACCAGCGCCGCTTCGAGCGGGATGGACCATTTATCCCGGAGATAACTGCCGATGCCCGCGGACAGCAGCAACGCGGCGAGCACCCAGGCCAGGCTTCGTGCGGGCGAACCGAGCAAGAGGGAAAAACGCTGCATCAGGCATATTTCCACAAAGATGAAGGAGAACCCGAGCAGGCAGAAATAGACAAGCCAGCGGGTGAAGCCTGGTATCTTCGAACGGCCGCGAATCATAAGCGGCAAAAAGATGAATACAAAGAGCGCGGCCGATAACAAAATTAAAAGCAGCGTTAACATAAAGGACGGCCAGTGGCCGCGCACAAAATCCGGAAATCCTTTCTCATGAAGCACGGCCATGAGGTTCTTGAGTTTTTCATAATGAAAGAAGAAGGGGCTGTCATCGGAAACGGGACGGATATTGTAGTTGTACCGGTTGAAAAAGGCCTCCTGGGTCCCGGTGCGCCGCGCTTCGGCATAGGCGTTCAGATCTTTCTGGAACGGGCTGATCCGCTCCGCTTCCGGAAGCGGGTAATAATACGCCGCCCCGTGCCTGGCGGCGTCGTCTTTAAGCCGGGCGACTTCCGCGTCGGAAAAGGCTTTGGGACTGATCATGACGGCGGTCCAGAAATCGCGCGACGCGGACACCAGGTGTTGTTCCGGTTCGGCATATCCCTTTTCGTAAAGCGCCTCCAGCATGATGGCAAAGAGCCTGGGGGTTTCACCCGCGTAATCCCAGCGGGTGATGCACAACATCCCATCGGGTTTCAGGCGGTCCAGGTAATCCAGAATGGCATCCACCGTGTACAGGTAATTCTCCGACAGCATGTAGGCGCCCGAACTGAGCGCCGCGAAGGTGTCAATGGCATTGATCATGATGACGTCATACCGGGCGTCCGTGCTGCGGACAAAACTGCGCCCCTCGCTGTTGTACAGCGTGACGCCGGGACGAAAAAACAGGTTATTGTTGGCTTCCCGGTATTCGTTTTGTACAATCTGGCAGGTGGTCGGGTTGATTTCGACGGCGTCCACACGGTGTGCTCCGGCGCGCAGTGCATTCCACACATCCGCCCCGCCGCCCGAACCGATGACCAGCACCTCCTCAAAAGTCCGGTCCAGACTATAGGGGGTCCGGTGCGGGATAAGGGCTTCTTTTTCCGGGTCAAAGGGCGGGGGGGTATCGCCGGGATCCAGAACCATGCCGGTGCAGGCGGCGCCGTCAATAAAAATGCGTTTATGGCGCGGCTTTTCCGTGCCGACCACATCCGTGCGTGACAGGATGCTCCACCGGGACAGTTCCACCGTTTTGCCGCTGTCCGGGCCGAGGTCCTCATACAGGGCGAAAAAACCTTTGGTGCGGTCGGGCAGAATCTGCCGGTCAATAGCCGTGCTATACCAGGCATGGGCAAGGATAAGCGCCAGGAGGCCGGCGAACGGAAGCAGCATGATTTTGCGTTTGCGCGCTTCGTGCAGGAACACGGGCATGGCAACCATGGCCGTGGTGAGCAGAATAAGATTGACGGCGCCCAGCGGACGAATCAGAAGGATGGCCAGGAAGCAGCCGATGGACGCTCCGGCCAGGTCGGCAAAATAAAGCACATGGATGCGCCGGGCATTTTCGCGGTAGAGAACCCCGAGCATCCACCCCACGAAAAAATAGGGCATAATGGCGGAGGCATAAGTCACCAGCAGGCGCAAAAGATGCTTCTGGCTTAAAAATACATGGCCCAACGAGGTGCCCCATTGGGGCACCCATAATCCAGAAAAAATGGTGGTGAGGACGAACAACGCCGCAGCAACCGGAAAGGTGAGCTTGCGCGCAATCCAGGTGTCCTTCCCGAAGGCCAGCCAGGTCCCGCTGATGCCAAATCCCAGCAGTGCCATGGAGATGATTAAATAAACCACGTGGTTCCAGAACACCACGGCATAAATGCGGGTTTGGATAATTTGCAGCAGTAACGTGGCACAGGCAACGCAAAAGACGGTTACCAAGGGAAAAAGGATGTTCTTATTCTTGTCAGTATCCATGGCAAACCTTGCTGTTGTTTTCACCTAACGGCGTAAATGTTGTTTCTTGCATCGCGGTGTACAAATAGCGACGCTAAGACACTACGCTTCGTCCGGGACTTCGCCCGGAAGAAGAGGCGCCTTTGGCGCAACGATCAGAACTCATACTAAATTGTCAGCGAAATCGGCTCCGGCGCCTATAAGTCGCACGTGGTGGAGAGATAATAACAAACCAGTCGCTTTTTCCCAAAGCCTCCGGGTACGGGCCCAGCGATTCCGCAAGTTCTTGCGACATTACCTGTTTTATAGGGCCATCTTGTTATTTTCCGCTCGTCTTAGTTTCGCATTCGTATTTTCCGCCCGTTTTTTTTTGCCCATTGGGCGGTACAGGTTGTTCAGAGAGGAGGTTTGGTCCCTTTTGGCTCCTCGAAGAGACAGGTTTACTCTCTGCCAGGGAACCGGCATGAGAAAAGGGAGCGTAAGGTGTTGTTCGACAGCGGGGTTTCTACCCGGGGTTCAGAAGCACAGCGAAGAATTCCGCTTGTATCTGCTGGGAGAAGTATTTTGCCGTGTGCTCTTGGCGTAGGGCTGGTTTCAATCCGCGTTCGAGCCATACATGAAAGATATTGTATGCCAGAAACAGCAAGAGCAGAATGGCGGTGATAGCGTTGGTGTTAAGGTGGTAGACATGGTCGGCGTGCCATTCATGAACCAACTCGTTGAAGCCCTGGTTTTCGATGCTCCAGCGCCCGTGTCCGATGCGCACGACGGTATAGGTGCTGGCCTT
>JAKJCY010000509.1 GCA_022706235.1 Candidatus Hydrogenedentota bacterium | reverse complement strand
TTGCTCTGTTTTCTTGTTTGCGTTTAGTCCAACGAAGTTTTTCAGTTGGCAGGGCAACTGAAAAAGCTTATTCGTTTCTGGCAGTTCAATGTTCTTCGCGGAAAAAAAAGAGCGTCCCCGGCTCGGGCGGTTAAGACCGGCCTCACCGGGGACGCGTGGGGAAGAGGGCGTGGGTTATGGGGTTACCCAGACATCCTGATATTGGACGACCTGGGGAACCAGGCGGCTTCGGGTTTCATAATATCCGCCGCCTATCTTCACTCCGGTCCGGGAATCATAAAGCTCCGGAATCCATTCCTGGTACTGCTCATAGCGCTCGGGTTGCACCACGACCGCGCGGCGCTCCCAGTGGCCTGCGGGAACCGCGACGCAACGCTCGGCCTGGGCCGCGTTGGCCATGATGCCGACCAGGCCAACGACCGCGTGGGCGATGCCTACATCCCGAACTGCCTTGGACATGGAGTAGTGGTCATTACCAAAGCGGGGCATGGGAGGCATGCCCATGCCGGGAAAGCCGCCAAAACCACTCCGATTGCCCATGGACCCAAAT
>JAKJCY010000508.1 GCA_022706235.1 Candidatus Hydrogenedentota bacterium | reverse complement strand
AATACGCCTTTGTCCTGAAATTGTTCCTGAACCAGAAACAAACCCAAAATCACAAAACCTATCATCAAAAACCAGCGAATGGACATCAGCCAGCCGCACAGAAAACTCAGCAGGCCGCATTCCCGGTCGCTGCGGGCGCCGAAATACTTCGGCTCACCGCCTACCCCCAAACCCTGGATGATCGTTTTGGCCAGATAAAACAGCGTAACAAACAGCAGACCGGAGAACTGCTCGTAACCCGCCGGCATTTCCGTATGGAGACTCGGCAGCGAACTGGTCCAGTTCAGGTTACCGGTCACCTGCTGGGCCAGATCGCTCAAAGTGCCTTCGTAACCTTGCAGTTTTGTTAGTGCCATAACAGCGATGAAAATCGCCGCAAACACCACGATCAGCATCTGAAACAAATCCGTCACCACCACCCCCAGAAAGCCGGCCTCGGCCGTGTAGATAATCGTCACGATCAATAGAATCAGCATACACACCCACGGTTGCCAGGGCAGAAACATACTTAGGAAAAGCCCACCCCCAAAAAAGGAATATATTAACAATCC
>JAKJCY010000507.1 GCA_022706235.1 Candidatus Hydrogenedentota bacterium | reverse complement strand
GAGGCGGACGCTTCCGGCACCTTTGTTGGTTCATCCCTGATGTACGCCACGGCGCGCGATTATGCCCGCTTCGGCCTGTTATACCAGCATGACGGCGTCTGGCAGGGCGAGCGGATTCTGCCGGAAGGCTGGGTGGAATACGGCCGCACGCCGACGCCCACCGCCGCCGGTGGTCACTATGGCGCGCACTGGTGGCTCATTTCCCGCGGTGAACGGAAAAAGGCCGCAGACGCGGGGCATCCCCTTCCCGAGGATATTTTTTTCGCATCCGGTTTCGAGGGCCAGTTTATCGTGGTGATCCCCTCGCGCAAGCTGGTCATTGTGCGGTTGTCCCTCGACCTGAAAGCCGGGTCCCCCCTCAACATGATTCACGCCATACTTGCGGCCTTTCCCGAAACGCCGGCGTAACCGTTAGGGCGGCGCAGGTGGTTTATCCGTATTTTTTTGGGAACTCTTAAGGTCAGACTTCCTGACCTCGACAGCGTTTTGACGTGGTTTTTCGGAAAACAGTATTGCACAAAAGTTTGACGCAAAAGACCGTAAAGAAGGGAC
>JAKJCY010000506.1 GCA_022706235.1 Candidatus Hydrogenedentota bacterium | reverse complement strand
GTAAAACGGCATAACTCCATCAAATAGAATAAGTTGTGCCTTAAGTTAGTGCCATTCTAGTCTGTCCCTGAATTACCCAGTCTGAATTACCCCAAAATACCCCTTATGCTACAAGAAATTGGATACGATAAGATTATGGATCGGTATCTTAAACGCCATAGCGCCAAAAAGAAATAACAAGAAAAACAAGGGTGTTTTTAGAGGACTTGTTAGAAGGAATACAACGATCAGGGGAGCGATTCCCAGTGTAAAAATCAGTAAATCAGAGGCGGCAGATAGGATGAGTGACTCTGCGTTCAGAATTGGCGACAGGAAACAAGCGTAGAAAAAAGAGAAAATAAAAAACCATAGCACTTGAAATACAACTGTAAATAGCATAACATGCCAAACTCGCATTTGAAAATATCCTGTCTCTAGCAACAGGTCCTCATAAATAACTTTGCCAAGCCCTACGGAATATTTAATTTCTTCTGAAATCTGTTTCAATAAAAGTGCCTTTATTCCTCCCTCCCTGTATATTAACAAGCCCTCACGAAACATTTCGCGATTATT
>JAKJCY010000505.1:266-554 GCA_022706235.1 Candidatus Hydrogenedentota bacterium | reverse complement strand
CTTTCCCGCCTTGTTTTTCCCGCGAACAGCGACAAGACTGCGCCGGAGAAGGCCCGATAACCGCGGGATTCCCGCGCGTCACCGGGGAAAGCGCCTTTCTTCCGATGCGATTCGCGGTAATTCCTTGTTACGCAATGCTTTTCTCTTGCCGGGATGCCTGCATTTTACTATAACAATGTCGCGCAACGCGGCGTCGCCGGAAAACGATCTGTCGATGGGAGGCTCGTAACAGAGAAGCGTCTCAAAAGGGCAAGGCAGGATGAGCAGACTTGAGGACCTGCGGCCGAA
>JAKJCY010000505.1:0-256 GCA_022706235.1 Candidatus Hydrogenedentota bacterium | reverse complement strand
CCTTGTACGTCAGCTCGACGGCTTCCGGATTGCCTGGTTACCGTTGTTGGTGTTCAGTGGTTCGGATCGGAAGCCGTCGAGCTGACGTACAAGGATCCGGCCGGGCGCGTTGCCAATGTTCTCCTCTATCGCCACGATGAGCCTCGCCTGGAAATTGTCGAACAGGGCCGGCCCTGGAGTTTCGACGGCGACGGCGGGCTCTTCCGTCTCGTATCGGAAGCTCACCGCATCCGGCTTGCCCATCTGTTCGACCCCG
>JAKJCY010000504.1:323-554 GCA_022706235.1 Candidatus Hydrogenedentota bacterium | reverse complement strand
TACTCACCCGTTCGCCGCTTTATACACTCCCGAAGGAGTCTTAATCGCTCGACTTGCATGTATGAGGCCTGCCGCCAGCGTTCGTTCTGAGCCAGGATCAAACTCTCCGAATAAAAATTCAACAGAAGGCCTAAGCCTGCTGTATTAGATAAGTTTGATTCTCTCTTTAGATTGTTGTTTCTGAATCACAACACAAAGGATAATCAACGTCGTTGGGCCGTTTTGCAGCTT
>JAKJCY010000504.1:0-313 GCA_022706235.1 Candidatus Hydrogenedentota bacterium | reverse complement strand
AAGCGTCGGCTGTCCGCCTTCCTGACGGCGGCGCCGAACCCGTTGTTTATCTCGACGGAGCAGTAGTATAACACACTGTTCCGCTGAAGTCAAATTTGATTCTCGCTCATTTCTGTGATGAAATCGAGGGGAGAATTCATACTCTTTCCGGCACCTGTTGAGCAGGCCAGAAAAGAACTGTTGGGTAGTGTATCAGGGCGAAACTATGAAAGTCAAATTTTTATTCCGCTTTGATTCCCGGTCTTTTCGAAGCTCTCAGCGGGTTTAGTATAAATGTTACATAACTCGCAATAGCACCGGCTAGAATTCTGAT
>JAKJCY010000503.1 GCA_022706235.1 Candidatus Hydrogenedentota bacterium | reverse complement strand
GGAGTACCGCAACCACTGGGCTATGATATGGAATCTCGTTGGGATTCTGAATGCATACGTCGGCATCTCAATGCCATCTCCTGAACAGAAAGATGTGGGTAATGACAAGAATGGAATTTGGGAACCAGAGGAAATTTCCCCCTCCACTGGCCGAACGCTTGAAATAAGCCGCGCCGCGAAGCGGCGTCGGCTTGAATGAATTGTTAGGCAACATTGCCGGGATACCTCAGCGTGAGACGCAGCATGTCAAAGAGTTGAATGCCATCCTCGAATATTGGCTCAGGGTAGTTGTTGACGAAGAAGTTGCGGTCAATGCGTGTAACACGAAAGCCATGCCTCTGGTAGAAGGCAAGTTGATAGCCAAATGTGCCAGTGCCTACCTCTATTTGACTTGCGCCAGATTTATGAAAAAAATCGATGACCCATTTCAGGAGCGCCGTACCATAGCCAGATTTCTGATGGGCGGGTTGTATGGCAATGTTCATTAGCTCATGTGTGCCTTCACCAAGGGGCTGGACTACGCATGCGCCAACAACAACCCCACCACTTGACGCA
>JAKJCY010000502.1 GCA_022706235.1 Candidatus Hydrogenedentota bacterium | reverse complement strand
GACATGTCATCATGAGCCCGAGGCTCACCCGGAAACCACGAAATTTAATATCAATTTTTGAAGTAGCACAAAAGTATTATAAATTTCGCTGGACTTAATGCGTTTTTAGTAGGCGTACCTTTCCAGGTGCGCCGTTGGGAAAACAAACCACATAGTTTATATTTCCGCCTTTAAGCGTCTATAAGAACTCAAGTGATGATACCCGCCGACGGCGCACCTGGGAAGGTACGCCTACTAAAAAGACCCGTAATTGAGCAAAGATGGTTTCCCTTTTTTTTCGGTTGTTATAGTTCAGTTCTCGCAATCAAGCAATGACACGAAAAAAACGGGAATGACGGTGGTGTTAAGTCTGCTTTGTAACCCAATAGTTACCATGAGCCTATAACTCACCCGGAAACCACATAAATGTCATAGGAATTTTCTAAACAGTCCTCATGAGCCCGCAGCTCACCCAGAAACCACGAAAATGGGTACCAATTTTCGAAGCAGGTGGTAATTGCTTTGTGGATAATCCGATACTATCTTAAATGACCTCGATATCCACCGCGCCGACCCAGTGGGC
>JAKJCY010000501.1 GCA_022706235.1 Candidatus Hydrogenedentota bacterium | reverse complement strand
TGTATCGGATAAAAATACTTTTATTTGGCAGTTATGTTTATGGTGGAATTCTTTCCTATTTTTTCCCAAAACAGTTTCCTGACTCCTATACCCGCGAAATTCTTAGGAGAATGCCTAAATATAGAAAGGCGTTTCTATATGGTATTGTTGGCAATGCGATTATATACGGATGGTGGGGACGAGGACTTATGGAAGTGGCCATATGGTTAACTATAATAACAATGATTATTTTAGCTATATGTATTATCAGAAGACAAATACAAATTATCATGTTGGAACGGGCAGGACAGAATAAATACAAGCCAAACAAAAAAAACATCTAATGATAAATTGCGTTTTGAGAACAGTTATTTCGTCTATTTCCCTTTTTGGATTTACTTCCTGTGGGTTGGCTCGAGCTTATTTGCTGTTCACCATAAAATGAGTGCGTGAAGGTAACCGGGGGCAGTCATCTATTAAATGATATTCATATGAACCACGAAAGCGGGGGACAGGTACCGATACGCTTTTCCGGGCGGACTGTACCGCTATGAGACGTTGGGGCGTATCGTTACCAGTCCCC
>JAKJCY010000500.1 GCA_022706235.1 Candidatus Hydrogenedentota bacterium | reverse complement strand
AATCAAGTCAGTTAATTTCTACTTGGTGCGTGAGTGCCCAACCTTCCCACGCTGCTTGCAGTAGTTCAGCTTCTTCATTACCAATTCTCGATGCCAACGCAGAAGGGTGTTGTAAGTAATAATAGCAGTCAGCCCACATAGAAACATCCGACCAAAGACCTGAAGCGTTAACAAGGCAGGCCCTAAGTCGTCAGCAGTCATGAGATTGCCGAGACGCCCGGAAAAATCCGCCGCCGGGAACAAGTCCCAGCACGGTGTTATTATTTCGCAAAGGCAACACAATGAAAGGCAGCATTGACGCGGGCGGGAAACTCCTCTACAATACTGAAGCAGATGCACGCAAGGGTTGCTGGGAATCCCGGCCGCCGCAAGGTCGGCTTGCTTCACCCCTGCGGGAAATCGTTGATGGATGTCGGGGCTCAACACGGGCTTTCATTAGTCCTTAGTTCATGTATTCGTAAATTCAGTTACAAATTGGCGACTGATTTGCTTCTCGCCATTGCGAGCGAACCACCCCGACGCGTCGGGGTTATTTATAAGGAGAAACACTTTTGTAGGCCGGG
>JAKJCY010000004.1:50031-66218 GCA_022706235.1 Candidatus Hydrogenedentota bacterium | reverse complement strand
CGACGATAGGCGTTCGAGTAGATTTTGTGGATGAGTCAACGATAGACGTTCGAGTAGATTTTTAATGAGTCAGCTCGTGGTATTTACAAAGAACCCCACAAGCCGGTATAGTTCCCGGTCAGGCCGTCCGGCGACCGGCACACCGACCGTGAAACGAGGTTGACCACTGTAGCGGTACAGGAGCGCCTGATACGCGGCGAGTAATACCATGAATACCGTGGAACCTTCACGGACGCTGAAGTCCTTGACGGCACCCGCAAGTTCCCCGGAGAACGTGAAAAGCACTTCATCGCCCTTCATGTTTGACCTGTCACGGATAGACCTCTGTACGGGCATCTCCAGGCGTTTTGGCACCTCCTGTAAGGCAACACGCCAGAAGTCCAGCGAATGCGATATGGTGGCTGCGTGCTGCTGTGTGCGCTGCGCCTGAATAAACGCCGAAAAGGTGGTTTGAAGCGGCGTCCATGCCGGCGCGGTTCCTGCGCCCCGCGCCTCATAGGCTTCAAACAAGTCCTTGAACAGCACGCCCATGGACCAACCGTCACTGATGCTGTGATGCATGGGCAGGACGAAAATGTAGTGTTCTGGAGTTAAGATAAAGAGATGCGCACGAATCAACGGTCCCCTCTCCAGGTCAAAGGGGGCACGTATCGCGACTTCAACAGCGCGCCGCACTTGCGTCATATTATCCGCTAGCGTATCTGAGGAGAGGTCGGATAGTTGGATAGGGATATCCCTCGTGGGGGTAATTACCTGCGCCAGCACGCCTTCAAAAATACGGAAATGGGTACGAAGAGGCTCGTGTCTTGCCGCGACATCTTCTAGTGCGGCCTGCAATACCTCCTGCCGGAGGGCCCCGTGCAGTTCAAAGGAAAAAGAGGAAAGGTTGAGCACGGGGTCCCGGGTAAACTGCTGGAACAACCATACGCTTTCCTGCGCATCGGAAGCGCGCAGGTACCGTGTATTCTGCCCCATGAGAGATTTCAGGGCGGCTTTGTTTTCCGAGACCAGACTGCGCAGTTCAGGGGAAACGGTGTTCCGGGGTGCGCGAAAACAGAAATCATCGCCCTCAAACCATAAGCACACATTGCTCTGTAATAACCTTGCCAGTAGTGCTTCCGCGTTCAAAGTCGGCTCTCCTCGAAATCGTCGCACGACGAAGGCTGCCGTGCTTCCGGCAACGAATAGCCCAGTGTTTCCGCGAGGCGGTATGAGGATACACTTAAAATCCGTGGAAGAATGACATGTTTCCACGCTTCTCCAAGTTCAGGCATGATTTTTGAATGTGTCAAGAAATTGGGGTCCCCGACCGCGGGCACCTTTCCTTGAGCATCGCGCGTCATTCGTTCTCCGACATAGGGATGAAGCAGGGCGTCCTCAAAGGGAATGCCGAGAAAAGCACACAAGGCTTCCATGGTCTGGCGGGGTGCGGCGACGAGACGTTCGTAGTGCAGGCGGCATCTCCGCTGTTCGGGGATTGTTTCCAGGAACTCCGCTAAGTTTCTGTTTGAAACAGACCATACCAGTTCCGCGGTCTGGTAGGGGTCCGACGCACGCGTATACAGATAGCGGTCCATGCCGGTGCGAACAAAGGACTCTATTACCGAATAGGGATGTCGAACCAAATAGATGTATAGCGGATTTTCGAATAACGCCTCGGCGCGCTCCAGTATTTCGCGCGCCCCGGCGTAGGTAGGAGACTTATCCACAAGCTGTTTGGGTACGGCCGCATCTTGAAGCCGTTTGTATACCTCCCTGACGCCGAGATTATCTTTTTGCCAGGATTCCAGCAGTTCCGGACGTTCATGGTCCACCTGCGGAAATAGTGTCCGAAGCGCACTCGATAAGCCTTCCCCCAGGTCCGTATCCCGTAACGCGCGTGCTCTTTCCTCCAAGGTGTCGTAGGGAAGAAGATGTAACTCCGGCGGACAGAAAAGGCGGGAATGCCCGGCGAGCATCACCCGTAATAAAGTGGAACCGGAGCGCGGTGCTGATAACAGGAATATCATGGGCCGGTTTTTGGATATGGAGTTGAATTGCGCTGCATCCTTTGCATGGGATACGCGCCAGCCAAAAAAATCAAGAGCGCGTATTTCAGGCGCCGGCGCGCCGCCGGTTCGTGAAGCTAGTAACGCGGCCATATGACCTATTGAGGGACATTCCAAAAAATCCCTGGGATAGAGCACGAGTTGCAGGTCCGAAGAACAGCGGGAAATCACGTCCATGGCCAGCAGGGAATTGAGACCCAATGTAATGAAGTGCTCATCAACCGTGATCTTTTCCAATGGCAGTTGAAGAACATCGGCAATGGTTTTTCTCAGGTAGGATTCCAGAAATTCAGGCGTCAAAGAGAGAGATGATGTACCGCTGTTCCGGGCAGGGCCCATGGCGGGCCGATTATCCTGCCTGTTGTTGGAAATCTTTCCTTTTCGTTCCGGTTCCAGCCAATGGCGCGTCCGTTCAAACGGATATCCGGGCAAAGGAATAAGTCGAAAGGGGCCCGTATCCTCCGGTATGGTTTCCGTATCGGTTTCCAGGCCCGCCGTCATGGCCGCCCCGGGGTCGCTGGCAACCTCCCGCAGGCGCGCCACCAACGATTCCCGGTCGGCTCCGGAAATGACGACGCGGCATGCAAACCTTGTCCTTCTGTGGTGTATCGTCATGCAGGCATTTCGAAGAGATTCACGGGGTATAATTTCTAAAGCATCGGCGATGCGCCGTGCTAATGTTCGAAGGGCGTGTGGCGTTTTCGCAGATAATAGGAATCCATAAGTGTTTGGCACGGGCTCAGCATGGTCGGCACATTCTCTCGGGGCTTCTTCAAGGACGAGTGCGGCATTTGCTCCAGCCAGGCCTTGCGAGAGCACCGCCGCAAACCGTTTCGTTCCAGCCGTTAACCACGTGACGGGGGCTTGTGCCACGGCGAGCCCGTTTTTGTCAACTGGAAAACGGGAATCCGGCGCCTGAAAGGACGCCTGGGGGGGTATCATTCCTCGCTCCAGTATCAAGGCGGTCCGGATAAGTCCTGCCATGCCGGCGGCCACTTCACTGTTTCCAATATTGGATTTATGGGATCCGATATAACAGGGAAAGCTTCGTGTATCCAAAATACCGGCAGAGGTAAGTGCGTGCACCTCCATGAGGTCCATATGGGGCAACGCGGCGCCATGTGCTTCAATATATCCCACTTCATGAGGGTCCACCGATCCTGTCGCAAGCGCATTGCGAAAAACATCAGCATATGCGCCGGTGCTTGGCGATGTAATGCTCAAACCATGGCCGGTATGGCCCGAAGCGCTGCCTCGGATAACGGCATAGATGTGTTCCCTGTTCTTCAAAGCATCGTCAAGGCGTCGTAAAACCGTTACGCCGCAACCTTCCCCGTGCACATACCCATTGGCCCGCGCATCCAGAGGACGGCAGGACCCGTCAGGGGAGAGCAGTCCCGCCTTTGCCAAGGGGATGGCTGCCTCCGGATCAAGCATGATATTCACACTGCCCACAATTGCTGCGTCTATCTCACGGCGTTGCAGCGCCTGGCCTGCAAGATGTACCGCATACAGAGAACCTGCGCATGCCGCGTCCAGGGTCAGGCTGGGGCCGCGCAATCCCAGGAAATAGGAGACACGATTGGCGATGACGCAGAGGGGCGCGCCCATCAGGTCAGACAAGGCCGCAGCTTTGAAAGCGGACAGATTGTCCTCCACGTATTCACCCTGTCCGGCCGCCATGTATACGCCGGTATACGATCCCGAAAGAGTCTCTCCCAACCAACCGGCATCCTCAAGGGCGGTCCAGACCGTCTCAAGCATTACCCGCTGGCGGGGGTCCATAAAAGCCGTTTCCCGGGGAGCTATCTGAAAGAACTCGGCGTCAAACATCTCAATGCCATCGATGAATCCACCCTGATAACAGGCACGGACATCCGGACCGGCGTCTTCCTTGAGTCTATGCCCTGTCAACCGCAACCGCTCCTGCGGCCAGGGCTGCAACGCCACATGCCCTTCCATCATCAGCCGCCAGTAAGCGTCTTTGTCGGGCGCGCCAGGGAACCTGCAGGCCATTCCCACGATGGCGACAGGATCCATGTTGTTCTGATGCGGGTATGCTGGTTTCGATGATGCGGGAGTTTCTCCCACGAGATGCCTGGCCACGGCGGTAATTGTCGGATAGTCCAAGAGCAGCGTCGGTTCCAGGCGACACTCCAACCATTCCTCAAGTTCACCCGATAACCCCAGCGCATCTCTGCTGGATAAGCCGATACCTTCCAAAGGCGTTTCCACATCGATATCTTCCGGTGGGCATCCGATACTCTTTGCAATGCGTTCCGTCAGCCATCGGATGATTTCTGGAAACGAAGGCCTGTTTTGATGCCCCGCTGTACCCTTCATTGATGATAGGCCTCTAAACCATTCTCTAGGTATCGGCGGCGTGTGGCATGCCGTTGTATTTTCCCGCTGGATGTTTTGGGTATGCTGCCGGATTTGATGAATACTACATCATACAGTCCAACCTGATGATATCGGGAGACCTGGTGCCGAATTTCCTTAGCAATTTGGTCCAATGCGCACGCGGGGGCTACCTGTGGGAATAGTTCTGTCGCGACCACCACGTGCTCCCTGTTATCGCGCTCAATAGAAAAAGCCGCGCAACATCCCGGTCGAACGGCTTCATGCGATTTCTGCACGGTCCATTCAATGTCTTGCGGATAAATATTTGCCCCGTCCAGAATAATCAAATCCTTGATGCGGCCGGTCACGTATAATTCCTGGTCATGCAGAAACCCCAAATCACCTGTCCTGAGAAATGGCCCATCTCCAGAGTCCGCAGTATAAGCCCGAAATACACGTTCGGATATTTCCGGGCGATTCCAATATCCGTTCGCGACGGCGGGACCCTTCACCCAGATTTCGCCGATGCGATCCGGCGGGCATGTGCACAGCGTTTCCGGATCGACAATACATACCTGCCCCCCCATATCCGTGGTGCCGCAGCTGATGATGCTTTGCGTATCTTCGGTATTTTCCGGAACAATCTCCACCCGGTTTTCTTTGAGCGCCGCGGAACGTACATTCACCCAGTGTATAAAACCGCCCGATACTTTGAGTGTGGATTCCGCGAGACCATAGCCACTTTGAAACACTTCCCGCCTGAATCCGGCTGGCGCAAATGCCTCTGAAAATGATTCTATCGTCGCCCGATGAATGGGCTCGGCAACTGTCCCGGCAACACGCAGCTGCTCCAGACGTAACGCTGCCCGGTTTTCCGGTGTCGATTTCCGAACGCTTAAATCGTAGGAGAAATTGGGCCCTACCGTCTGGGTAATACCCAAATTCGAAACAGCCTGCCACCAACGTAAGGGCCGCTGCAGAAAAGCCATCGGTGACATCAGGTACATCGGCAACCCCTTATATAAAGGTATCACCAAGCCGCAAATCAAGCCCATGTCGTGAAACGTTGGCAGCCAGATCAATAACCGTTCCCATTCCCGGTAGGCGACGCAACGCGCTAAATCCTCGACAGTGTGCAGGATGTTGCGATGGGAAATCATCACTCCTTTGGGTTCCGAGGTCGACCCTGAAGTGTACTGTATAAACGCCACATCCTCGGGCGATACGGCTGCCGCGCGCCATCCTTCGCACAGACCGTCTGGAAGGCTGTCGGTCGGGTATACCGGTATCCCTGTAAAAGATGGATCGTGGGAGGCCAATTGCTCCAAAAGCGGTGCCGCTGCCGCTGTGGTCAATATTACCGCAGGCAAGGCATCGCGCATGATGGAAGTCAGTCGCGGCAGGGATTGTTTCAACCGAATCGGATTTGGCGGATAAGCAGGAACGGCCCAGACGCCGGCAAACAGGCATCCATAAAACGCCTCGACATAGTCCAATCCAGGGGGATAAATGAGAATCGCCCGTTCACCCGCCAACCGGCGTTCCTGCAAGAAGGCTGCAATGGCGCGGGCTCGAATCTCGAGTGCGCCGGCTGTCAATTCGTTTGAGACGGTCTCCCCATCCTCTAAAAAACTAATATAGGTCTTATCGCAATCATTTTCAGCGCGTTCGCGTACCAATGCGACCAAATCGCAAACCGGAAGACTGGTCGCCAGTTTGTCCTCACCCAAAATTTTCATGTCAACGTACCTTGCTTATGTGTATAACAGCAATAACTTTTTATAGTGGGAAGAGCCTCTCTCCAACGTGGACTTTGTAAACCACGCGGCAGTGCAAACACCTTGGAAGCGGGGAAGTCATACTTGTACATTCCACAACGGCGCCGCCAGGATTCACCTTCTCATTTTTATAGTGGCACTTCGTAAATAGGGCGCTGAACGGCCTGAACAGACCTCACGTAATACGCCTCCCCGCCCAACGTACCCCAGGGTAGCACCTGTCTACGTGTCCCGCCTATACTGGTGGACGAGGTGGTATTATTTTTGCCATTTGCTGACTGCAACCAGCCCGAGCATGGCTGCCGCGACCAGCGCCATGTCAATTACGTTCCATGAGGCTATCGTGCAGCCGCAGCATTTGGCCTCTCCACTGCCATCCACCTGTTCAAAGGTGATGCCGCAACACTTGGCCATGCCGCTGAAATCCACCGGCCCCTTTTCGGGGTCTGCTTGTGCTCCCGCAGGAAAAGCCGCCAGGATTACCATGGATACGAAAACTACCAACATCACCGCAGCGGTCCATTTTTTCGTCATAACCAAGTCTCCTCCTATTGATAGGGTTACTCCAGATTATCATCTTATTTATTGTAGAATTATTAGTCCTTAAAATCAAAATTTTTCAGGGGGAAAATGGGCAACCATCCCCCTCACAATACTTTGCTAAAGGTAACATTTTCGCCGAATGGAGGCAATGTTCATATTAACCTTTAAATGCTTCTCCTCGTCATTGCGAGCGAAGCGAAGCAATCTGAATTGTTGCTTAAACTTTGGCAAATGAGATTGCTTCGCTTCGCTCGCAATGACGGAAACGTACAGGTTATTTTAAATTCCGGTGTTACACCATTCGGCTAAAATGTTGCGCTAAAGGAAACTTTGTGCCTCACGGGGAAGAGCAACACATTTTTTTTCCTTCAAAGCGTCAATCCCTCCTCCTCAGAACAGACACAACTGATGGTATCATCCGCCTTTGGAAGGAGCGCCTCCAATTGTTTCAGCAGGAGCCTTGTGTCCTCGGGGAGGCGCCCGCCGAGGCTAATCAAATTAGAAACATGATTCATACGGAAGAGGGTATGATCCATCTCAAGTCTTTCAAGTATGCTTTTCGCCTCCTGCAAAATGGCTCTATCCGTCAGCGGCTGGAACCCGCCCTCTTCGACGAGGCACATCAGTGGTGTCATCGGCACAATCATGGCCGTGAGAAATGAAAGATAGGATGGTTTCATGAGATTGAGGACTTCGATGGTGCCGCGTATATGCTCTACTGATAAGGCTTTTCCCCCGGCGCCCAAGAGGACAATGGCGGATAGGGCGATATCGGCTTTACGTGCCTTGTCCGCCATCTCTACCAGGTTTTCCGGAGTAGCCCCCTTATGGATAAGCCTGAGTACTTCTGCGCTGCCGCTTTCCAGGCCGAGATAGCCAAGAGAAAATTCCAGACCCCGCAGTTGCCGCAACTCCTCATCCGATAGTCTCAGAAGGTCCCTGGCATTGACATAGGCCGAGATACGTTCCAGTGCCGGGAACCGATGGTGCAGATGCCGGCACAGGGCCGCGAAGGTTTCAAAACCGGCGCTCAGGGCGTTGCCGTCACAGACAAAGACGCGCCGGGCCCGGGGCGCCATCCTCGCCAGGGCGTCCACATCTTCCAGGACCTCCGCCAGGGGCCTTACCCGGTAGCGTTTTTCCCGGTACATGGCACAGAAAATACACTGGTTGTGGCTACAACCCACCGTCAGCTGAATTAGCACGCTTGACGCCTCGCTGGGGGGGCGAAATACACGACCTTCAAATCGCATGTGTCAAGCCTTTTCTTTGCACCGCTGGGCGCTCGCTTAGAACAGGATACATGGTTTACGACGCCTGCTCGGGACAACATAACGCTCTGTAAGTGGTCATGTCAAAATAAAGATACCAGAGAGGTTTCTATGACAAGATATCTTTGCATCCATAGAGCGGAAAACAGGATGGCTGGTTTTTGAGCGTATTGACCTTCGATTTTCCTGTTGTCAGCTTCTGGTACCAGGTGGTTCATAGTCCATCTATTCATATAATCAAAAGAAAACGTATTAGAAAAACAGTTCGTTGATTGCGGATTCCTTAAGCGTGAGAACGATAATCCCCTATCCCAGATTGAGTATGAATAAGTTCTTTTAATTGATAAACTTACGACAAATATTAGATAAAATGAGGTTGATAAGGTTATAAAAAAAAAAGAAAGGTATATTGTTTTTTTTGTATTTTTAAGATAAAATTATAAGGGTAAAACATATAGTTAGCGTTATGATTTGGTATTAGATGAATGCGTTGCGGGTCCAAGTGTGCGGACTGATGAGAAGGAGAGGAAAATGGCGGGCTATTTCAACTGTTATTGGCTTTTATCGGGTATGTTCCTGTGTACAGCAGTTCTTTTATCTGGCTGTATCGAAACGAACGGTATACTGCAGGTTATGAATGATGACACACGGCCTCTCGAGGAACTTTACATAACTTCCAGTGCGGAGATGGAATGGGGAAACAATCTTCTCACGTCTCCTTTGGAGAACGGTTGGATGTATGAAGCAACAGTTGCCCCAGGGTCTTGGGATATTTTTATCCGGGATACCGGGTGGCAATACCGTATGCAGTTAGGGGTCGAAGTGTCGGCGGGAGAAACGCGCACTCTAAATGTATCTTCCATACCCTATTACACCCCTGAAGAAGGCGAGTCGGAAGGAGAAGTAGAGCCTAGTGAGGAGGGGGAAAATGAAGGGGAAATCGCGGAAATGACGACCGGACCTATTGACATGAATGGCGCAACAACATTTTCATCGAGCCTGCCGGACGGAACTCACCTGTACTTGCCTGCAGTTGAATTGCCCGGGCACATCACCCGACTGACGCTTTCCAAGAGCGGTGAAACACCAGACCTCGGGGCACCTGACCTGGCACCGGTGGGAACACCAAGGACCTTGGAATTTGATACTTTCGACCCTGTGGCGGGGGGCGTTCCCATGGCACGCTTCGTGCCCTCACTGACATTTCCCGCCTCCGAAGCGGAGGGATATAACCCCGACACTCTTTTTGCGATTCGCATATCTGACCTGATTTTTGGAGAGCAGGATTTGCCGGGGCATATCAGTTACCTGCCAGTCAATAGAAAGATAACCGGAGATTTTGAGATAACGGACTTCTATTTCCCGGACGCCATCATTTCCGATCTCGGACAAAATACCCCGGGGAACAAAGCGGTCCGTTACCCCAGGCGGATCACCTATGCACTGGGAACCTTCGAAGGTTGTTATGACTGGGATGCCGCATCCCTTTTGATGCGCTTTTATCCCGATAACACCAAGGCGGAACGCCGCAGCAGTCATGACGGACTATCTGAGGAACGTCAGAGGACCGAAGAGGCCAAAGAAATTCAGAACGTGGTGGTGCTCGTACACGGCCACAACGAGGAAGAAAAAGCGTTCGGCAGGAATTCTGACGCGCCGCTTCCCTGGTATTTTGGTTATAAGCGGAATGTCTGGACCCCGCTCTATGATTACATCTTGCGGGAGAAAGCGGAATTGCTTAATTGTACCGCTTTTTACGAGTTCATCTATCCCAGTTACAAGCCCATCTTTACCACCAGCCCTGATACGCGGGGTGCCCGTCTGGACGAGGATTGTGCCGCCCATATCAACAGCATGATTGCCAATCATAAGGCCGAATATGAAGAGGTACGCCTGTATATTGTGGCCCATTCCATGGGTGGTCTGGTATCCCGGGCGGGTATTCAGTTGTTCAGCACTGAAAGCCACGGGGCGTTTCAGAAACTGGTGACCTGGGGAAGTCCCCATCTGGGTACCCCCCTTGTAACCATGCGCTATGTGCTGGGCGCGCCCGCTGGCATTTACCGCGCCGGGCCGGACGGCGTAGTCACCTTTCCTCTAGGTTCGATAGACAACACACTGTATGCCATTCGTCGCGCGGTGGACGGGTTCCAGCTGGACACACCGGGCACCCGGGATCTGCGTTTTGCCAATAGCCACACCACCACGCCCCACAATCTTTCTTTAGACCGCTTGTTTTCTCTGGACGTAGATTCGACTGCGAACCCGGAACTACAGGCCAAATATGACCTATTTAAAGGTTCGGAAATATACAATACAAATCTGCGTCTGCTCAATACCAATGAGAGCTACCGGCTCAGTGAAAAATATCACGCCCTGTATGGCGTCACCAGCAAACGCGCGCGCCTGGAACTGAGATGGTACTACCGGCCCTATATTGAGGGTAACATGATTGCCCTGGGCGCCTTCGCATATCCCTTAGTTATGGCAGATGCCAAGCAGCCCTATGAAGGGTACACCCAAGACTCAAGCGATGGCGCAGTCAATATTGCCAGCATGGCCGGTGCCGGCGTCATGGGCGGCCGTTATTGCGTCGGTGACATTGATCATGAAGAATACTATGGCGCGCCTTCGGCAGACGGCACATTCCATATGTTACAACTCGCCCGAAAAACAGCCTCGGACACCCTGTATTTTTTTAACATTCAACCCTGCGAGAGCAAATTGCTCATTGATTTCCTTGAACCCGCATCCGGCCCAATCGGAAGCGAAATCATTATCCATGGCAAGGGCTTCGGTGATGACTTGTATGCTTATTTTTACGGAACAAGCGGTGCGACCATCGGCGGCGTCGATGCCCCATTGCTTCCCTTTGCGCCGGTAACGGATACCGCCATCACAGTCACAGTACCAGAGTTCAATACGCTTGCCGGCAATGTTATTGTGCGTGTTGGAGAAGTCAGAAGCAATGCTGTACCGTTTACAGCAACCCTAAAGACCGACATGACTATAGCCCGCATATATGGCGGCGGCGTTGTCACAGGGTATTTTCATGCTTCTGTGATTTCCTCTTTTGTCGCCCCTCTCCGTTATGAATGGCATGTAAACGATGTGCTGCTGAGTACGGATGAGCGCCTTGGCAATTCGGGGGATGAAATCCTGTTGTACGATTACGAGAGCGGCGAGGCCGCTCACATTCGGCTTACCGTAACCGACGCCGTCGACCGGGTGGGAACGGAAGAATATGTACATGAGCCCGAAAAGTAAGAAGGATCTTCCGCGAACCCTGATTATTGAAAAAATGGATAAGAGCCTAACCCCCCCCCCTTGTGGCAGGGAGATAAGAAATAATAAAATTCAAATTTCCCGAGGCTGTCGGAAATGCGCATGGTACTGGTAAACAAGCAAAAAGACGGAGCAAATAGTGACTGATGATGAAATAGCTATCCGTAGCGAAGAATCCACGCCTTTTGCTGCACTTGGCTATTTCGTTGTCCCTTTTTTGCGGCTTATACGAAGAGGACTGTAAGAAAACTGCCAACATGGAGTTCGAAATATCATTAACAAACCCGGTCGAGGTCAGGGCGTCTGGAACTATAATCCGGAAGCAGAGTAGCATTCCTATGCGCGAACCGGTATCAGCCCGCAAAATGAGGCGGTTTGTGCAGGAGGGGGATTTGGTGGTAATAGGCCGGACATGATGTTGGTCGAACTTGAGGAGGTCGAGTGGTGAACCGACGTGCTTTCTTGAAAGAAGCCGGGAGCTTTTCGGCCGCGTTTATGGGCATGAGCCATGCACACGGGGGATTCACGGCGGATGAAGCCGTGCTTTCCTTCCCCGTCGTTGATACGCACGTCCATTTCTGGGACACGGCCCGATTGCGCTATCCATGGCTGGAAAATTCGGCGCTGCTGAACCGTCCCTATCTGCCACAGGATTACGACGAGGCTATCGGTTCCGTAAAAGTCGGTAAGATCGTGTTTGTCGAGGCGGCCTGCGCCGACGACCAGACCCAAGCCGAAGTGGATTGGGTCACGGCGTTGGCGAAAGACGAACCACGCATTCAAGGCATCGTGGCCAACGTGCCGCTCGAGCAGGGAGAGACTGTCCTGCCCCGACTCGAAGCGCTGGCCGTCAATCCCCTCGTGAAAGGCATTCGCCGGTTTTTCTCCTCGCAAACAGAGGTCCCACTCGGCCTGCATCCGGGATTGGTCAAAGGCGTGCAGTGCCTGGAGCGGTTCGGGCTGCGTTTTGACCTGGGACTCCAACGTGGCCAGGTCCCCGTCGCAACCGAATTGGTACGGCAATGTCCCAACGTCCGGTTCATGTTGAACCACATCGGCGTACCGGACATCAAGAACAATGCACTGGACCCATGGCGGCAAGAGATCCGCGCGTTGGCCGAACTTCCCAATGTTTTCTGCAAAATGTCGGGCGCGGCCACCCTGGCCGACCACGCATCCTGGACGCCCGAAGAACTCCAACCTGCGTTGGAACATGTGATTAACTGTTTTGGGTTCGAGCGAGCAGCCTTTGGCAGCGATTGGCCCGTCATGCTGTCGGCCACCGCCTATCCACGTTGGATATCAGCAGCTGCCTGGGCTATCCAGGGCTGTTCCGAGACAGAGAAATGCCGGTTGTTCCGTGACACCGCGGTAGAGTTCTACGGCTTGCCGCCGGTTCTCCAGGCCTGAGCCCGCAGGTACAGTGAACCCTGCGGCACTCCGACGCCGAATCCCCGTTCGCGCTATCGCCAATTCCTCGGGGAGAAGTATAGGGGACAAAGAAGCCGTCGAAAAAGCGGAATCCAAAGAAGACACAAGCGAAATTCCTCCGGCTGGCACTTACGCTATTTCTTTGCTTTCCTGCCCCTGTTTTTCGGCTTCGCTGCCAGGGAGGGCTCTCTTAAAAAACCGTCGGAAAAAACTTCTTTCAGGGTGAGAAAGCGCCCCTCGAAGGAAATTTCAGGATTATCTATGCGAGCCCACTCGTCCTTGCCCATGGTAATTTCAAGCATGATAACCCCATGTATTCCGGCCCAAAGCGTGGCCGCTATCAGGGAGGGGTCTTTGTACTTTTCATTGAACACCCCGTGGTTTACGGCCTCTTTTACCGTCTCATACAGTGCCCGTAGCGCCTCCTTCAAAATAGGCGCGGGGGCTTGTTGCTCCGGGGTGCTTTCCCGTTTCTCCCAGGCAAATGGCGGCATCATCTGTAGCAGATAATGATTGGGATGGGCGACACCCCATTGGGCGTAGGCGCGCGCCATTTCCACCAGGCGTTCCTGCGGGTTCGTCAACTGCATACAGGCGAGAATGTCTGCGAGCAGCTCCTGCTGGTCTTTTTCACTGATGGCTTTTACCAGGTCTTCCTTGCTCTTAAAGTACTGGTATATGGCCGCGGGGGAATATTCGATGGCGTGGGCAATCTTGCGCAGGGTAACGGCTTCATAACCATCCCGGACAAACATCCCGCGCGCAACATCCATGATGCGCTCTGTTATTTCGGCACGTTCGCGGTCGCGGCGCAGTTCCGAAACGGTGGGCGTTTGACTTCCGGGGGCATTTTGTTTCATACTATTCTCCTGAACGCTGTTTAGATTGTATACTATGTACGCCAGAGGATCAATTTTTTGTCAGGCAGGCGGCACCGGTTCCTTCGCTTCGGACCTGTGCTGAACGTATACAGGATGTTTATAACGACCATTGAAAGGATGAAAAGATGAATCGTTATTTCCTGTCAGCAGTATGTTCCGTCGCTGTTTTTTACCTCATCGTAACCGGAGGCGCGAAGGAATTGAGCGGTTCATGATAACCGATGTCAACAACCCGGCCGCCAGCGCGCAGGCGCAAAGCAGCATTTTCGTGATGTTCGACTGGTTCGGCACCGATACGGGCGCGTTTAATCACATTCCTGGCGGCTCGAATGTCCTTTACATGGGCGGTCATATTGAGTTTATCCGGTATCAGCAAACGGGTGGGACCGCGCCGACCAACGGAGTACTGGCAAACGTGCTGGATGCCATCGCGGCGGTGGTAAGTCGGCTTCTTTATAGGCAGGACGCACAGTGGAGGGTATTGGTACAGGCATGAAAAAGAAGGTTCTTATCGGCGCCGGGGCATTGGCTGCGCTGTGCGCGTTGGTATTGGGGGTAACCACCTATCTTCTCGTACATCGGGTCGAGGGTTCGTTCTTCGATTCGAACGGTGTTCGGATTCACTACACTGTGGAAGGAGAAGGCGAGCCGGTTATCCTTGTGCATGGCCTGGCCGCGAACGCCGACCTGAACTGGCGGCGGCCGGGCGTCATTCGTGCGTTGTCACGCCACTACAGGGTGATCGCGTTCGATCTGCGCGGCCACGGTCTGAGCGGAAAACCGCAGGACCCGAATGCATACGGAAGCGAGATGATCGAAGACATCGCGCGGCTGATGGATCATCTGAAGATTGGGAAGGCGCATATCGCCGGCTACTCGTTGGGCGGTTTCCTGTTGCTCAAGTTTCTCGCGGTCCACCCGGAGCGCGTGCAGAGCGCGGCCATTTGCGCCGCGGGCTGGATATATCCGGAGCTCCCTATAGAAGAGATCCCCAATCCGTATCGTGCGCCGCAGAAGCTGCAGGCCGTCAAGCCGCTGCAAGCGTCAGTCCTGACCGGTCTCAAAGCCCCAAAGATGCTCTTCAACCGCGTGCGGAGTTGGGTCGGCGATCAACTGGTGGACAAGACAGCCATTAAGGCGCTCGAGAAGACCTATGTGCAATTTGCGGTATCGCAGGACGAACTCGAACGGAACCAGGTCCCCGCGATATGTTTCGTTGGAACGCAGGACGGATTTCTGTACCTCGCGGAAGACCTGAAAGCGCACATGGCCAACCTGGAATTGGTCGAACTCGACGGAAGCACCCATTTCACGACGCCCTTCTATATGCAGTTCAAACGCCAATTGGGCGCCTTCTTCAGAAAACACCCCATGCCGAAGGTTTAGCGCGCCGGAGTTGTTGCGCAGTAGAACGCCCGGTGTGAGCGACACCGCACCGCATTCGACGGCAATTCCCAGATTAAAGGGTAGTAATGTGAAGAAGGTCATTATTGGCGCGACAGGCTTTATAGGGTCGGCCATTGTCAGAGACTTACTCTGCCAGGGACATGACGTCAGGAAGTCTGCAGCGAGACAGCATGTTTTCCTTCGGTGGGTCGTTGCTATGGGCTGTATGAGCCTGTTGGCAACGATCGCACAGGCTGGCGAACCTGTTAATCCGGATGTGCGGTTCGGGAGCGGATGGATTGCCGACATGCCGGCAGAACTCCTCAAGGGAGGGAACCCCGTGCTCGACCTCGGTGATGTGCGCGATCTGGTCGCTGTGAACGTGAACGGCAGGCATCTTCGAACGCTGTGGAAACCGCCCTACCGCGTTGCCCTCGGGGACGCGCTCAAACCGGGCAAAAACGAACTCGAACTCACCGTCGCCAACACCTGGATCAATCGCTTCATCGGGGATTTCCGGCGGCACGGGCGATCGGGAGTCAACCCCGAGAATGCGCCACGGTACACGCAGGAAGGCGCATCCACCCAGTACAATGAGAACACGCCGATTCTCGAATCCGGTCTGCTCGGGCCTGTGCGCATGTATGCGAAGGAATAAATACTTTCGGGCGCATCCGGCCAAACTGTATTTTTTGTCAGAAAGCTTTGGTCTATGCGTCAAAAAATCAGAGTTGACTCACGAAAACAAAAACTAATATTTTTGGGTCATACAAAATAGAATAGACACGATTCCTTGAATTGTGTCCCTATTCATGCGGGTTTAAACGGATAAACGACCAAACCACCAGAGAGTGAAGTAGAAAGGAAAAACATGCAGCTCCATCATGCCATTTTTGGCTCTATCTCGACCCATTTTTTCGTATTGCTAGTGCTGGCGCTAATACTATTTGGTTCGCTTCCCGGACGGGCCAATGAGACTGCTCACAATACGGATTGGATGCAGGAGCATCCCTTTGGTCTCATGGTACATTGGATTGCGCCCGGGCCCACGCCTCTTAAGGGACCTCATATCGAGGAGTTGAACCAGGCTGTGAACAGTTTCGATCTCGACCGTTTCATGCGTGATTTTGAGTCCACCGGCGCGGGCTGGCTGATTTTTACCATTGGCCAGAACACTACCATGTATGCGAGTCCCAATGCCGTGCTGGACAAATTGGCAGG
>JAKJCY010000004.1:39203-49931 GCA_022706235.1 Candidatus Hydrogenedentota bacterium | reverse complement strand
CCGGGATACTGTTCTGAACGCGACTTGGTACTTGAAATCGCAGAACGGGTTCATGCGGAGGGAAAGCATTTCATTGCTTACCTGCCTGCGGAGGTCAACAAACCCCAAAAACTCCATGCGCCTTTTGCGTGGAATCCCGGGGACCAGACCGAGTTCCAAGTCCGATACACCGACTTCATCCGTGAATACGCGTTGCGTTTGGGAACGAAACTCTCCGGCTGGTGGTTTGACGGCTGTTACACTTGGGACATCTTCCCAAACAGCACATACAACTGGCCGCTCTGGTTTGGCGCCGCCCGTGCTGGAAACCCGAATGCCATTGTCGCTTTCAACGACGGTTCTTTCTGTATCGGCATCACCACGCCTGTTACTCCCCTGCAGGACTACCTGTCGGGTGAAGTGGAGGCGCTCGTAGACGGTAAAATACGCCTTGGACGCCGCGTCAAAGACGCGCCATTGCACATGCCGGAAACGCGCTTTGTGGAGGGAACGGAAACACAGTGGCACGCTTTGGTGCCCATAGACTGTAACCGATTCTGGTGGCACACACCGAAGCGTCCCATGACGCCCAGCTATCCGGATGCGGAACTGGTTTCTTTCCTGAGCCAGTGCCGCGCTGTTGGCGGCGTCGTGACGTTTAATGTCGGCATATCGCAAGAGGGCGCCTTGGGCGCTGAAACCGTCGCGCAGCTGTCCCGTATCACTGAATCACAGAAACGAACGCATTAGCGAGGTCGGAGATTACCCCGAAGGCGTACTTCCAGACAAGTTCGATGCTGTAAATGCCCCGAAACAAATCGCTACTGCTTCTTTTAATACCAACCTATATCCCCTATTGCAGACCGCAGCCCGATACTTATGAAAGACGTATAAAAGAAACAGAACAACATGCAGACCCACACCTCCACCCGCCGTGAATTACTCTGGTTCCCAAATTCCTGTTTGGGAACCTGCTCTCTCTTGAAATTTTTACTGGCGGCAATTGTGCTATCAGGCACGACAACAATAACGAAGGCTCACTCAAATGAGATTGAGTATCCCCTGTCCTTTACAATGCAGGGTAATCCGCTCGTACGGCACATCAGCTCAACCGATCCCGACGTTCACGTTTGGGATGGCGTCGTATGGATGTATTGCTCACAGGATCATCCGAGACAACCGGGCGACTTGGGCGACTGGGATCATATGGATGGATACCATGCTTTTTCCTCGGAGGACCTCGTTAACTGGACCGACCACGGAGAAATCATCCATTCACGAGATCTCGCTTGGGGAAGAGAAGGGTGGATGTTCGCGCCGGGCGCGGCGCGCAAGGATGGAAAGTATTATCTTTACTATCCACACATGGAAAACATATTTATATGGAGAATAGGCGTGGCGGTCGGCGATTCTCCGGCTGGCCCCTTTAAGGACATCGGTAGCCCGATTCAAGGCATCACGGGCATTGACCCGAAAATCTTTATTGATGATGATGGGCAGGCCTATATTTACAACAATACGGCACAGGTGGCCAGGCTCAAGCCCAACATGGTCGAACTGGCGGAAAGGCCCCGACCGATAGACTACGCGCCGCCCAACGTCAAAACGAACAAGACCCAGCGTTTCCTTGAAGCCTCCTTCATGCATAAATACAATGGAAAGTACTATTACTCTTACACCAACTATAAGAACAAAGAACACCAGGGCTTTTACGCCATCGGGGACAGCCCCTACGGTCCTTTCGAGTGGAAAGGGGCTTTTGCCCCCAGCCCGGAGGGCGCCCAGTTCCATCATTCCCTGGTCGAGTTCAAAGGGCAATGGTACTGCTTCTATCACATCAATACGTCGGAGGAGTTGCGCAACAAGCTGGGATTGGATTGGAATGGGTTTCGCCGCATCGCGTGTTTCGACCGTCTCTATTACAACGATGACGGGACGATAAAGATGCTGAGTTACACCAGGGAATGACCCGGGTCCGGTAGAAAATCGGCAGCTGGTCAGGCCCCAAGCATGGCATGGAAAGGACTATATAATGGCTGAACAAGAATATGCAGTAATGCCCGTTCCGGCGGATCTGATTATTCATGACGGCCGGGTGATTGACCCGGAGACCGGGCGGGATGAAATCGCGGCTGTGGCCATCAAGGACGGCATCATCCAGAAGATTACGCCCGGCCCCGGTGTACCGCCCGGCGAGGCGCGGCAAACGATTGATGCCGCAGGAAACGTGGTCTCCCCCGGGTTTATCAACACCCATACCCACGAAGCAACAGCAGCGGACGTGGAAGCGAACATCAAGTCCCCGTCCAACCTTTACGTCCTTGACGGTGTTACCTTCTGGCTTGGGGGCAACTGCGGCATGTCGCCGACCGGTATCCGGGTGGATGCGGGCGATGGTAATGTTATTCAGTCCGGGAACCCGGACAAGCCCCTGCCGGAATTCCTGGATGAACTGGAGAGAATCCCGCTCTACAATCATTTCGCGACCCTGAGCGGTAACATTACGCTCCGTTCCCGCATGGGAATCAAACATATGCAGAAGGAGAATGACGAACAGATTGAAAAGATGAAGGCGCTGCTTGCCGATGAACTGGAAGCCGGATCTTTTGGCCTGTCCATCGGCGCCATGTACGACATGGGCGCAACCACAAAAGCGTTGACCGAATTGGCGAAGGTCAGCCGCGCACACGGCGGCATGGCGGCCATCCACACTCGCTACCCCACCTTCAATCTGAAACACCTGCTCTTCGGGATGAACCTGGTGGTCCCCAAACGGGCCATTCGTGAACCCATAGACATCTGCCGTGAAACAGGCGTTCCCTTTGTTATCTCCCACATTACCGATATGAGCCAGGCCGGTTCCACGGCCTGGGTGATGGAGGCTATTGACAATGCCGTGCGGGAAGGGCTTCCCGTGGCCGGAGATATTTTGGGAGCGGATTTCCTGATCAATGATTTCTACATTCTGACCTTCAAGGGGAAGATTCCGGTGCCGCTGCTGATGAAGGTCGGCAACTATTCAGTCGATCAGTTTTATGCCGCCCAAGATTACGCCATTGACGGTGAGGTGGTGATAAAGCAATTCGAGCAATGCACCCGGGACAAAGCGGAATTCCTCCGAAAGAACGTTCACCGCGTTGACCGCGAAGGATCCGGCCTCTGGGACATGCCCATTTTTTGCCGCCTGATTCCGCCGGAGGACACCATGCTGGCACTGCAATACCCATGGGTATTTGTCGGCAATGACTCCATCGGCCCGGCGATAGATATTGAAACCGGAGCGCCTGCCCAGTTATGCCCCCGGGGACTTGCCACCTTTTCGCGCCTTTTCGGACACTGGGTTCGGGAGCAAGGCGCGTTATCCTTGCAGCAAGCGATTTTCAAAGCCAGCACCGCCCCGGCACTCTGGCTGGGCCTGGAAAAGAAAGGCCGCATTCAGGAAGGCTGTGACGCGGACATCGTTATTTTCGACCCAGACACCATCATTGACCGCGCCGGATGGGTGGATGGCACGATAAATCAAAAGCCGGACGGCATTAGTCACGTGATTGTAAGCGGTGAAGTCGTGGTGGAAAACAACCACCTGACCGGCACCACTCCGGGGCGGCTCATCCGCCGTACCTGGACCATTCCGGGAAACACCAGTGATGTTGTCTCCCTGTTCCAAGAGAGGCTTGCTTTGCAAGCCTGAATGAGAGCCAAGGCGCACTGTTAAAGTACAGTTTCCCGGCATTACCTATCCTCTTCATTGTGTGGTATAACCCCCTATACTATTCCTGAAACTGCACATGCCTTGAATTCGAGGAGGCATGGCGAAAGCACAGCGCAACATAGACTGGAAAATGCCAAGTGGTCGAACGTTTCACCCTCAGCGATGCCGGGATACGTTGGGACATTGAAATTCTGGGGAAAGATGCTCCTTGGAGCACGGCCAGCAATACGCAACTGACATGGAAGAATGCGGATGACCTCACCTGGTGGATCGCCTGGGGGGATCCCCGTCCTGACGCGCCACACGGCAACCCCAGCGCTACACGTCAGAAGAATGAGTGGTGGCGGCGGGTTCCGACTTTGACGACTATGACGAAACAGCGAAGGCATTATTAGCCCCCCTTATATGGAAGAACAGACCGCAAAGTTCCTTTTCGGCAACGGAGAACGGTTGTTGCGGCTGGGATGAGGGAAACAGTAAAACAATAACCGTTTTATTCCTTACCCAATATGGCAATCGGTATTTACCGTACAAGTCGTTTAGATATTTTCAGTGAAGGCCGTCTCGCTTCCGGTGCCGACACTGGTATTTTGATAAGTCTCACCATACTTTGCTAACCTGCCTTATCGTTAAATCCGGTTCAGGACAAAACGAAATTCTAGGGCTGTTACCAAGTTCACACGTCAAGACAGGTTTAACCGGCCCTCATTGATTGACAAGGAAAGGGACGCTTCTATGAGAACCACTTCAGAACTCTCACGCAGATCCTTGCTTCAGATTGCCGGCGCCGGTGCGTTGGGGATGGCACTGGGAACGCATGCCGGGGCGCAAAACACCTCCCGCCCGCCAAATATCGTATTTATTCTTGCCGACGACCTGGGCTGGGCAGACCTTGGCTGCTACGGCAACACCTATCACGAGACTCTCAACCTGGACCGTCTGGCCGCGCAGGGCGTGCGCTTTACCGATGCGTACGCCGCCTGTCCGGTCTGTTCGCCGACGCGGGCGAGCATTATGTCAGGCCAGTATCCCGCGCACGTCGGCGTCACTGATTTTATTTCCGGGCACTGGCGTCCTTATGCGAGGCTGCGCGTGCCGCGCAACCGCACTCAGTATCTCCCGCTCGAAATTGACACGGTCGCGGAAGCGCTCGAATCCGCGGGCTATATCTCCGGCCATTTCGGCAAATGGCACCTGGGCGGCCGAGCGTATTTCCCGGACCAGCAAGGTTTTAACGACATGGTTGTTTCCGAAGGCTGGGGCCACTTCGGGAACAAGAGCACACCCGATCAGAAGTGGGACGAGCAGAACTATCTCTCCGAGGTGCTCACCGATAAAGCAGTGGGCTTTATGGAGAAAAACAAAGAGAAACCTTTTTTCCTGAACCTCTGTCATTTTGCGGTTCATATCCCCCTTGAAGCCCGGGAAGAACTCATCGAAAAGTACAAGACGAAACAGGGTCCCGAAGGCCGCATCAATAACCCCATCTACGCGGCGATGGTCGAGCATGTGGACCAGAGCGTGGGGCGCGTGCTCGATAAACTGGACGAATTGGGTCTCACTGACAACACCCTCGTCGTGTTTTTCTCCGACAACGGAGGGTTACACATTCGTTTCGACGGTGTCGGGGAGGAATACGTTTCCACGCAAAAACCGCTGCGCGGTGAAAAGGGCACGCTCTATGAGGGCGGCATTCGCGTACCGCTCATCATGCGGTGGCCCGGGAACATGAACGGCGGCACAACCTGCACGACGCCGGTAACAAGCCTGGACTTCTTCCCGACCTTCCTCGCCGCCAGCGGCTCGAAACCACCCACTCAGTCTCTCGACGGCGTGAATCTGTCGCCCCTCCTCTCTGGCGGCGCGGTGGACCGCGACGCCGTCTACTGGCACTACCCGCACTATCATCACTGCGCTCCCTCGGGCGCCATCCGCAAGGGTGACTGGAAGCTGATTGAATATTACGAAGACGGGCGGCTGGAACTATTCAATCTCACGCGTGACCCCGGGGAGCATCATGACCTCGCTTCCATCTTCCCCGACCGCGCCACCGCCCTGCGCGACCAACTCGCCGCCTGGCGCAGCACGGTCAACGCCGCCATGCCGACCCGCAATCCCGACTTCGATCCCGCCCGCCAATACGAGTGGGGCAAATATGAGGGGCCGGAAGGTTAAGCGAAGTCTGTATTGACCGTATTGACCACATTGACCTTACTGACGAATAAAATGTCAATACGGTCAATCAGGTCAATAAAGTCCGAAAGGAAAGTTCATGGCAGACCTGTTCGATAAACGCGGCGGGTTCCGCAAACTGCACACCTTCACACTGGCCACCATTATCCAGTTGGAAACGCTGAAGTTCTGCCGCCGCTTCCTTACCCAGGACCCCCGCGAGGCCGGCGCCAAGTTCTATGATCCAAAAGGCCGTCAATACGACCAGATGACCCAGGCTGCACGCAGTGGACGGCAGAACATCATCGAAGGCTCCGAGCGTTCGGCTACTTCGAAAGATACCGAAATGAAACTCACGGACGTGGCACGGGGCAGTTTGAGTGAACTCCGCGGCGACTATGAAATCTGGATTCTTGACAATGACCAGTTGCCGTGGTCGATCCATTCTCCCGAGGCACAGGCCATAAACGCCGTCTCGCTGGATCCGGCCACCTTTACTGACGACATGGTCCACGAGTCCGCCAAACATGCGCTCGAACAACGCAAGAAATATGCGCGCTGGCTTGACAACGACGACCCTTTGACCGTTGCCAACGCCATGCTGATTATTATTGGCCGCGTGCTGAACATGCTTAAAAGTCAGATTGCGGCGCAGGGCGCGGCCTTTGAAGAAAATGGCGGGTTCAGCGAGCGACTGACCGCCAAGCGCATCGAGGCCCGCGAAAAGCAGCGGGAATCTTCGCCCGAATGCCCGCAGTGTGGCCTCCCCATGCGCCGGCGGAAGTCGGCCAAAGGTGAATTTTGGGGATGTTCAGCGTTTCCCGACTGCAAGGGCATTCGGCCGATCTAGATGCCAGCAGGGACTTTATTGACCTTATTGACCTTACTGACGAATGAAATGTCAATCCGGTCAATGAGGTCAGAAAGAAATTAGGCGCTCCGCGCTGCAGGGCGCGCGACTGCAGCTGTAGTTGACAAAACAAACGAAAGACAGGCACACATCATGTTTGACACGAAGACAGGTAATATTGTTGTTTCACGCTTCCTTAAGACCATTCTTGTCGCCTTGGCGGCCTGCATGCCCCTGGGGGCCGAACCTTTTCCGCCGGGAAAGGGGATTGCCTCTAACAGCACAGAAGAGAAAGAACCAAGCGCAACCGCAACACATGCCGAGAAGCCAGAACTCATCGTGAACCAAAAAGAAGACGGCTATCGCGGCATCTGGTATTACAACCAGCCCTCAAACGATGAATATGTGTACAAATACAGCGGCGGCCTCGGCACCTACTGCGCCAAGCATATTCCCCATGCCTGGTACTGTAAAGAGGTCAACAAGACCTTCTTCACCTACGGCGGCACACGGAAGGACTCCAACACCGCCCTCGTCCACATGGTATCGTACTTTGACCATGCGACGGGCCAGGTCCCCCGGCCGACTTTTTTGCTCGACAAGCAGACGAGTGACGCCCACGATAACCCCGTGATCAACGTAGACGATAAAGGCTGCCTCTGGATCTTCTCAAGCAGTCACGGGACCGGCCGGCCTTCCTACATCTCCCGCAGCAAGGAGCCCTATTCCATCGACGCGTTCCAACTCATGTGGACCGGCAACTTCTCCTATCCCCAGCCGTGGCACTTCCCCGGCAAGGGCTTCCTGTTTCTCCACACCTTCTACACACAGGGTCGCACCCTGGCCATGTGGACCAGCCCGGACGGGGTCAACTGGACCGAGCGGCGGCTCCTGTCGCGCATTGCCCAGGGCCACTATCAAATCAGCCGCCCCTTCGGGCAGGAGAAGGTCGGCACCGCGTTCAACTACCACCCTGCCGAAAAAGGCCTCAACTGGCGCACCAACCTCTATTACATGGAATCATACGATCTTGGCGCGACGTGGCAGAACGTCCAGGGCGAGCCCCTGGAGCCCATGCTTACGGCGGTCGACAACCCGGCCCTTGTCCATGACTACGAGCAGGAAAAACTCAATGTGTACATGAAAGACATCACCTACGACGTCAAGGGCAATCCCGTCATCCTGTACGTAACCAGCAAGGGTTACGAATCCGGGCCCGAAAACATGCCGCGCACCTGGACTACAGCCCGGTGGACAGGTTCAGCGTGGGATCTACAAGGCGGCGATATCGTCTCGGACAACAACTACGACACGGGATCGATTTACATTGAGGGCGCGGATGCCTGGCGGATCATCGGTCCTACCGAAGTCGGCCCGCAACCCTATAACCCCGGCGGGGAAGTGGCTATGTGGGTCAGCCACAATCATGGTAAGAACTGGAACATGGTACGCAAAATGACCCAAAACAGTGACTACAATCACACCTACGTCCGCCGCCCGGTCAACGCCCACCCGGACTTCTATGCCTTTTGGGCCGACGGCCACGGACGCCAGCCCTCGGACTCGCGCCTTTACTTCTGTAACCAAGGCGGTGACGTGTTCCGCCTGCCGACCACCATGAGCGAAGGCTTCGCCAAACCCGAGAAGGTCAACTGAATCTTACCGGGGGCCGGTTTGATACCGACCGTCCCCGGTTAGACCGCCGATCTGAACGCCGCGCGACTTTTGAACAAAGTTTTTTTGACCGGATTGACCTTGTTGACGTGCATGTTGCCAAGGGACACCTGCATTCGTCAGTAAGGTCAATAAGGTCAAGCGTATCGTTACTCCACTGCGAACACCGCGCATAAATCTGTATTCCAAGATTCTTTACCGGGGCTTTTAACGATGTGCTTTTTTTTGCGCTCTTCAGAATCTTTGTGGATAATGCAGGCCTGAGTTTCCGGTGCGTCTGCCGTTCAAGGCGCAACTACCCGTATGGAGGTACATTCATGATCGCCTTTACGAAACCCATCCTGTTCGTCCTCATCGCTTTCGTTATTGCCCTGTACCCCGCTGCTGCGGATTTTCAACGCTTGTCCTATAACCACCCAGACCTTATTGTGGATTTGGGCGTGGGTCTATGGGTATGGCCGGTTCCCCTGGATTATGATGGCGACGGTGATATGGACCTGCTGGCGTCCTGTCCGGATCAACCCTTTAACGGCATTTATTTCTTTGAGAATCCGGGTTCGGGTGATACGATGCCGGTTTTCAAGGCCGGGGTGCGCCTGGCCGATGGGGCCCGTTACCTCCATGTCTCCTATGTCAAGGGCAAACCACGACTTCTGGTGCCGGGCAGGGAGTACGTTGATTTCCGTGCAAACGAATTCAAACGGCTGGAGAAAATCTATCCCACCAGCGAAATCCATCCCGGAAGCACCCGGGCAAATGATTGGTATTATGTGGACTATGACGGCGATGGGGATCAGGACCTGATCGTCGGGGTTGGTGTCTGGGAGACCTACGGCTGGGACAATGCCTATGACAGCAACGGCACGTGGCAGAACGACCGCTTGCACGGGTACGTGTATCTATTGGAAAACACCGGGACGGATGAGAACCCGGACTATGCAGAAAAGCGACGTATTCAGGCAGGAAATGGCGATGTAGATGTTTACGGTTGGCCGTCCCCTAACTTTGCCGACTTCGACGGTGATGGCGACCTGGACCTGCTATGCGGCGAGTTCCTGGATGGCTTCACCTATTTTGAAAATATCGGCTCCCGCACTAAACCTGAATACCGTGCCGGGACACCGCTGGTTCATAACGGTGAACGGCTGCACATGGATTTACAGATGATTGTTCCCACTGCCGTAGACTGGGATAAGGACGGTGATGTTGACTTGATCGTAGGGCAGGAAGATGGACGCATCGCCTTTGTGGAACATACCGGCGAAATCGTCGACGGTGTCCCCCACTTCCTGCCTCCCTTATTTTTCAAACAGCAGGCAAAGTACCTGAAATTCGGTGCGTGCTCCACGCCAGTGGGGGTGGATTGGGATGCCGACGGCGACGAGGATATCCTCTGCGGCAATACGGCTGGCCATATCGCCTTTTTCGAGCATCTCGGCGGCACCCCCTTGCCCAAGTGGGCGGCGCCGCAACTGCTGGAAGCAGCCGGGAAGACGATTCGTATTATGGCAGGACCGAACGGTTCCATCCAGGGCCCCTGCGAAGCCAAATGGGGCTATTCCACGCCTTCCGTGGCCGACTGGGACCATGACGGGCTGCCCGACTTGCTTATGAACAACATCTGGGGAAAGATTTTGTGGTATCGCAATGTGGGAACGCCGGAAAAGGCGAAACTGGAGGACGCCCGTGCCATAGAGGCGCAATGGCCCGGTGAAACCCCCAAACCAAAATGGACCTGGTGGGAGCCCGAAGGCAACGCCCTTGTCACCCAGTGGCGCACCACGCCGGTAGCGGTGGATTTCACCGGAGACGGCCTGAACGACCTGGTCATGCTTGATACGGAAGGCTACCTCTGTCTATACGAACGGCAAAAATCGGGTAATGGATTGGTGCTGTTGCCGCCCCAACGCATTTTTGTAGATGAAGACGACAGGCCCATCCAGTTAAATCCCAAAAGCGTAGGCAGCAGCGGACGGCGCAAGATGGCCGTGGCTGATTGGGACGGTGACGGCAGACTGGATATTTTTGTGGACTCGAAAAATGCCGACTGGTGGCGCAACTGCGAAACGCGAAACGGCAATATCGTACTGAAACAGGTGGGCACCCTGGGAGAGACTGTCCTCGCGCGGCATTCCACCAGCCCTACGTTCGTGGATTGGAACAAGGACGCGATACCTGATCTGCTGCTGGGTGCGGAAGACGGGCATCTATACTTCCTTTCCCATGAAGATGCAAAAACCTTTACCGCAGTGGACACAACGGCACGGCCAGCGCAAGAAACGCCCAAAGAAGGGTTGCTGGCGCAACCGGGCGTTGTAAGCGGAACCTTCATTTTCACAAA
>JAKJCY010000004.1:30234-39108 GCA_022706235.1 Candidatus Hydrogenedentota bacterium | reverse complement strand
ATACCTCGCTGCCCAACCCGGATGCCGGTACAGACGCTCTCGTCCTCGCCGACGGTCGTGCATTGCTGGTTTATAACCACACGAAATCCGGGCGGCACAAGCTCAACGTGGCATTATCTCAAGACGGGGAAACCTGGGAACAGGCGCTGGTATTGGAAAACCATCTGGGTGAATTCTCCTACCCCGCTGTAATCCAGACGGACGACGGCCTTGTGCACATTACGTATACCTGGAAACGGGAGCGCATCAAGCATGTCGTTATTGACCCCGGGGTATTCTGAGGTATACAACAGCCACCAGGTAAAGGGTACGGGGCTTTGCGGACCGCATTGACCGTGTTGACTTTACTGACAAGTACACGCCTACCCTGGCAACATGCATGTCAATAAGGTCAATACGGTCAATGCAGTCCCGATGCCACCGGACCCGGATTATGGCGGGAATTCTGGGGACGCTTTACTCAATTAAGTTTTTCGGATATGGAATTAAGTTGTACCCATTATCAAGCGTAATTGAATAAGGTGCTTGTCCTTGTTGAAAATCCATCTGGCAGGGATTTACACGTGTCTTAATCTAAATCTTACAGCAGCAGAAGAGGAATCTGTCCGAAGTTTTGAGGCGTGAAGTCTATCTTCGATTTGCACTTGAGGAGTGCCAAGGATGGACGGATATACCAGCCCCTTCTTGCGTTGGTGGAAACAGAGAGAAATGGACACGAGGTATAAAGTAAATGGGTCAGGCGATGACACAGTCATAGCGATGGTAAAGTGCACCAACCCGGGGGATAGATACTACGTTTCCTTGGTCACGTATTTAACCCAACTTCCGCCGTCGAATTAATTATGCCTTTTCGCATCCACAATACGTACACCATTCACTTTATGATGTAATGAAATATACGGTCCCCGTAAGTCGGCATGTTTGAAATAATCAGAGCCGGTCCAATACCAATTCAACCGGTCATGGCCGATAGAGGCGCTCCATGAAGATGGGGTCTTCCGCAAGGTCTGGCTGAATCACCAGTTGCGGTTCCGCCAGCAGGGTTTCGGCAAAGGCGTCGGCATCGGCCGATCCCCCGATGGCTTCCGAAGGCATCCAGGCCAGGTCGAAGCGGAACTCGAAGATGCCGTGGCTGTCAGCAACGAAGTTGGTCATCCACGTATTGTCAAAGACCAGCGCATAGGCACGATTAGGGTGCTCAGGCGTCTCTTGCAGGTGTACCAGCGGCTGGGGCCCACCGAAACTGACCAATGGGGCGTCTCGCGTGATCCACAGCCAGTGCCCCTGGGGCGTTGCATACGCCGCCCAACTGTCAATGGCCAGGTAGTCGCGGCAGGTATTGGGCAACTGGTCCACAAAGGCCGTGAAAGGAAGCCCGCCGCAGGAGACCGTGGGCAGCGTGTCTCCGGTGGGCAGGGTGCACCCGATATAGAACCATTCTGGCAGTTCTGAAGACAGCCGATAGAGTCTGACGGTCAGCGTGGCGCGCGGTTCGCGCCTGTAAATCTCCAGGGTGCGCGTCATCCACTTGAGCCGGGGATGCTGCATGGCCTGGGTGTACACCACCGTATTCGGATTTTCTTCCACGTCAGCGGGGCTCGCGGGTGTGGCGGTGCTGGTCTGGAGCGCCGCGCTGCGCCGCGATGCGTCCCGCGCCTGCAGGATTTCGTTGTACTTCCAGCGTCCGCCCGGTTCCTTCCATTCCACCGCGACAAAATCGCCTGGGCTTTCCGTGAACAGCGGGTCGGGTATGCCGGGCCATTCCGCGGAGACAGGCCATCCGCTTTCATTCACGGAAATGGTGCACGCAGACGCGTCCTGCGGAACCGTTGGCCCATCTTCGCAGGGGACCAGGCGGACAATCGAATAAGCGGGAAGCTTCTCCACCCAGAACCGCCGGACTTGTCCGGGCATGTTGTCCGCCACCGTGGCATTGTCCGCCTCCATGGTGAGTTGGCCCTCCTCTTGCGGACCGGTGAACTGGGCATACCCGGCGCGGGATTCCAAGGGGGTAATTCGGCCAGTCCGCGGATCCTTCAGTGCGGCCACTTCCTCGCGCAACGCGGAAGATTTCAACGAAACCCATCCGCTCCAGGGGCGGAACGCGGTATTGATAACATGGTATCCGTACTCCAGCGGATAGACAGTCGAACGGGCGCGTTGCGCCAACAGCACCTTGGACATGGCGAGGGGATGATAAGCCGTGCGGGCCTTTTCGTTGTATTGCGCCCAGGTATCCATGTCATGGGGCAACCCGATGCTGTCCGCGGAACCCCACGTATGTTCATCGAAAAGACAAAGGTCCCGCAAAATCGCATCTGCAGCGGATGCCGTGGCTTTGCCCTTCGCATCGCCCCAAACCGGGCTCAACGCCGCCGACAGAAGGCGTTTTGCCCGGCGGGACGCGGCTACTTCCCGGGGTCCCGAAGCGCAGCCGTTCGCCCACCAGTCGGTGAACTCGCCCTGGTATTCCGGGATGCGATCCACGATATGGGGCTTTACGTCTTCCAGCGCCCGGGTCACAGTGGTCAGGCGCAACGCGGGTTGCAATCCCAAGATGTTCCAGGCGGCAACAAAATCGGACAGGCCCAGGTAAGGCGGGTCATTGTCCATACGCCATTCATTGGTCACCGACAGAGGCAGGGACGGGAAATCGTACCCGCCCGCTTCCAACTCCCTGAGTTTTTGACATAGCCGCTCTTGTGCCGCACGCAGGGCATTCTCATCGGTGGGGTAGAACTCGCCCCGCCGCGGCGGGCGGTACCGGGTGTCCGTGGACTCCGGCACGGGCCCGCGCCGCCACGAATCCTGAAAGAAGTAGTAAAACCCATGCGGATAAGAATCCCCGAGCCAGACAAAGAGACGGCGGCCGTCCGGCATTTTCCACCAGAAGGCCATGGGCACAGGAAAGGGCGCGCTGCCGTTGGTCGCATTAATACCCATGAACAGGTTATGTACATTCCGGTCGAGAAGGGCCATGGCGCCCGCCCGTGGAAAGCCGTTCACATCGTTTTGTATGCCTGTTTTCGGCAGGGCGGCTTCCCACACCTCCTCCGGCAGCCAGCGCATGGTTGTCCGCCATTGGGCCGCGTTGAGCGTGGGCGTCTGGTTCATGGCAAGGGCGGTAATTTCGAGGCGACCGGACTGGATGGCCCGAAGCAGATCCTGCCGCCGTTCCGGACCATTCTTTTTCCACCAGTCATCCACGGTCAGGGCGACCTCCGCCGTCCAGCAGAACCGGGCTTCTTCCGGCGCCTGCTCCGTAGCCAAAACGCCGTCAATGGCAATATCCAGATAACGCACCTGCTGCTCGCGGCATACGGCAGGATGATCGGTGAAGCCGATATCCGTATGGGACATATGTACAAGATCCACGCGCTTAATATGTTCTGGCAATGCGAATTCTTGCGCGGCAATGGCTTCAACAACCACAAGGGAAACACAAGCTGACATAATGCACTTAACCATCCTGTTCATAGACTCCTCCTTTCCAGGGGGCAACACAGTTTCTGTATCAGTTTAATTGCGGGCTTCCAGATACGACAATGCGGTTCACCATAGGTCTCTCCTGCCTACGGGCACTTAATTAAGTACATGTCCTCCGCTGCATAGTGGTTTTAATTTAACACGACCCCACAGTGCGAATCACTCCTTCCCAAATCGCTTGATGGTTGGGACGCTGTCATTACCTCTATCCGATATTTTCTTGTTCACTTTCTTCATATCTGCCTGTTCTCTGTGCATGTATTTGTTATCTAGCAAACATCCCGAGAATTCATGAAACCCGGCTCTACCCGATGGGGTCAAATGCCGTGCTCTCTTTTCAACATCGAGGGAGCACCCCATAGCAACACACAGTAGACCTAAATCCGCACGTAAGAAACCGAATTTCTGGAGTGAAGCCATAAGCATGAAGGTCGTAGGAGCGGCATCCTGCTGCTTTACATCAAGAAGCCCATGCTGGCCTAAGTTACAATGGAAGCGGCAGAATGCCGTTTCTACAATCCTCGCTATTCTTTACGTGCGGATTCAGGGTGGACGTACTATCTTGATGTCTTGTTTGCTGATTTTTTTTATGCTGTCGGCACAAGCCGTCCAGACCACCGTGCCCGTCCTTCTGGATACGCCCATCTTTAGTCTGCAATTCGCTTCTGACGGGCGCCCCGCTTCTTTCAGAACAAAATCTGGCGGAAAGGAAGGGCTGATTACGAATGATCCAGGCCTCGGGTTCTATCTTTTGTCCCGGGACAATGTTCCCATGCGTTTCGATCACTTGACTTTCCAAGGCGAAAAACTCGTGGCATCCTGCGGCGGCGGACTGCCTAGAGTGACCTTCGGCGTGCACAGGGACAAATCCTATCTTGCGTTCCGTGTGGAACGACTCGAAGGGGTGCCCGCGTCGCCAGAATACTCAATGCATTTCGAGATGAAACTGACCCAGCCCGTGCGTGCTTTCGAACTGGATTACATGACCGAGGCACGGGGCGGCAACGTGGTAAAGGTAGATTGGCGGCATCTCTGGAACCGCAATCCGGAAAACCCCAAAGGCGGCTTTGCCCTTTATCGGCCCAAGGATGAGGCAGACGAAGACGAGATAATCCTACGAATTTGGGTGAACGAAGGGCTGCCCCATCCCCGCGTGTCGGGTGAGTGGGATGTGGCGGCGGCGCGCGCGTGGGTAGAGCGTTGGCTGGCGGAATACAGCGATCAGAGCCGTTTCTACATATCGGCGCGCACGCCCGAGGAGTTGTATGCTGCTGTACCGTATGCGGAGAAAGCCGGCGTGCGTGAAGTATACCTTTTCACCGATACCTGGCGCGGCGGGGACCGTGAACCTTTCTGGGCCATTCGCCAGCTAAACTGGGGTATTAACACGAACGTGTTTCCCCGTGGCGAGGAAGACCTGCGGGCTTTTTCGGACTATCTTCGCGAGCGGGACATGCATCTGAAATTGCATTATGTCAGCGGCGGCATCGGCCTTCGGGATCCGGAGTATGTGGGCAACGCGCCGGATGAACGCCTGGCCTGCTGGGGCCGGGGCCGCCTGGTTGGGGATATCGGGCGCAAAGACACCACCCTGCGCTTTCGTCCCGATCCGGGCGTGGAAATGCCCTTTCGCTTGCCTGCGGCGGACTGGTGGCAGCGCTACACCTGTCCTCCCGCCATTCATAACCTCTTCGATTACAATTTCATGGTCGTGGGGAACGAACTCATCCAAGTGGGCGCCTTTTCAGACACGGACAAGGACGTGTGGACGCTGGAGCAGTGCCAGCGCGGTCAGGGTTCCACACGCCTGTCCGACCATAGGGACGGTGAAGCCATGCGTGGCCTCATCTCCGCCTATGGCCAGCAGCTGGTGCCGGAGAACGATTCCAGCCTGCTTGAAGAAGTAGCCCGAAATTTTGCGGGTATGCTCAATCGGTGCGGCATTGTCCACACGGAATATGACGGCGCCGAAGTTCACACCTATAACGGCCGCTCGTGGGGATTTCACAAGTTTGCCTCGCTGGTGTACAGCCACCTGGACCATCCGGTGACGGCCTACACAAGCGGCGGCTGGGCACCGCCCTGCGCCATCGAATACCGGCTGAACACAACCCAGTACGCGTTGCGTGAACGGCAGAAGGGCATCGTCGCCATTTTACTGGACCAGCCCTTCCGCCCGGCCAGCAACATGCTCGACGCCCACTGGGGCATGAGCCAGATGTGCGCCCACGGCTTCACCATTTACCAAATCCTGAAACCGGAGCCGCTCTTCGGAGTCAACATCGAAGCCCTGCAATCTCACGGCCAGACAGACCAGATCCTCGAGACGGCGCGGAACTGGAAACGGGTCAACCAGATCATCGCCCCCGAACAGCGCGAACAAATACGCAAAACCATGTTTCATGAGGAAGACCTGCTGGGGCAGGCAGGAAGCCACGAACAGTCCGAACTGGTCCATGTCCTCTCCAAGGGGTCGGGGCAATGGGAGATTTTTCCCACCAAGGTGCTCACGCGGCCGGGCAATGAAGACATACGATGGCAGGACGGCCAGGAGCACGGCGCCATCTCGCCGCGTCAATTCCTGAAACCCGGTGAAACGCTCCGTCTGCGCAATCCCTTTCAACCGCAAGCCACCTCCATCGTCCTGCGCGTGCTCTGGGCCTTCGATCCGGCGGACCAGGCCGCTGCCGCCGAAAGGGGAAGCGACACAGATGTCAGGGCCGCCGACAGCGCCTTCGACTATGCCAAAATGATTTCAACCGCCGGCGCCGCATCTGCCTCGGGCAATGTGCTGCTGCAACCCTCCCCGGAAGAAATCAGAAATCTCCGGGATACACGCGTCACGGGTGATGCCACCGTACTCACTATTGAAGCCGACAACCCCTTTGATCAACCGGCCGTAAACGAAGACACACTGCCCGAATGGAGCCGAACCCTCAACATGACGCAACGGCGCGGCATCGGCATGTGGGTCACCGGCGACGGCAGCGGCGCGGTGCTGACCTTACAGATTCCCGGAGGCGATTATGTCGTGCCCTTGACCTTCACCGACCGGCGTTATATCGAGATTCCCAATGCCCAGGCTGCCTGGGCGTCGAGCCACTGGGGGTGGCGCATGGGCAGTAAGCGAACGTATTACGAGCAGGTCAACTGGCTCAAACTGGGCTTTGGCATCCTCCCTCCGCGCACGAAGGCGCGGGCGTCCGTGGAAGGCCTGACCGCCCTCCAGGAAATTCCCACGGAACTGCGCAACCCGGTACTACAGGCAGGCGACACGGCGTTGAAAGTGCAGGGAACCCTTGCCAGCGGGCAGTATGTGACCTGGGAGGGCGGCCTGACCGCCACGATATGCGACGCCAACTGGAACCAGGTGGCGGAACTGCCTGTAACTACTGAAGGCTTTATGGTTCCCACGGGCGAATTCGATTTCCAAATTACCGCAGATGATGGGGCTGCCCTGCCCTGGCTGGAACTGCAGGTAATGACGCGGGATGCACCGATTGTGGTTCCTGACCCAGAACAGTGAAGAAGAAGAAAGGATTGGGAATGTTCCAACATTCGAGCACCGCCAGGAAATATGCGATACCCGGGCTGCTATTCTTTTTAATATTCGGGTATTTCCTGCCGCTGTATGCAGCAACCTGTCCCGCCTATGATGCTCTTGTCGGCGGCCCGCAGCAAATTCGGTTTCTGCCCGGACAGAAGGGCATTGTTTTTTCCATGTATGGCGCGCCGGGCGAACTGGACACGTTTCGCGAACTGGTTGAGGTCATGCGCAAGGAAGGACTCGGGAATGGGTTCGATCCCGTTCCCGGGGCCGTATCCTTCAGTGCAGCCCGTCATCAACTATATCGCCGAGATTGGCTGGCCCCTGGTCGCGTATCCAGGCGGTGACAGGCAGATCAAGTAAGGCCGGGGCCCGCTGGGGAAAGAGAACGCGGTGGTGTTGAAAGTCATGGAACGCGCGGGCGTCTTCAGCGCGGTGCAACTGGGCGAATGGGGCTATTATTTCCATAACCGCTCCCATGATGAGTACTGGTGGCGCGATGTTTTTGGGAAGGACTTCGACGCATATAAGCACCTCATGAAGCAGAAGGACCTGGCGGGTTATGACCGCCGTCCAGAAACCAAGCGCGAATGCTATGAAGTGCTCAAGGACTACTTCACGAGCAAGAGCGGCGATATGCTGGACCGCGTGATGAGCGTTACGGGCCATTCGCACTATGAGGCCTACGCGGGGGAATGGGGTGCGCGCTGCATTGGCCTCGAACTGGGCGAGAATATCGCTTTCACCCAATCCAAACTGGCCTTTGCCCGGGGCGCGTCGCGGCTTGGGCATATCGAAGTTCTCAAAAGCTGGATCAACCCCGATACGGGCCGTTCTGCCGCCCTATCCAATGAGGTCCTCGCGCGCCTTTGCCGTGATCTTTTGCCCATCAACGTGACCGGCGATGCCATTCAGTACCAGGTCAACAAGACGCCTGTAGGATGGGTAGTGGAACTGGTAAACAACCTGGGCGTGGTGAAACATAAAGATCAACCGGCGGTGACGGAGCCGACGGCCATTGCCCGCGTCACGTTGAATCCGCGCGTCAAGTGCTCGGCCATTCGCGCGTGGCGGTCGGGACGAACCTACGAGACAACGGGTCCCGTTTTGACGGACAACGGCCCCGGTGCCACGGAGTTTGTCGAGTTCATCCTTGTGGAATGATTCTATGTCACGATGCGAGCGTTTCCTGGGCTCGTTGGACTCTTTACGACATTGTATTTCGCAACGCACTTGCTCTTGACAGTATATCCGCCGCTGGCGGATTGCACTTCCTCTTTTTTGTTCTGTATTCGGGTTGATGATGCAGAGTTTGCGAAATGCGATTTCGCCGACAAGTGCATTCTTAAGTACAACTTGGGAACGAGAGACGGGGGAGAACGGGAGGTGCCTTGCTCTTGGGTGTGATACCCCGGCACCTTTTCTTGTATTCAGTTCAGCGAAGACTTGCAGACAGTTGAAAACGTTCCGCTTCATCCGGGCTGCAATCATGAACCCGTTTATCTGCATGGTGTCATGAGACACTCGGATATTCCCCGGTTGCACCCATCATGGTGGGCGGTTTCTACCTGATTATGCGACAATATCAAGCACATTTTTTATGAAAGGGTGTATCATGCGATTCTACGTCCCACTGCTGGCAATAACCGTATTCCCAATGTTGATCGGCTTGTTATCAGCGCAAGCCGGCCCGACCATCACGGTGGAGAACATCCGGACAGCGCCGGGCGAAGTCCGGGCAACTGAAAACAGTACATCCGCATCCATTTCTCTGGACCGCACCTGGGAAGGCCCGGTATGTATTTCAAGGCTGACCAACAGGGGCAATGAGCCCGTGCGTA
>JAKJCY010000004.1:0-30136 GCA_022706235.1 Candidatus Hydrogenedentota bacterium | reverse complement strand
ATCCGTGAAGTGGTCTTGTTCCACGTTGCCCATTCGCTGCCGCCGGACACCGTTTTTTATGGCGAGGGATTTACCATGCTTTCCCAGACAGCGGGCACGCTGGGGCAGCCGGTTGATGTCGGCGGCTATACGGATCGCGGCCATTACAGGATTCCCCAGCCGGACGACGCTGCGACGGTTTACGGCATGATGGTTCTGTCTCCGGAACAAGACGGGGATATCGTGCTTGGGTTCACTTCCTGTAACCGGTTTGTCGGCAAGTTCCATGTACGGTCCGATTCCATTGAAGCCGTTCTGGACACTGAAAATCTCCCACTGGCGCCGGGCGCTTCCTGGGAACTGGAGCGCTTCTGGGCGGGTATCGGCGGCCATTATGAAACACTGCTGGAGGAGTTCGCCGGGCACATTGCCTCGAACCATCCGCCTCTGTTCAAGCCACCGGTTCCGGCGGGATGGTGCTCCTGGTATTGCTTCGGGCCGAACGTCACCACCCGCAAAGTGGAACGCAACCTCAACTATATTGCCGAAACCCTTCCCGAACTGAACTATGTGCAGATAGACGACGGTTATCAGGCGGCCATGGGCGACTGGCTGGACACGGGCAAGGCCTTTGGCGGCGGCATCCGCGAGGTCATCCGGCAGATACGGGAAACGGGACGGGAACCGGCCATCTGGGTCGCCCCGTTCATCGCGGAGGAGGCATCCAAAGTCTTCCGGGAACACCCGGACTGGTTCATCATGGACGCCGGGGGGCGCCCCCTGCCCTCCGATGCGGTTACCTTCGGCGGGTGGCGCAACGGCCCCTGGTATGCCCTTGACGGCACCGTGCCCGAAGCGCAACAGTACCTGGAATCCGTGTTCCGAACCATGCGCCAGGAATGGGGATGCAGTTACTTCAAACTGGACGCCAATTTCTGGGGCGCCATGCACGGCGGCCGGTTTCACGACCCCGAAGCAACGCGCGTGGAAGCGTACCGCCGGGGCATGGCGGCCGTGTTGCGCGGCGCCGGTGACGGATTCCTCCTGGGATGCAACCATCCGATGTGGCCCTCGCTGGGGCTGATACACGGGTCCCGCTCTTCCGGAGACACCGAACGGCGCAGGGAGACCATGGAACACATCACGCGGGAGACGTTCCACCGCAATTGGCAAAATGGCCGGCTTTGGTGGAACGACCCTGACTGCGTCCTGTTGACCGGCGGACTCGCCGACCATGAATTCATGTTTCATGCCGCGGCGATTTACGCCTCGGGCGGCATGGTGCTGTCCGGTGACGACCTGCCCCGCATTTCTCAGGAGCGGCTGCAGGTGCTCCGCAGGCTGGTCCCGCCCACGGGCGTTGCCGCCCGGTTCGAGGACCATTCGTTTCAAATCGGACGGATAATGTTGCCGGACCGTGAAGTAATGTGCATCTTCAACTGGACGGACGAGCCGCAGAGCGTTTCTGTACCCGTCGGCACAGCCCGCAGCATCACCGATTTCTGGTCCGGGGAAGCATTGCCAAGCAGGGAAGGTCTGGTCGAACTCAGGGACTTGCCGCCCCATACCGCCCGGCTATTATCCTGTGCACGGGAACAATAGTTATCGCGATGGTCATGCGCGGTTCGCGGGCTATGAAAGTCGCATCTACCCTCACCGAATGCAAACAGTGTCACAGGAACTGAAATTGTACTGGCGGGTAACATACTGCCCGGGGACCGGTGGAACGTGGATATGCGGAAACTATTATTCTTCCTTGGCGGTATCCAGGGGCAGTTCTTTCCAGAGGCCGTCTTTGCCGATGTAGAGAATGCCCATGTCGCGCCAGAAATTGAGGCGGGCGAGGGTGTGCGCTATCAGGGCTGAGGTAAGACTGTTCTGGGATTGAATCAAATCCTCCTGGGCGTCCACCTGGTCCTGGGCGGTGGCGAGGCCGAGTTCGGAGAGGAGTTGCTGTTCTTCCACGCGGCGCTCGCTCAGTTTGACGCTTTCGAGGGCGACCCGGTAGTTGTTTTGGGCCTGTTCCAGGTTGCGCCAGGCGCCGCGCACTTCGAGCTTGATATTGTCTTCCGCGAGGGTGCTGTTGCGCAGAGTGCGCTCCAGGTCGATCAGGGCAGCACGGTAGGCATTGCGTTCCTGCTTCTTGTCCAGGGCGGGGTCAAGGTCCAGGCCGATGTTCCAGTCCATACGGTTGAAGTCCAGGTCGGCGGGATTGTTTTCTTCCGTGCTGCCTACCAGGGCGTCGGCAACGATGTCCAATCCCGGCTTAAGCGCGTTGGCGGCGACCCGCACGCGCCGCCGGGCGTCGTCCACGCGGTCTTTCTCGTTGTATAAGTCGAGGCGCGACACCAACGCCACCTGGGTGGCATCTTCGAGCGCCACCGAGGGATGGTTCAGCCCCCGGGTGCGCAGGCGCTCCATCTCGCGGTTATCCAGAACGATGGGCGTATCGGTGGACAGGCCGAGGAGGATTTTGAATTCGTCCAGTTCTTCCTGGTAGCGGCGCGCGGCGTTGACATATTCATTTTCGTTGTTCAACCGGAACTGTTCCATGCGCCCGAGTTCCGCCTGGGTGCGCAACCCTTCCTGGGCGAAGGCGCGTTCCCGTTCCACATTCATCATGAAGTTCCGCAGGCTGGTCCAGTTGTTGCGCACGATATCGCGCTGACGCAGTACGCTGTAATAGGCCGCACACACATTTACCGTGAAGGTCTTTCGGTAATGGGTAAACTCGCGCAATGCGTACAACACGTCCCGTTCTGCCTGGGTCAGCCGTTCGGCGGCGATATCGCGCCCGGCGCCCCGCAACAGGGGCTGGGCGAAGGTCAGTTCCAGGGCGGATGCCGATGCTTCCCGGGGATCACCGGTGAGGAAACGGAGGAAGTTGGTGGTCAGGGATGCGGCGATGCGCCCGCCGCCGCGCATCAGGCGGCTGACATTCAGCGAGGTATTCCCGGTGACCCGCCGCTCCTCGACCAGTTGGGTGGCGGGCTCGTCCAGGCCGGCCGCTTCGCCGGCCGATTCCAGGAGCCCGGCATAGGCCCGGAGCAGTTCCGATTGTGAACCCGTCAGTTGCTCCAGTTCTCCGACGATGGCGCCAACCCCGGCCATGGTCTCCGGGAAAAGGGAAGGAACGGTTTGGTCCTTGGCGGACCTTTGAAGAGCGGTCGCGGCACTCCCGGAAAAGATGGGCGTATATTGGTGCCGGTCAAGGGTCAGGGCGAGCGCTTCCAGGTACAGGCTTTCCTTGGCATTTTGATACCCGCGATTGCGCTGTACCGCCAGCATAATGGCATTCTCCAGAGAGAGGACGGAACTGCCCGCCGGCTCCGTAATGGCCTCACCGAGGCCGGTATCGGGTTCCTCGGTCCGGGGCAGGCTCTCGAGTGCCAGGGGACTATCCACCGCGTTCAGGGAAAACTCCGGCTCCGCACCGGGCACATCAGGGCTCTTCTCTTCAAGAATGCCATAGGCCTCGGCATCGGCGCGCTCCCGGCTTGCCGTGGTGGAACACCCGGAAACCACCAGGAGGAACGTCAGCGCTGCCGCAAGCAGCGCGCAGGAAAAGCGCCTCCCGGGCAGGAGGGGATGGTTCCGGCAATAGCCGGGCACTGGTGGCAGCCGTAACGTCATGAAACAAGTCCGGGAAGTTGGATTCCCGTGCGCACGCAATGGGAACCGCAAAAAACAAACATCTTCTTGTGTCTAGTCCTGTCATTGAGGAAACAGGCCATTAATAGACCTCCCGTTTCGCGTCCTGGTTTCCCTGGCGTCGCGGAAAACGTTTCCGGGAATCCTCGCGAAGGGCGGGTTGTCTGTGGCTGGGAAGGCCGGCGCCGGCGGAAATAAAATAAGCACCCTCTCCAAGCAGCGCTTCGACCTGGTCTTGAAGTTCAGGTGAGGGACGTACCATGCAGGCACTTGTGGCATGCAGGATTATTTCGCCATAAGAAGCATTAAGGCAATGAACATAAACATCGCAATCGCCCCGGGCGCCTCCCAGCAGCACGGCAAGGGCGTGCGCGGTCTCCGGGTTTTGTTGTTCCGGTTTCAGCCGGACGTGTACGGCGGTACCCAGCGCTTTCTCCGCCTCGTTTATGGGGAAGATGCCTTCCGCGATAAGCGTATGCTTGTCTTCCCGTATGTTCACGGTGGCCTTGCAGGCAATGATGCCGTCCGCCACGAGGAGGTCTTTCGTTTCCGCGTACAGTTTGGGAAAGACGGTCGCTTCGCAGGGCCCCTGGAGCGTTTCCAGTGTCAGAAACGCCATGGGCTCGTTCTTTCTGCTGTAAATTTTTTTGTGCTCCGTGATGAGACCGCAAACATTCACAATCTCCCCGTCGGTCCGTTCCTCGAAACTGCCCAGGTCCAGGGTGCTCATCCGGCGTATAAGCACGGCATGCCGCCGCAGGGGATGGCCCGTGACATAAAGACCGAGCATCTCTTTTTCATAGGCCAGCAACTCCTCCTCGGGCCATTCGGGCAAGTCGGGTCTGACCTGGGAAGTGTCGAAGACATCATCGGCGCCTTCCATTTCAAAAAGAGAAGTCTGTCCCGCTTCCCGCTCCTTTTGAAGGGACAGGCCCAGTTGAATGGCCTGCACGATGACCTCGCAGACCTGGCGACGGTTCCACCCGGTACTGCCGAAGGCACCCGCCTTGTTCAGGCTTTCGATGACCCGGGCATTAACATTCTGGCCGCTGATGCGGGTGCAGAAATCGAAAATGTCCTGGTAGGGGCCGTTCTTTTCCCGGTCGGCCACAATGGCGTTGCAGGGCACTTCCCCCAGATTTTTTATGGCGCTCAGTCCAAAGCGGATGGCCTGGTCTTCCACGGTGAAAAGAACCTCGCTGTGGTTGATGTCCGGCGCGAGTACGTTAATCCCGAGCCGGTTGCACTCTTCCACGTATAAGGCCGTCTTTTTAAGATCGCCCGATTCGCTGATGAGCAGGGCGCACATGAATTCCACGGGATAATGCGCCTTGAGATAGGCGGTCTGATAGGCGATAATGGCGTAGGCCATGCTGTGGGATTTATTAAAGCCGTACCCTGAAAACATTTCAATGCGCGCCCACAAATCCTCACCCAGGGCGGCATCGATGCCGTTTGCCGCGCATCCCGCCAGGAAATCCGGTTTTTGGGCGTTCAGCAAGTCGTCGTTTTTCTTGGACATGGCGCGGCGCACGATATCGGCCCGGCCCAGGCTGAACCCGCCGCACACCTGCACAATCTGCATGACCTGCTCCTGATACACGGAAACACCGTAGGTTTCCCTGAGGATGGGTTTGAGCATGGGCGGGTTGTATACGATAGCCTCCGGGTTTCGTTTATTCTCGATATAGGTGTCGATATACTCCATCGGCCCCGGGCGATACAGGGCGACCAGGGCGTTTATCTCCTCGATATTTTCGAGGCCGATGCGTTTTGCCACATCGCGCATGCCCGCACTTTCCAACTGAAACACGCCTGCCGTATCGCCGCTGCGCAGCAGCGCATAGGTTTTTTCGTCTTCCAGGTCCAGGTTGTCCATATCCAGGGCAACCCCCTGGTGTTTATTAATCAGGCGCACCGCCTCATTCAACATGGTCAGGGTCCGCAGGCCGAGGATGTCCATTTTGAGCAGGCCGATTTTTTCCACACCCTTCATCTCAACCTGGGTGGTTACCGTATCGGCGCCCGCGGGCTTGAACAGGGCGATATGGTCCGTAAGCGGATGGTCGCAGAGCACCACGCCCGCCGCGTGCTTGCCGTAACTGTAGATGGTCCCTTCAAGCCGCAACGCCATTTTCCACAGGTGGGCGATTTGTTTGTCCTGTGCAATGAGCTGTTGGAGCTCGGCTTCACTCTTATAGGCTTTGTCGAGCGTCACGTTCAGGATGTTGGGGATTAACGCGGCAATCCGGTTGGCTTCGGCAATGGGCATGTCCATCACGCGCGCAACGCTGCGGACCACGTTCTTCGCCATCATGCGGCCGAAGGTCACGATCTGGCTGACGCAGTCGGCGCCGTATTTCTTGCGGGAATACTCCAGCAGTTCCTCGCGGCGGTTCATGCAGAAATCGATGTCGATATCGGGCATGCTCACGCGCTCAGGATTCAGGAACCGTTCAAAAAGCAGCTTGTAGCGCAGGGGATCGAGATTGGTAATGCCCAGGGCATACGCGACGAGGCACCCGGCGCCGGAACCGCGGCCCGGACCCACGGGAATCCCCGACTGGCGCGCATAGTGGACCAGATCCCAGACGACCAGGAAATAATCCACAAAGCCCATGCTGATGATAACGCCCAACTCGTATTCCACCCGTTCGACGGCGGCGGAAGGCAGCGGCGTCCCATAGCGTTTCTGCAACCCCTCATACACCCGTTCCCGAAGATAGGCCTCCTTGTCCTGCCCGTCGGGCACCGGGTAGCTTGGAATGAGTTTCAGGCCGGTGGGCACGGTGGCGTTGCAGCGTTCCGCGATAAGCACGGTATTGGTTACGGCCTCGGGCCACCGCGCAAAGCACCCTTTCATCTCAGCAGCATTGCGAAAATAAAACTCGTCGTTGGGCAGCCGCATCCGGTCCGTATCCTGCAAGGTCTTCTTGGTTTGCAGACAGAGCAGAATATCGTGGGCTTCCGAATCCGACCGGTCGAGGTAGTGGCTGTCATTGGTGGCGATGACGGGTACTTTACGTTTCTGCGCCAGGTCATACAGCAGCGGGTTCACCTGGTTTTCTTCAGGCATGCCGTGATTCATCATCTCTACACATACGTTATCCGGCCCGAAAATGCCGATGTACTGGTCCAGCGTCTTTTCCGCTTCTTCCGGCTGTCCCGCCAGCAACATGCGGGGAACGCGTCCGTTAAGACAGGCCGTCGCCGCGATCAGTCCCTCATGGTGTTCTTCCAGCAGCGCGATATCGACGCGCGGTTTATAGTGCCAGCCTTCCAGGTGGGCCTGCGTACTCAGCTTGCACAGATTGTGGTAGCCCTGTTCGTTCTCGCACAGGAGCAGGAGGTGGTTGCTGGCTTCCTTGCCGCTTTTGGCCGATTTATCGAACCGGTTTGTGGGCGCCACGTATACTTCGCACCCCAAAATGGGTTTGATGCCTTTCTTCTTGGCCTCCTGGCAGAACTCAAGCAACCCGAATACCGTTCCGTGGTCCGTTACGGCGCATGCCGGCATATCATATTGCGCGCAGCGCTTGACCAATTCCTCGGGCTTGGTCAAGCCGTCCAGCAGGCTGAAATGACTGTGCAGATGAAGGTGTACAAAATCAGTGCTCATGTCCCGCCCCTTCCATTACTTCAAGCAACAATGCCAAGGCCGCTTCCGCAGTTTGCGCTTTGACGGCATCGCGGTCCCCGGCAAAGCGCTCCCGCCGGACACGCAGCGCCGCCGGGCCTGCCGCCGCCAGGCACACCGTGCCCACAGGCTTTTCCGGCGTCCCGCCGCCCGGCCCGGCGATGCCCGTAACCGCCACGGAAAAATCCGCGCCGAACCGTTCCCGGGCACCCAGCGCCATAGCCTCGGCCACCGCTTCCGAAACCGCACCCGCCGCCGCCAGCGCTTCTTTGGGAACCCCCAGCAACCCTGTTTTTATGGCGTTGGCATACGCGGTGATACCGCCCAAAAATATGGCCGACGCTCCGGGAACGTTCGTAATGCGATGGGATATAAGACCGCCCGTACAAGACTCCGCGGTGGCCACGGTGCACCTGTCCCGGATACACCGCGACACAACCAACGCTTCCAAAGAAACACCCTGATTCATATCCTGAAATCCCCTTTTAAAGGCTTGGTAACATTAGATTGACCGCCATCACCGCCCTTGGCAAACCCGTCCAGCCCGACGCATCCGGCCGGTCCGGGGCTTATTGTGCCACATTCCACGTCCTCGGCGGTAGCCCGGTTACAGCGGGTTTTCCGGCCCCTATTCTCGCGGTATTTCGGTCATCAGCATAGCCACAGCCAAAATCCCAACGTCCTCGCCAATGCATCATGAACCTTTTTTACCCTGAAAACGGCCCCCTTCCAGGACCAACTGCCGGGCCCCGCGCCTTGAATGCCCTTCGACAGCGGTTGCAGTTTTAATGTCTTTATGCTATACTGAGATGGATAAAGTGGAATAATAACCTTTTTATTTTTGTTGATTACTAGCACATTAGGTACTCTTTTTCGCCCGCATGGGGCACAACAGGGGTGGTAACTGTACCGGGGCAGAACTGTATAGTAGATACAGCCGTGGCCACGGGGTGCTGACAATACCACCATTGCGGAGTGCATTTATGGTTAAAAGAAGCGGATACAGGCGGATGACGGCTTTGCTGCTCCTCCTTTCCGCGGCCATGGTTTCCGGATGTGTCAAGGGCACAAGCGACATCTTCATCGAAGAGATGGAACTGTGCGCCGCCCGGGAACTGGCCATCTCCAATCCCGTGGGCAATGTCACCGTCACCGGCAACGCGTTCAATGACAGCGACGGGGTGGTATTTATCAAGACCGAAAAGTATGTGGACGCTTACAGTTTGTTCGGTTTCGCCTCACCCAATGCTTATCTGGACTCGGTGATGGTCTCCCCGACACTGAAGGACGGGCGGGTGGAGTTGGCCGTACAATTGGGCGCCCGCGGCTTCCTGGAACGCCTCTTTGTGCGTATTGTGCCGCATGTCAACCGGTTCGTGGAAACGCCCACCTATATTTCCACAAATGCCGAGGTCCAGTTTGGCAATATGCACTTACGAAATCTGCCGGGGAACGTGACTGCCGCCGTATCTGTGGGGAATGTGACGACAGCCGCGCCCATGGGCATTTTTGGAGAACAGCATTTCGACATTCACGTGGGGAAATTGGAGTTGTCTCTTTCCCCAAAGGCAAGTTTTGAATACGATCTGGCGGTGGATATCGGCAAAGCGGAATTTCAGGACTTTGACCTTAATCTGCATCAACGTATTATGGGCGCCCGCGCTGCGGGGTTGAAAGGCACCCTTGATCAACCCGGTCTGATTACGGCGAAGGTGTCCATGGGCACCCTCACGGTAAAGGCGCAGGAAACGACAACGCTTGAATAAGCCTTCCGCTTCCCGGTCCACATCCACAACTGCTATACGGGGACAACTGTTGTCGTTGCGGGAATTATTAAAATAGACGGTACTGTTCTTTTGTTTGTTTTTCATCGTGTGCATTTTCCACGCCGAACATGATAGTATCCGGTTGCGTACTATCCATACACGGCTGCGAACGCAATCCACACAGAAGGAGAGTAAATCATGCAGTATAAAATGTTGGGGAATTCGGGGATTAAGGCTTCCGTGGTGGCCATGGGCACCTGGGTGACCGGCGGCGGCCTGACCTGGGATGGGGTTGAGGACAAGGAATCGCTGCGTGCGATTGATGCGGCGCTGGCCGCCGGGGTCAACTTTATCGACACCGCACCCGGCTACGGCTGGGGCCACGCGGAGGAAATCATCGCAAAGGCTTTGAAAGGGCGCCGTGACAAGGTGGTCATTGCGACCAAATGCGGCATCTGGTGGGAAGATAACCGCGGCGCTTTTCACGCGCATCTTGACGGCAAGGATGTCTATATCAGCCTGCGGCCGGAAACGATTCAGATCGAGGTCGAAAACAGCCTGCGCCGTCTGGAGACGGATTACATTGATTTGTACCAGACCCACTGGCCGTCGAAAGAACCGGACCTCACGCCCATAGAAGACACCATGGCCTGCCTGATGAAGTTGAAGGATGCGGGTAAAATCCGCGCCATCGGGGTGTCGAATGTTTCCCTGGAACAATTGGAGGAAAACGGCGCCTGCGGCCCGGTGGCCAGCGACCAGTTTCGCTACAGCATGCTTTACAGGGAGCCTGAAGCGCATATCCTGCCCTATTGCCGCCAGAAGGGGTTGGCCACCCTGACCTATATGTCACTCGAACAGGGCCTGCTCACCGGCAAGATTGGTATGGACCGCGTGTTCAAGGAAACGGAATTCCGCAGCAATGCGGACTGGAATGCCTGGTTCAAGATGGAAAACCGGGTGAAGGTTCTGAAGATGCTGGAAGGCTGGTCGGACCTGACCGAAAAATACTCCTGCTCCCTGGCCCAGCTGGTCATTGCGTGGACGGCGGCGCAACCGGGCGTTACCCACGTGCTCTGCGGCATGCGCACCGCCGCCCAGGCGGCGGACAATGCCGCGGCCGGTTTCCTGCACCTGGACGAGGCGGAGGTCGCGCGCATGCGCGCGGATGCGATTGCACTCGGCGATCCCGAGTAAGGTTACCAACGATGCCGGGTCTTTCTCATCCCGTCCTGCCAAGTATCTTATGCGCCATGGCGTTCCTTGCGGGGTGTGCCCCGACAGCCGGAGAGGTCCCGGCGCCGGATCTGGACGCAGTCGGCCGGGCCGTGGAAGACCTGCGGCAGACCTATGGCAGTGATTATTCCGTTGATGCCGGTCATCTCGCCCTGTTGCGGCAGGCGCGGGAAGCGCTTTCCAATGCGTCGGTGGCCGGAGATGACGATGCTGAGGCGCGCCGCCAGGAACAAGCGGCCCGGGCGCGTGCCGCCCTGCTCGCCAACCCGTTGTTACGCTTCGACCGGCTGCTTTTTGTACGGCGCGGCGTCGGTCAATTGGGACTGCCTCAGAACTGGGAAAGCAACTCCTCACTGCCCCTGTCGGGCTTTGACAATGAGATTTGCGCGATGCCGCTTTCGGGAGATGTGGCGCCGCAAGTATTGTACCGGCCGGAACGGGATGTGTTTGTCGGCGATCTGGCGCTGCATTGGGACGCGGGACGGCTGCTCTTTTCCATGCCCGGCGCCAACGGCCGATGGCAACTCCACGAATTGGACCTGTCCAACGGGCAGGCCCGGGAACTGCCCCTGATAACCGAGCCCGATGTGGACAACTACGAGGGTTGCTATCTGCCGGATGACAACCTGATTTTTGCCTCCACGGCGCCCTTTGTCGGTGTGCCCTGCGTCACCGGCTCCTCACACGTTTCCAATCTATATCGGGCGGATATAACGGACGGCACGATACGACGGCTAACCTTCGAGCAGGACCATAATTGGTGCCCCCGCGTGCTGCCCAACGGCCGGGTGCTGTATCTCCGTTGGGAATATTCCGACATTCCCCACTTCGCGTCGCGCATCCTGTTTCACATGAACCCGGACGGCACCGGCCAGATGGAATACTATGGCAGCAATTCCTATTGGCCGAATTCCATGTTTTACGCGCGGCCCGTACCGGCGCATCCCACGAAAGTAGTGACGGTTGTCGGCGGCCATCACGGGGTGCCCCGCATGGGAGAACTGGTCCTGCTTGATCCCGCCCTGGGACGCAAGGAGGCGGACGGCGTGGTACAACGCATTCCCGGTTATGGGAAACCCGTGGAACCCGTCCTTAAGGACAATCTTGTGGATGATTCCTGGCCAAAATTTCTGCACCCCTTCCCGCTGAGTGAAAAGTATTTTCTGGTATCCTGTAAGCCCCATCCGGACGCGCTCTGGGGCATTTACCTTGTGGATATCTTTGACAATATGACCCTACTGCGGGAAGAACCGGGGTATGCTCTGTTCGAACCGATTCCCTTGCTGCCGGTTCCGAGGCCGCCCGTTATTCCGTCCCGGGTAAATCTGGAACGCAAAGATGCAGACGTGCTTGTCAGCGACATCTATGCGGGAGACGGGCTCAAGGATGTGCCTCGCGGTACGGTGAAACAACTTCGCCTGTATACCTACCAGTTCGCGTACCATGGCATGGGCGGCCAGGTCAACCGGGTCGGGCTGGACGGACCCTGGGATATCAAGCGCGTATTGGGCACGGTACCCGTGGAAGAAGACGGCTCCGCCTCTTTCCAGGTACCGGCGAATACCCCCCTGTCCATACAACCCCTCGATGAGCGGGGCCAGGCGTTACAACTGATGCGAAGCTGGATGACGGCCATGCCGGGGGAGGCTGTGTCCTGTGTGGGCTGCCATGAACCCCAGAATACGCCGCCGCCGGTACACGCCGCCAGGGCGGCGCGCCGCGCCCCCTCGTCCATCCGCCCCTGGTACGGGCCGGTGCGGGGATTTTCCTTCCGCCGCGAGGTACAACCCGTGCTCGACCGGTATTGTGTCCGCTGCCACGACGGCGCCGATGCCGGCAAACCTGATTTTCGCGACCTGCCCGATGTGCATACCAACGCGAATGATACCGCCTATAACAACGGTTCCCAATTCCCGCCCGCCTATCTCGCCCTGCGCCGTTACGTACGCGGCCATACCATGGAAAGTGATCTGCATCTTTTGACCCCGCTGGAATTTCATGCAAGCACGACAGAGCTCGTGCAACACCTGCGCGCAGGACACCAGGGAATTAAACTGGACCCGGAGTCCTGGGACCGGCTCATCACCTGGATTGACCTGAATACTCCCGCCCACGGCACCTGGCATGAAATCGTAGGCATGGAGAAAGTGGACCATCAGCGTAACCGGCGCATGGCCATGCAGGCCAAATACGCCCAAGGCGCCGACGGCGACCCTGAAGCGATATATAATCTGGCACCTCTGGCCGGACTTGCCACTGACGGGGCAACGGAACCGTTACCGTCCACACCGCCGGCAAGCAAGAAGATATCCCCCTGTTCCTCTGCCGGTGATGCGCCAACAACACCTAAGCATAGGACAGTTTCTCTTAGCGATACGATACAGATGCCCCTTGTCCACATCCCCGCAGGCACCTTTACACTCGGCGCAGACGACGGATATCCTGATGAAGCGCCGCCGCATGCCGTGGACATTACAGAGACCTTCTGGATGGGTGCAACCGAGGTGACCAACGCCCAGTTCGCCCTGTTCGACCCCGACCATGACAGCCGCCTGGAACATGGTGATTTCCTGCAGTTCAGCACCGGGGAACGCGGTTGGCCGCTGAACACGCCCGACCAGCCGGTGGTGCGCGTTTCCTGGGAACAGGCCATGGCCTACTGCGCCTGGCTGAGCGATACCACAGGCCAGACTTTCACCTTGCCTACAGAAGCCCAATGGGAATATGCCTGCCGGGCGGGCGCTGCTGCACCGATGTGGTACGGCGCGACGGATAGGGACTTCTCCCGTTTTGAAAACCTGGCCGATGTCTCCTTTCAGCAGGTAGAAACCCACGATCCGTGGAAACTCCCTTCGGGCGCGATTCATCCCTGGCGTCCCGCATTCGCGCAGGTTAATGACGGGCATCATGTTAGCGCGCCCGTCGGCCGGTTCGCGGCCAACCCCTGGGGCCTGCATGATATGCATGGCAACGTGGCGGAATGGACCCGCAGCGCCTACCATCCCTATCCGTACTCCGAGGAGGAAGACACGACGGCGCTCCTCCGTGTGGTGCGGGGCGGTTCCTGGAGCGTGCGCCCCCGCCGGGCGCGTGCCACGATTCGACGTCCTTACGCTCCCTGGCAGGGGGTATACAACGTCGGATTCCGCGTCATCTGCCGGGACATGACGCCTCCCCCCGCAGAATAACAAGAGTGCAGTCCCCTTCCGGGGGGGGGGAACACGCCGGAAAAGATCGCGCCGAGCGGACGCCAACGCCGTATTGGTTGCATTATTCCATCTCTTGTTGAATCAGAGGCGCATCGTTTTCTTCCGCGGCACGCATCAGGATAAGTCCGCGTATCCAGCGGGCGTGTTCAGGATGTTCCGTCTTATATATCCACGTCTTGCCCGGCGCGGCAATGATTACCTTGGACTGTTGCACTTCCCTGAGGATGTCCTTCTGTTGCGCAGAGACGGGAGTGGTTGCTTGTCGCCTCCTGAACAGTGATGCCACATAGGCCTCCAATTGGTCCCCCTCCATGGTTTCCAGGCCGGGGTGTTTATTGTCTGGTATGGTGACACTGCGGATTTCGCGAAGGGAAAGGCTTCTCTCCCGGAAGTGCCATTCTTTTCCAAAGGCGACGGGCAGGCTGCGCAACGATGATGCCGCAACATAGAGGCGTCTTCCGAAGAACAGTTCCCAGACCATTGCCGCTGCGCATACCACCAGCAGCACCAGGGGACTTTCGCTGTCTTCATTCCACTTCAAACCCGCCCGGACCATGAAATAGGCCGCGATAAACAGGACCGCAAGAAAGCCCTCCAGGGCAAGGATTCCTTTCCTGCGCCGGGGCGGAAAGGTAATTCGCTTGCCGTCAGGCGTATCCTCGACTTCCAGTCCCCCAGGCGGCGTCTCTTCCCATCCGGTAACCGTCAAAACCCCTTCCCGAATCAACGCCCCGACGGGTTGAACCAGTTGTTCCGGCGGCACAGCGACAAGGGTGCCGTCATCCTTGGGAACGAGAGCGGGAAGGTGCAATACCCTGGCATACCGTTCCAGTGCTTCATTGAGGTCCAATTGCACCTGAGCGCGCCCCGGAGACATATTCAGTTCGCTGGCGCAAAGCCGGATGGTTTTGTTCGGCACAGCGTGGACCAGCTCTATGACTTGTTTCCAGGAGTCTTTGCCAGTGCGAACAATGTCACCCTGGACACCCCTATAGGAAACGAGTGGTTCCGTCCAGTCTACCATTAATATCCCCAGTCGGCGGCGGCGGTACATTACGGTCTCCGGAGTCAATGTAATTTGGCGCAATCCCAGCATCCTAAAAAAATTCAGCACCATGAGCACCACGCATATAGGAATAATCAAGAAAATCACAATCGCCACCAGCGGACCGATATTTTCATGCTGTAAAAAAAGTTCCGCAGAGAAAACCAGCCCCGCGAACGCCGCAACCCCCACGGCCAGTACAATGATATTCTGAATGATAAGGCTGCGCAGGCTGCGATCCTTTTTGGCAAGCGGCAAAGCCTGAAGCATATCGGGAGTAATCCGCCAGTTAAAGGTATCTGCCCTGCGTTTTTTCATCCGGAATCCTTTTCATACACCATACTCATGACCGCTTTGGCACCACTATAACTGCGGGGGTGTTTCCTCTCGGAGCAGTCCTGTTATCCTCCTGAGGAGGGATGCGGCACCGGCGCTCCGAACCCGCCGGCCGAGGAGCGGAAGAAACCCGTGGTGCTGAACTTTAATTCTTCAATATTTAATGGTTTCGGACCGCCTAACGACCCGGTATCAAGAGCGACGGCGTAATACAGCTCCAATCCGGCGGTTTTTAGAAAGTGGAGATGTCCCTTGATGTCGTTCTGCACTTTTATGTCCGGACCGGTAATGTAAATGATCTTGGAAATATCCCGTTCACGGAGATAGTTCGGGCCCGGTATGATGCTGTCCTCAATATAATAACGGTTATCGAATTCACCCGGTTTGCCCGGCCTGTTTCCGAGCCGGGTATTGTCGCAGAGCCAGGCCACCGGCCCCGGCGTGGCATAGGCGGTGCGTTTCTTGTCGAGCAGGGACGCGTACCGCAGTAATGCGGCCAGGGTTTGCTCCGGTTTTACAAGCGCCCCGGAATAGGGCCAGTTGTTGAAGGTGCATACCAGGTCGCAACCGGCTATTGCCAGTGCGGCGCCCACTGCGGCACTTTTAGGGCCGGGCAAATCAACTACGAGCAGAACGGACGCATCCACCCAGGCGGGCAGGTGAAAATTTTTCAGGGGCCAGGGGTCCTGAGCACACGGCCCGATGACCTTCTGTATCCCATAATTCATGTACTCAAGGGACACAAACAGGGTCACGCAATGAAACGGCATCCAGGGGCTGTGCCCGTGGGGCCCCCAGACCCGCGACAGGGCGCGCGCATCCAGAAACGCCTGCCATTCATAGGTGCCCAGGGCATCGGGTTCCCGGGGCCCGCCTACAACGGTACCGGTACGCGTCCGCATAAAAGGCAGGCGAATTTTTCCAAGCCATTCAAGGGGTTTCAATAGCGGTGACCACATAATAAGCCTCATGCGTTGTCAAGCCGAGTTCATCGGCCCGTGAGTAATATCCGGCAAAGGCGCCGTTTATCAAATAGACACCCAATGCCGGAAACAGGCGGCGTGCGCCGCCGATAACCGGCGAGGGAGAAAAGGCATGTTGGGCGAGCCAGATTTCCGGCGCTTTGGCCGCTTCTGCAACCGATTTTTCCCATTGTTCGGGTGTGCACAGGCGGCCCAGCGTCACCGTGTCGCCCATGCGGCCAAATAGTTTCTTCAGCGCCCAGCTTTCGCGTTGACCCAGATAGGCATCGACACGGTCCTTCCTGAAGAATTCCGTATGAGGCGTATACCGGTTCAGCAGCTGCGTATCCCCTTCCTCCACCAACGGGTGTTCCCGCCACAAGGCGAACAGCCCTTTCGTCTGGCGCAACAACCGGGAGAGGGGATTGACAATGGGGATTCTGGCCGCTGTCCTGCACCAGGCGCGCAAGTTGTCCAGGTAGCCATACCACTCACCTGGAAAGAAACGGAATATCCAGTCCACAGGCTCGCCGTGCAGGCGCGGCCGGCCAAGGGGACCGCACGTGAGATGCCCCGGCGACCCCAGGATCGGCTTTACGCCGCACGCCTGCAGCAAATCCGCCAGAATAAGTACATGTTGGAGGTCTTCGGCGTAGCCGGTCGCATAAACCAATCCGGCGCGCCGTCCCGGCGGCAGCGCGTCCAGAAAAGACTGGCCGAAATCGCCGGCGATGGCATACCCGTTCAAGTACGCGCCAAATAGGGGCCCGCTCGCAATGGATTCATTGAACCCGCCCGGCGCGTCTTCGTTCACTTCCGGCACCATCCAGCCGGACGCCGTGGGAATAAGATCATACCGCACGATGCCGTAGGGACAAGGTTTTTCGGCACCAATGATTTGCTGCACCGCCCGGGGGATGCCGAGCCGGTCCATCCAGGCCGGTTCCCGGGACAACTGGCGGCCCGCCCGTTCGAAAGCGCCGTGAAGCCGGACGCAGGTATCGACCGCATCCGAATGCTCCGCTCCGGACAGCACCAGGGCGCAAGGCAATACGCGCAGCACGCCGCCCACATAAGCATCCCACTTGTGGTAGCGGAAACGGAGTTCCTCAATGAGCGGCGCGAATTGTTCAGGCGTCACGGATAAGGCTTCCAGACGCATCTTCAGCCTCCGATATACTTCAGGTCAATGGCCTGATTTATCGCCCACGCGACGGTGGCAAGGCCGATGTACAAGGCACGTTCTATCAACCGCAACCACACCGATTGTGGTGCCGTACCCGCGATAAAGGCGATTATTCCATGACCCGCGAGCATGACCGCGATGGTGCCCATACCGAGGATACCGTGCCGCCAGCCCCAGAAATCGCCGGCCACCCCTCGGAAAAGCAGGGAAGCCGTACTTACCACGTAAATCGCCGTACTCCAGGCCAGGCTGACATCAAGTTCCTGGCAGACTTGGCGGCGGAAACTTCCCGGCTCCAGCCAGAGATAGACAGCCGTAGCCAGGACCAGGCAAAACCATCCCATAAAAAAGAATCCCAGGGGAATCCACCATCCGCCTTCTGCATCGCTTAGCGGGTCGGCCTCTCCCCAAAGGCTTCCACCAAAGATAATACCTGTACCTAGAATAAAACCCGACACGAATATCGCCGCCGCCAGGTTCTTACGCTCATATACATCCGTCCGCAAGCGTATCCCGAAAATAACGGTTATGACTTGTCCAAATATCTTGGTTACGCCATACGCCATGAGAAGATAAAAGAAAACATATACGCCCTGAATGCTCGGGTCTCCGTAATACTGAATGACAAAGGCTGTCCAGACCACTGAGGCTGCCACGGTAAGCCGCATCAGGCCGATACCCGGATTATTCCGCGTGTATAACGAAGGGAACCGGGATACGCGCGTTAATGCCGCCCCCACAACGGCCGCCACCCCGGAAATAATCATGATTAGGATTTCATCATCGCTCATTCCAGTTGTCCTTGTTGTTAATGCGGGTAGTTGATTCTTCTTATCAGCCATCCCCTTATATCAGGAAACATATTCGATTGCCTTCCCTCAGAATAGCATATTAGAACAACAAAATAAAGAAAACTGCTTGAAGACAAAACAACATTGCGGATTCCTCGCTCAAAGAAAATTCATGAAAGCTATGGAATAAAATCCACAATAGAATAAAGTTCCTTTCTTTTTCAGCGTACTATAAGTAAAGTTTAGAACACTGATACATTATGACAAATATTATAATAATTTAATTTTATCTTGATTATTATTCGTGTCTATTATATAATATCTCTGTACGTTCATTTTTAGTCAGAACGTGATTTCCGCTATGAGGGAGAGCAGAAAGGAGTTTATCCAAAAGAATCATCGGCAGGAAGAGGCTAAGAGATACCCAATTTTTTGTGCCTCTTTTGCCAGGGAAGTAAGACATGCGCGTTATCCGACCGTGTTGAAAGGCACGGTTCAAGGAAATCAGCGGGTCCCGTCACCACGATGCGGACACCAATTACACGGCAGGTTCTATGAGTGAAATGACATACAGGCCGTAAGGAGCCCATACCAAAGGAGGTTTGACGATGAAACAGTTTCACTTATGTTTATATCTGGTGCCCGTTCTTCTCATTGCGGCCATTGCCGGGGCCCAGGGGGTAAATTTCAGTGTGACCCCGGGAGCGGCGGGCCTCAAGGGAACGGGAGTCGCGGCACAGGCAGCGGTCGAGTCACCCTCGAATGATGTGTTTATTGGCGGCGGTTGCATAAACTATCTGCGGCTACTGCACACGCTACTGGGCCTGGCGCCCGGCGATGATATCGATGCCCTGTGCTATCAATTTTCCAAGTGGAGGGTAAATTTCGATATTGAAATGGGACAGGACGCTGGATGGGTATTTGATGATGGTGAATATGATGTGGTCTGGCATTTTTCCGTGGACCCAGCCGCACTGGGACGTTCGAAAACGGCCGTGGCATTCGAGGTTAACGTGGGCTCAGGATTTTGTGATGTGCCCCCGAATCCCAATGAGGCGCATGGTGACTTTTTCTATACCTATTTTGACGCCATGGGTGAAAACGGACTGGGCGCCGATGAGAGCATGCTGGGCTTGGCCATAGGATTAAAACCACCCAATATGGAGGATGATCTTAACGCTCTGGACCTGGATGCACGGCCTATAGACCGGCTGTGTCCTTCTCCGGAAACGCCGCTTCACCCGGGAGATCTTTTTTTCTCCCTGGCAGAGGGGTCTCCTTCCCTGAAAGAAGCAGACGCGACGGAAGATGACATTCTTACTCCCAACGGATACGGTCGTTTCATGGTATATGTATCAGGCGAAAAATTGGGCATACAGCGCGGCGCGGATTTAGATGCCTTGTTCATGGATGCGAAGGGCATGCCTTTCTTTTCGATTAAACATGCGCTGGAGGCCGATAAGACCTATCCCGACGCCAATCCGGGCGATATCCTGTTGCCGGACGGGATATTCTTTGCGACGAAAGATGGCGTTGCCGACGAACTGATCCCGGCACGCGACCTTGGCTTGCTGGACGCCGACAAAAAAACACGCTCGGGCGAACCGCGCGAGCCGGACCAGCAGGATGATAATCTTGACGCTCTCGATGCTCAACCCAAGCCCGTACAATGGCCGGAGGAACCCGATACGGTGCGCGATTGGGCCTTGCCGGAGATCCGGGAAGGCGAGTGTGAAGAGGAGGGCGAAGGCGAGCCTCCTCTTCCCCACCCGGGAGACTTGGACATCAATTTCCGTATGGTAATGTCGGAAGCAATCGCTTATTGCGCGGGTTGGCAGGCGGGAACCAACCCCATAGGCTATGCCATTCGCGCTATCTACTTGTGGCAAAACGGCGAAGTCTATGTCTATGACGGCGCGCAAACCCCGCCCATGTGCTGGGTACCGGAAACCAAGTAACAATGTTCCTGTGAAAGACGCCGTCACTCGGTTCCGGGCGAGAGACATAAAACACTCGCGTATGAAGTGTGGAAGGATGCACGAACCACGGTTGGCGTGTCGGGCGACGCCTGCAACAAAAATGGGAAGAGGGATTAGTAATGCAATTTAAGAAGAGAAATCTCTTTTGTTTTCCTGCAGCCCTGTTGTGTGTTCTCATAATGGGGAGGTGTACGGAGTCGTTCGCGGCCGGACATGGGGAAAAAACACTTCCGCCTCGGGAAATGAAGCGCTGTGTAAAGGCATCTTACAGCGGCGGTTCCGGAACGGATATCGATCCGTATAAGATCGGCAGTGCGACCGATTGGACGGTGTTGTCAGCCACTCCGGAAGACTGGGACAAACATTTTAGACTGATAACGGATATTGATTATGCCGGGGCGCTTATACCGCTAGTGGCGCCTGATATGGAAATGGAAGCCGGTTTCCAGGGGACCGTCTTCTCAGGGGTATTTGACGGGAACGGGCACGTATTACGTAATGGCCAGATTAACTTGCCGGACAAGGAATATGTCGGAATGTTCGGTTATTTGGGCATAGGCGGTAGTATTCATCATCTCAGCCTGGAAGAAATAGATGTGACGGGAGGCAGCTTCGTTGGAGGACTGGTTGGGTACAACATGGGTTCGGTTAGCTCGTGTTACATGACCGGCACTGTGACCGGCACTGGAACTTATGATGATACTGGAGGGCTGGTGGGACTTAATGAAAGTGTTATTACCGCGTGCCATACGGCCGCTACGGTGACAGGCACAGGAATCTTTGGTAAAGCAGGCGGCCTGGTATCAACGAATTGGGGCGGCACCATTTCGTCCTGTTATGCCTCGGGCCAGGTAACAAAACTGGGTGTTTATGGCGCTGCCGGCGGTCTGGCGGGAGAGAATGGATACGGAACTATCAGTGACTGTTATTCGTCCGGTGCGATATCCGGCAATCATTATGTGGGGGGCCTGGTGGGAACCATGGAGTACGGGATAGTTGACGCCTGTTACGCTGTGGGAGCCGTAACAGGCGGCGAGGGGAGCACAACCCTTGGGGGACTGGTAGGATATAACAGGAATAGCCAGATTACGGCGTCTCATGCAGCAGGTTCGGTAACAGGCACGGACCGTGTTGGCGGAATGGTCGGCCATAATGGCACCGACTATGCCAGCGGTATGATTTCATCCTGTTATGCTACAGGGACGGTTTCGGGAAATGATTATGTTGGTGGTTTCGCGGGGTATAACTCTGTTTACGCAGGTGACGGCAGGATTACCTCCAGCTATGCCACAGGGACGGTTTCGGGCAACAACTATGTCGGCGGCTTCATCGGATACCACTATCGGGATAACTGGGACAGCACGATCAACTACTGCTATGCAACCGGTGCCGTTACGGGATTCTTCAATACGGGGGGCCTCATTGGATATGATTTTTTGTATGTGCCCCAGGAAGAAGGTGAAGGCGAGGGCGACTATAAGAAACAATCCAAGGGCGTTACGTCTTCGTGTTATTGGAATATGGAATCAACAAAACAGAACAGCAGTGCCGGCGGGTTTGGGCGAACAACAGACGACATGACGTATCCCTATGCGGAGGATACCTATGAAGGGTGGGATTTTGGTGAGGTTTGGGCAGCAGACACGGACCACACTGTCAATAAGGGCTATCCATTTTTAGTTGGAAATAGTCCTTGTGTTTTCACGCCCGCCATTTGCGTCTATCACCACGAAGACAAGTGTATGACGCCGGAATGCTACACCTTCTCCGACTGTTCTTTGGGCGCCGAAGTTCTTTCCAGGCAATGGGCTGTAAACGGCGTTAACCGGACCACCGATGTGGAATTGTATGAATGTTTTGATTACACGGATACCTATACCGTAACCCTGACGCTTGTTACCGAGTGCGGGGTATTCGTCGCAACGGAGGCTCTGTTCGTGGAAGTACTCCCATCCTGGGGTGCCTACAACGCATATTTCGAGGTAAATACCCATTCGGGGAGCGCCCCCTTGACGGTCCAATTCACCGACCTTTCCGTGGTGGAAGGAGAATGCGCCGAGATTCACTGGCAGTGGAATTTTGGTGATGGCATCGAATGCCGGGATTGTGAAGGGGACTCGTTTTCCCATACCTTCCCGGCTCCTGGAACCTATCTGGTTTGCCTCCACACGGAATGTTATGAATGGGAGTGTAAAGGTTCCGATGCGACAGGACGGGGCACGCCCAAAGATATGGACTGGTGTGAGGTAATTACGGTTTTTGAAAGCGAAGAAGCGCATCCCGCGGATGCCGACGGGGATTGGCGTTTGGGAATGAGCGAAGCGATTGCCTATCTTACAGGCTGGCAGCAGGGCTCCCATCCCATGACCCACGCCATCCGCGCCGCCTATATCTGGCAGAACGGCGAGCAGTATAGGTACGACCCCGCAGCCGACCCGCCACTGTGCTGGATATTGAACACAAACGCGGCACCCCTTTCTCCATTGAAGTGTCCCTGACTTCAAATCTGCGATAAGGACCGTCCCGTTTTTGACACAAGATAATCGAAACCGCATGACAGGATCTGTCCTACGGGAGGTCGAACACTCTTTCCGATTCCAGGTTTTGCAGCAAGTCTTCCTTTTTGAACCAGGTCGGCTTCATCTGCCTGTTTGCATATAACTTTTCGGATTGGTCCACATAATGGGGCGAATCCGGATTCCCGCTCTGGCCCCAGGCCACCAGGCTGTAGGACTCGATGCCTTCCTTGTGGAGGAAGGAGAGCATGAGAAATCCGGAACCGTTATACGCGACATACTTCCCGGAACCCTTCGGGGTTTCTTTGGTTGCCACGTCCAACACGGTTTCCGTCTGGTTTTTGTCGTCCTTGCCGCCGCCGAAGTCACCGCTTTCGAGGGGGAAATACTTCCCGCCCCGGCCGATGACGTGGATGTCGCCCCAGGGCACCTCTACCGAACCGTATTTCCCCTTCAGGTCGGCCAGTGTTTCCTGAAGCAGGTCCAGCATTTTGTTCTGGTCCGCCGCCGTGAGGGGCAAACCATCCGCGACGGCGGCAATGTCAATTTCCTTCTCGCATTTCAACCGCCAGAACTTCACGAGGGTCGCGACCGTGCTGGCCTTTATAAAGCGCCCGTCCCATTGCAGAAAATCATTCACCGCCTTCGCGAATCCGGGATCTTTCATTTTATCGGCGCCTGCGGCGTCGACCGCCGCCTTGAGGGCATTCTGCCAGGGCACAGTAAGAAGGTCATAGTTGTCGAGCGTGTAGGCCATGGCCTCATCCTTGGTGATGGAAGGGTCGGCGTCGAGCAGTTGCAGGAGCCGTTTACCGCGAGGGCTGTCGGTGTCCCACAGCACGTTGTAAATGTATTTCTTGTATTTGTCGGGCGTCATAGGCGAACCGGCCATCATGACTTCCGGGCTGACATTGCAATTCTGGAAATAGCCCTGCGGCGGATTCCTCACCTGCACCAGGTCGGCGATGTCATGGATGCCGAGCCAGCGCGTGGCCTCCGTACCGCCGGGCACCGGGACCGACCAGTCATAATCGCCCTCAGGCCGTATCGGCGTGCGGCCGGTCCGCACGTAATCGATATTGCCATCCCGATCCGCAAAGAGCAGGTTCTGTTCCATGAACTGGTTCATGCCCAGGGCCGCGTGGAACTCGTCACAGTTGCGCGCGGTGGCCATCTTGTACATCTGTTCCAGCATGCCGGCCTGGTCATAGTACGGGGTCGCGCCGCAGTAGGCAACGCCCTTTTCGACATCAGGAAAATCGACCAGCGGCCCATAGAGCGAGTATAGCGCCGGCTTGATCTGCGCCTTCTCCCCCTTGACGTCTATCGTGATGATCTCCACGTCGAAGGTGCGCCATTCTCCGTTGTACTCATACTGCAGGAGGCTGTAGGGTTTGAGCTTGACCATGTAAATGTCGGACGTATCGGGGCCCCCGGTGGTACAGGCCCACGCGCAGTGATCATTATGGCCCAGCACGGGCGCGGGAGAACCCACGATAAAATAGCCGCAGAGATTTTCCGTATTGGTGTGAATCTGCGCCTCGTAGAAAACAGCCATGCCTTCCCACGTCAGGTGCGGGTCGGTCATGAGAATGGGACAGCCTTCCGCCGAACGCGAAGGCGCAACGGCAAAGGCATTCGAGCCAAAGGGCGGCGCATCCTGCTTCCGGTTCACTTCATCCTGCAGCACGCCCAGCGGCCACTGGAGCAGCATGGTGCGTCCGATGGCCGCGCACTGCCAGCCGTGGAGTTCCACGGCGCAGTCCAGTCGCTTTTCGGGATGCTCCGCGACATAGGCCTCCACCCCCCGCATGAAGTTGTCGCAAAGTTGCCGGACGTGTTCCGGTGCGGTCTGCCAGTACCGCTCGCAAACCTCCGCGTTCTTGAATACGCGCAGGTAATAGTCCTGTTCGGCAAACTCCTCGCCGAAAGCCGCGGCCATCGTGCCCACCGCCGTGCGCACATTCCGGTAAATATCTTCGAGCCGGTCCTCGGCCTGGGCATACCCCAGGGCATACGCCGCATCGGCCCAGGTATCGGCGTACACGTGCGGCACACCCCAGGTGTCGCGATACAGGGTTACTTTTTTCGGCGCGGCCGAGGCCGCAGCCGCCAATAGCACCATTGCCAGAACCCCGATAACAACTATCCGTGCAAATTTCATCTCGTTTCTCCTTGCGAACCGGAAAGCAAAACGCTTCCCTCTGGGAATACATTGCAGTACGATGTGGCTTCTGATTATAACAAGATAGGGACGGAATCGGAAGTTGACAATGTCGCGGATCGATCCTTAAGTGTACGTTCCTGGGAACGAGGGGCACCGCCGCAAAAGCCTTGTCAGCCGCCGGTGGTCATGACGTACTCCGGATGTCCTGTATGCGTGTCCACCTGTTCACTGGTAATGTTAAATCCCTGCGCCAGGTAGAACCGGCACGCCGCCCGATTCTCTTTGTACACGGACACTGTCAGTACCGTCCTCTGCGCCTTGGCGTGCGCCAGCAACGCCTTGCCAACGCCCCGGTCCTGATGCTCCGGCGCGACAAAGAGTGCGGCAAGGGTGTTCCCACATAACGAATAGAAACCGGAAAGGACTGCGCCCTCTGCATATACATACGTTTCTGATGCCGGGATATAGACCGTGCGCATGGTTTTGACGTGTGATTCCCAGAAGGAAGGCGCCACGAAATCATGAGCCTGCAGGGAGGCGGCAAGCCAGATATCAAGCACCGCATCCATGTCATTATCTTTAATCTGTCGTATCATTCTGGCCCCGTATTTTCAGAAAATATGAACAAAAAGCAGTCTGCCATGCGTTTTCATCCTATACTATCGGTCGCTCCGCGTAATGTGACATTCCGCAACAATTATATCCGTCTGCGTCCCTCCGCGCACACCGGTTTCCGTCTATTCTTCCACAATATTGAAACCAGATTGCGTCGTGCCTTGCACTGACGGCGAATAACACTCGGCTGTTTCGTAATCCTATTGCGCACGTACTCAAAAAACATGACCACGTTTATTCCGAGACAAAGAAACTGTCTCCAAACCTATGTTTTCGCCATTTTAAAGTGTTGTAAAATGTCCCCTGTAACTCCGGTCGCTTAATCCGGGATATTTTCATAATCTCTTCAACTTGGGAAAATGGGGATATCACCCAACTGTAGAGGGCTCGGGGGTAGGGATCGCGCCGGCAGTGCCCACCGTTATTTTCTCCGCTTGTGATTCGCCCTTTCCTTTTCTGGTATCATTATCGTTAGAGTCTTTACAGTTTCACGTATTACAACATGGGATAACGCGTCATGACCGTGCTTTACTCCTGGAATGTCAATGGATTGCGCGCTGTACTGAAAAACGGGTTCATGGATTGGTTTCAACAGACCCGACCGGACATCCTATGCCTGCAGGAAACCCGCCTGCTCCCGGAGGAAGTGCCGCCGGCATTGCTCGAAGCGGAGGGCTATCAGAGTTTCTGGAACCCGGCGCTCAAACGGGGATACAGCGGCACGGCAACCTTCAGCCGGGTTCCTCCCGAGGCGGTTTCCACGCTCGACATGCCCGAATTCGACGAGGAGGGGCGCGCCCAACTGCTGTACTTCAAAGAGTTTGTCCTGGTCAACACCTACTGGCCCAACAGCCAGGACGAACGGAAACGGCTGCCGTACAAGCTGGCATTCTGCGCGGCCATCGGCAAGGCGCTGGACAAACTGGTGAAATCGGGGCGTCATGTGATTATCTGCGGCGATTTTAATATCGCCCATACGGAAATCGACCTGGCACGGCCCAAACAGAACGAGAACAATGCCGGCTATTACATCGAGGAACGGGAGGCCATGGCGGCCTTTCTCGCGCGGGGATATGTGGATGTGTTCCGGCGGTTCTATCCCGACACAATCGCCTATACCTGGTGGTCCTACCGGGGCCAGGCGCGGCCCAAGAACATCGGCTGGCGCCTGGATTATCATTGCATAGATGAGGGGTTTTTATCCCAAGTGAAGGATATACGCATCTGTGACGATGTAATGGGCTCCGACCATTGTCCGGTGGCATTGACGCTTAAAACAGCGTCACGGAAACGGGGAAAGTAAGGGTGAGACACCTGCGCGCCATACTAAGAATCATTCTTCTTGTCACCTTTTCCCTGGTGATACTGCTGGCGCGCCTGGCGGTCTGGCCTGCAGCCCTGGTCTCAAGAAAGGCAGACCGGCGTCTGCGTCGTGTTTTGCTTCGCTTCTGGGCGCTGGTGTTCGCATTTATTTCCGGTGTCCGCGTCAGGACAGAAGGCCCAAAACCCAAGGCGCCCTTTTTCCTGGTCATGAATCATGTGACATACTTTGACATGCTCGTCCTCGCGCGGGAAACAGGCTGTATATTTGTGTCACGGGAAGACGTGCAACATTGGCCGCTCTTCGGTTTTGTCGCCAAGTCGCTCTATATCATTTTTATTGACCGCGCCCTGAAGCGGGACACGGTGCGGGTAAACAGCCTGATCCGGGAAACTGTACTGGAAGGGGACGGCATCGGCATCTTCGCGGAGAGCCACGTCTCGTGCGGGCTGACCGTGGAACCGTTCAAATCCCCCCTGCTCCAGTCGGCCATCGATCTGGGCATGCCGGTGCATTATGCGGCACTGAACTATCGCACGCCGGAAGGTTCACCCCTCGAAGGGGAAATTGTAAGCTGGTGGCGACCGGAACCTTTTTACGTGCATCTGTACCGGTTTCTGAAATATCCCGGCGTCACCGCCACGCTCCGCTTTTGTGACACGCCTCTGTTCGACGAGGACCGTAAATCACTCGCCCGCCGCCTCCACGCCGGGGTGCTTGCCAAATTTACCCCGTTACGCCAGGCCGCCGTGGTCTATGCGGAATCCCGGTTTCCGATTGAGGTCCCCGAGCCTGCGGGTCGATGCCGGGGGGACTTCCGGGAACCCTTCGCCAGAGAGGATGTCTCTGTGGAATGACCGGCACCGGCAGGATGTTTGGCTCCCTGTCGGCCGGCATGATACCATAATTTTTCCATGAACACCCTGTCCTACGATAGCCGCGAGGAACGCCGGTTTATACGGCTGGCGCCGGACCTGGTCCGCGCCCGTCAACTGCTGTTCGATCTCGTATGGAAAGACCTGCGCGTCCGGTACCGGTACGCCGCGCTCGGATTCTTATGGACCATCATCGAGCCGCTGGCTTTCACCTTGATTTTGACTTTTGTTTTCGCCTTTGTCCTGGCGGACCGCGCAGCGGCCGTCCGGTCCGATGCCGGACCTCCTTATGCGGTCATGCTCCTGTGCGGCCTGATTTTCTGGCAGCATTTTACGGTGTCTTTGTCGACTGCCACCACATCGCTGGTCGTCAACAAGAACCTGTTGAAAAAGGTGCGTTTTACCCGCGAAGTGATCCCCATTGCCGCCTGCTGCATGCCGCTTGTTCAGCTGGGCGTCGGTTTTGTACTACTGTTAGTTGCGCATCTGCTTCTCGGCGGCGGCATCGGCATGTCCCTGGTATATCTGCCGATGCTGTTCTGCATTCAATTTGCCCTGACCGTCGGGCTTGCGCTGTTTCTTGCCTGCGGTCATGTGCATTTTCGCGATGTGGGCAACCTGGTCAATGTTTTGCTTTTGTTCGGCTTTTACGCCACGCCGATATTTTATCCGCTGGAACTGGTGAGCGACACCGGTCTGCCCGCGTGGCTCTACACTGCCTATAGGGCGAATCCCATGGCGGGCCTGGTCACCGCCTACCGCCAGGCGCTGTTCGAGCAGCGTTTTCCGGACATAATCCTGATTGCATGGCCGCTCTGTTGTGCCGTGGCGGCGCTCCTGTTCGGGGCGTGGGTATTCCGCCGTTACGCGGCCACCATGGCCGATTACCTGTAGAAAGAACCGCCGTTGCGGGGCGGATATCCCCCGTTGCCTTAGCGGCGGCGGGAGCGGTTTTACCTTAGGGAAACTTTTCTATCAAAAAAAACAAGAAGTTTGGTATGTTGTTCACGCTTCAGTGTGCTAAGTTGTTCACGGATTTTGTGTTAACACCCACACTAAAGTGTGATCAGCATACACCGAATATTTTCTTTCTGGGTTGTGGGCAAGGCCAACGTTCTTATCTTATCGGCTCGTAGCCGCTATAAAAAACAAGAAGTTGAATAAATAGGCGGAGAAAAAATGGAACTGTTTCCGCCGCAAATTATACACGTTCTTTTATTGATATGAGCGCATGGATACATGATTTAGCCTTTGGGCTTGCGCATAACCAAGTGGCGGGAACTGTCCCACATTTTTTCGGCCTTGCACACCACGCCCGCAAAAAATTCGGGACAGCCACCGGCGCGATTCAGGGTTAAGTATTTCGCCCATGGTTTTTTCGTGCGCCGGAGGCAGTCCCATTTTTTGCTCAGATGTTGTTATTTTTCTTGGGTTTCGGGTAAGACCCGCGTTAGAAAGGAAGGTTTTATGCAGGCAGTCATCATGGCGGCGGGCAAGTCCACACGCACCTGGCCGTTGACGCTCACGCGGCCAAAGCCCTTGTTGCCGGTTATGGGAGCACCGCTGCTGTCGCATCAACTGCGCGCCCTGAAAGGGATTGCGGATGAGGCCGTTATCGTGATCGGCTACCTGGGCGACATGATACGCGAGCAGTTCGGCGAAACCTTTGAGGGTATTTCCATCCGGTATATCGAGCAGCGGGAACAGCGGGGCACGGGCCACGCCGTTCTCCAGGCCGTACCCGTCATAACCGGACCCTTCCTCGCCTTGAACGGTGACGATCTGTACGACCCGGAGGACCTGAAGCGGCTTGCCCTGCACCCCGGCCTGGCCCTGGCCCGCGAGGTGGAGCACCCCGAACGGTTCGGTGTGTTTGAGATAGACGGCAACGACCGGGTGCTGTGCCTGGAGGAAAAACCGGAACGGCCCCGTTCCAACCTGGCTAATATTGGCGCATATTCCCTTGACCCGGACATCTTTGAATTGCTGCAGGAAGTGACGCCCTCGCCCCGGGGCGAAATTGAAGTCACCGATGCGCTTCAACGGATGGCGGAGGCGCAGGCCCTGCAGGTCGTTCATGCCCGGGGCTACTACCTTACCATCGGCTACCCCTGGCACCTGCTCGATGCAAACACCTATTGGCTGGAGCATTTTCTGAACGAGGCGCGCCTCGGCGCGGTCAGCCCCCTGGCCAGCCTGACAGGGCGTATCCACATCGGCAGGGGAACCGTCGTGCATCCGGGAACCGTGATTGAAGGACCGGTCTTCATCGGGGAAGGATGTACCCTAGGCCCCAACTGCTGGATTCGGCCCTATACCACGCTGGGCAATGGCTGCCGCATCGGCCAGGGCAGCGAAATCAAGGCGTCCATCCTCTTCGAAGGCGCCGCCGCGCCACACCAGAACTATGTGGGCGACAGCATCCTGGGCGCACATGTAAACCTGGGATGCGGCGCCAATACGGCGAACCTGCGCCATGACGGACAGCATATTAAATGCCTTGTCAGGGGGGAATTTGTGGATACGGGCAGGCGAAAACTCGGCGCACTCATTGGCGACGGCGCCCACGTCGGCATCAACACGGCCATTTATCCCGGCCGCAGCATCTGGCCGGGCCTGACGACTCTACCCGGAAGCGTGGTACGCTTTGATATTACGGAATAGCATCCGACGCCTTCCTGTTAATTGGTGCCCAAGGCCTTATTCTCGTATCGCCCGTTCCACTCACTCACGTAAATATAGGGCCCATAATTGAAGGGGGTGTCGCAAGGCAGCTCGTTTTGAATGGTCTGCCCCCCGAATTCGTAGGCGGTTTCAGGACCGGCTTCGCGGAGCTGGGTGCGCGCGCGGAAATCAAAGTCCAGC
>JAKJCY010000049.1:19291-26191 GCA_022706235.1 Candidatus Hydrogenedentota bacterium | reverse complement strand
CTTCTGGCTGTACTATGAACCGCATACATTCTCAGAAAACATGCCTCTTAAACTGATAAAGGTCGGCCAGGACTGGGGCGAAGGGGCCTCGGACGCGGCCGGTGATGAATCCCTGGGCGCGCCCGCACAACCCGGCGATGCCACCTGGCTACACAGTAGCCATGACACGACCTTCTGGACGGTGCCGGGCGGTACTACCCTGGGTGATTTCAGCGGCACAATATCGATAGGAACTTCTCCGTCGAGGTATGGATGCTACAGTACGGCACCGAGTAACGCTCAAATGCTGACGGACGTGCAGCAGTGGATTGACCAACCCGAACAGAACTTTGGGTGGATGATTGTGGATGATGCCGCTCCTGCAATAAAGCGTTTTGGTTCCCGGCAAAATTCCAATCAAAATCTGTGGCCCCGGCTGGATATCACCTACGGCACCTACTACCCGGGATACACCAGCGAGCCGGAATGCACAAAACGGTTCAGCATGGAAGGCCTGCCGGTGACAATACCGCCCACCAGCTCCGCAAGCGTTACATTGGACGTTGAGGAGTCCGTGGTGATAAAAGACCTTAATGTGGAGATCAGCCTGGATACCGACTACATTGACGGCATCTCCCTTTACTTGTATTCACCCGAGGGAAATGAAGCCATGCTGGTGGAGAACGTTCGTAAATCTGGCAGTTACTTTACCGGCACCATCTTCAATGATGAGGCCATTCAAAGCATTCACGCCGGTACCGATCCTTTTACAGGGAACCATAGGCCTGACACTCCCTTATTCTATATGGACGGGGAAAACGCCCGGGGTGAATGGGAACTGTATATTGAAAACGTAAACGGGTATCGGGCGGTTCTGTCGGAATTTACCTTGTGCATCACGCCTGAAAAGGAAGAAGAACCCGTCGTTCCGCATCCGGCGGACCTGAACGAGGATTTTAAACTGGTATTAAGCGAAGCCATCGGCTATCTGGCCGGCTGGCAGCAAGGTGGCAACCCCATCGGTCATGCCATCCGCGCCGCCTACCTGTGGCAGAACGGGGAAAATTACCGGTACAAGTCCGAGTTATCGGAACCCCTGTGCTGGGAACTGGTGGAATAGGCATGTGAATATCGCAAATAATAAGGAGAGTCATAGTGAGTGGAATACTTGCAGGCCCTGCAGGCATTCCCTGTCTATAGCCGTGTATCACGATATTAATATTGCAGGCCGGGTGGAACGAAACCATGGGTAATGAAACGTTTCATAACCGGGTCACGATAATGAAAGGAAAATTCCTTGCGTATAGAAAACGGGCCTGTCTTTGACTTTGTTGAGCTCATTCTATAGATTTACACGGCAGGTAAAGGGAGTCTTCTTATGCCTAGCAAAGTGATTGCACTTGTCATTTTTACCGTGTCTTGTTTCTCCTTATTCGCCCAAAGCGAACGAGTGCTGACCTTGCTGGGGCCTGTTGGCGGCGAAAGTTGGGTTGCCGGGGAACAGACCATCCGCTGGGAACTCGGAGGGGATGGTTGGAACGGCACCGAAACCCTTACCATCGAATGTACGCGGGATTACGGGGAGACGTGGTCCATCTGGACGATTGACGCTCCGGCCGCGGCGGGCAGTTTTTTATGGGACGTATCCAGCCTTCCGGCCAGCGCCAGTTATCGCCTGCACATCGAGTGCAACGAAGACGCCACCGCCGGGGACCTCAGCGATATATTCCGCATCGGCGCTTCTGTAAATTATTACGTAAATGATGCCGCTGTGGATAACGATGTCTATTGCACGGCGCCCGGCGCGCCGGACGGAGACGGCGCTTCACCCGGAACGCCGAACTCCAGCCTGCAGTTCATTCTGGACACCTGCGCCCTGCAACCGGGGGACACCGTCTGGCTGGATACCGGTTATTACACCCTTACTTCCAACATTACGATGGGGCCTGAAGATTCGGGGACCGCAGATACTCCCCTGCGTGTTCTGGGTTCGCCGAACGGTACCGTATTGGACCGCAATGCGCCGAACACGGAAACCTGCCGTGTCCTTACCGTCACGGGAGATTATGTGCAGCTGGGAGATGCATCCCATCCCCTGCAGGCAACGAACGCCTACTATGGCATCAGCCTGGAAGGAACGGGAAATGAGGCAAACGGATGTATCGTCCGGGGATGCGGTAAACGGGGCATTTCCACTTTTGGAGAAGACATCACAGTCACCAACTGCCTGGCAGAGGACAACCCGGGAATTGGGGTTGTCAGCCGTGCCAATTCCACCACCTCGGCTATTATAAGAAACGTTATCCGCAACAACGGAGAAGGCGGTCTGTATGCTTTCGGTTCTTATTCGGATGCGGACATCACGATTGCCTTCAACCTGATTTCCGGCAACAATGGTTACGGCGTACGGGTTGGCACGACCCTGATTTCTTCCCGAATTGAAATGAAAAACAATACCGTCGTCGAGAATGGGACCTATGCGGTGTATGTTCCTCCGCTCAGTGAATCAGGCTTATATTCGATTTTCCTGATTGCCAGGAATAATATCTTTCATGCCGACGGTCCCGACAAGAAGTGTGTTTATGTGGATGGATTCTTGTCGGGGGTCTGGGATTATAATACCTATTACGCGGTCAATGGCGCCGGTATGGGTTTCTACGCGCAGAAGATAAAGACGCGTCTGGGCGAGTGGCGGACCACCACAGGACAAGACCTGAATTCACTGGAAACGGATCCCCGTTTCGTGGATCCGGCCAACGATAATTATCATCTCATGAGCACAGGCGGCAGCCTTCACGATGGGATCTGGCTTCCGGACCCTCTATCCAGTCCCGCTATTGATGCCGGTAATCCTGAACAAGATATCGGTACGGAAACCTCGCCCAACGGCGGGCGCGTCAACCAGGGAGCCTATGGCGGCACCGACGAGGCCTCCCGCACATCGTCGGGACGCGTGGTTGCGCTGTTGGACCCCGTGGGCAACACCTGCTGGGATACGGGCTCCCGAAGCATCCTGTGGCGCCTCACCGGCCAGGGGTGGAACGGAACCGAGACCTTTACCATTGTCTATACGGGAGACAATGAAGCCACGTGGAGCACTATTACGGAAGCCGCGCCGGCTTCAGAAGGGATGTATGCCTGGGATGTCACCGGCCTGCCGGCAAGCCCGCTTTACAGAATACACCTCGTTTGTAACGAAGATGCCTCCGCCGAGGACACCAGCAATCTGTTCCGGGTCGGTCAGGGCGCGGCCTTCTATGTGAACGATGCTTCAACGAATAAAGATGTATATTGTACGGCCGCCGGATCTGCCGCCGGGGACGGCCTTTCACCGGCCATGCCCAATACCAGCCTTCAGTACATTCTGGACACCTATGTCTTGCAGCCCGGAGACACCGTCTGGCTGGATACCGGGACCTACAACCTTACCAGCAACGTTATCATTGGTCCCGAGGACGAGGGCGCCGCGGACAATCCGCTGCGCATTCTGGGTTCGCTGAACGGCACTTTCCTGGAACGCAATGCGCCAGACACGGAGACCAGCCGTGTTCTGACCGTCACGGGAGATTATGTGCAGCTGGGAGACTACGTTAATCCGATTCAGCTGTCAGGCGGGTATTATGGTATCAGCCTGGAGGGAACGGGCGACGAAGCGCGTAATTGTAATATCCAGGGATGCGGCGACCGGGGCGTTTCCCTGACAGGCGAGGAGTGTACCGTTGCCGACTGCGTGGTTGAGGACAACCTGGGGACCGGTATTTACTGCTATGCCGAGGACGCCGGAGCGCTTATCCGGCGAAATCGTGTGCAGCGTAACGCCGCACAGGGGATATACGTCTGGGTCGAAGGCGTTGTGTGGGGTAGCAGCTACGGCGCAAACGTGGTGTTAAGGTACAACCTGATTACCAACAACGGCGGCTGCGGTATTTACACGGGCAATGATCAAGACGGGGGCGTAACCCTGATAAACAATACGGTGGCGAATAATGAATCGCACGCCTTTTTTGCCACAAGCACGTCAAGCACCGTTCCCGCCTTTCTAAACGCCCGGAACAACATTTTTTGCACGGACGGCACCGGCCGTATCTGCGTTTATCTTGAACGGAATCTCGCGGGTGCGCTGGACTACAACACGTATTACACAACGGGCGGTGCGTCCGCAGGCTTTTATGCGCAGGCAATCCGCGCGCGGCTCGGTGAGTGGCGCGCGGCAACGGGACAGGACCTGCAGACCCTGGAAGCGGATCCCCTTTTTGCCGACCCTGACAACAGCAACTACCACCTGATGAGCACGGGAGGAAGATTCGACGCCGGCCTGTGGGTGTATGACGCCGAGTCCAGCACCGCCATTGATGCGGGCGACCCTGCGGATGAAGTGGGTTATGAAGAAGCCCCCAACGGGAGCCGAATAAACCAGGGTTGTTTCGGAAGTTCCATTGAAGCCTCCCGTACACCGGCAGACCGGGTGTTGTCGTTTCTGGACCCGGCGGGCAACACGTGCTGGGAAACCGGGGTACAGGTTATCCGCTGGAATAGTACGGGCCAGTCCTGGGAAGAAGGGGACTCCCTGACCATCGCCTGGTCCGATGATAATGGGACCACCTGGAACACGCTTGCGGAAGATGTGCCGGCGGGCAACCGTCTGTATGACTGGGACGTAACCGGATTACCCGCAGGACCGCTGTATCGCATACGCCTCACCTGCAACGAAGACGGCGCGGCCGCTGCAACCAGCGAAGGGTTCCGTGTCGGCGCCGGGGCGAACTATTACGTGAATGACGCTGCTACCGAAGGGGACGTGTATTGCGGGGCGCCGGGAATGTCCGGCGCCGACGGCGCCACGCCCGGCACTCCCAGTGACAGCATTCAGGATATCGTCAATACCTACAGGCTCTACCCGGGGGATACCGTCTGGGTAGATACGGGCGTGTACGCCTTGGACGCCAACATCATCCTGAGCTCGGCGGACCGTGGAGAAGCGGACCGGCCCGTACTGTTTCTGGGATCACCGAACGGCGCCTTGCTGGACCGGGGTGCACCGGGCGCGTCAGACAGCCGGGGTATTGACATTACAGGCGACTACATCCAAGTGGGCGCCGCGTCAGGGCCGTTCCAAATCACCGGCGCCTGGCATGCGATTAGTGTAACCGGATCGGGCGTTAAAGCACATCATTGTGAACTGTATGGTTGCGGCAGTCACGGTATTTCCATCACGGGTTCACCGTGTGCGGTTCAACAGTGTCTGGTCCGGGATAATGCAGGACACGGCATCCTGTATGACCCCGTCGCCAGGTCTCTTCCGGCAACCTTCGTGGGCAACAGGCTGCAGAACAATGCGGGAAGCGGCCTGTACATAGACAATTACGGCGGCATTACGGAGGCAAGGAATAATCTCAGCGTCAACAATGGACAGCAAGGGATCTGGGCGAACGTCAAGGGCGGCACGGTAGCCCTCGTGAATAATACGGTGGCGGGGAACGGCTCCCATGCCGTATACCGTTCTGATACAGGCCAGTTCATTTTAAGAAACAACATCCTCTGCGCCACGGGAGCGGAAAAGGTATGCGTGTATCTCTCCAAGCCGGGAGATCTCGATTACAACACCTATCATACCGCCGAAGGCGCGGGCGTGGGCTGCAACAGCAACGGTTGCTACAGGACCTTGGGCGAATGGCGGGCGCGCACCCTTCAGGACTTCCATTCTCTCGTTGCGGACCCCCGGTTTGTGGACCCGCTCAATGGTGAGTATCACCTGAGGAGCACCGGGGGCAGCTACCACGGCGGTGCGTGGCTGCCGGATGCCGAATCAAGCCCCGCCATTGACGCCGGCGACCCGGCGGATCCGACGGACGCGGAAACGGAACCCGAAGGCGGCCGCGTCAATCAGGGCGCCTATGGAAGTACCCCGGAAGCATCGCGCACCCCCTCAGACCGGGTCTTAACGCTTCTGGAACCGGTCGGCGGCAAAGGATGGTCCTCCATCGAAGGGCAGACCGTCCGTTGGCAGTGTACCGGACAGGCCTGGACCGGAACGGAATCGTTGATCATTGAATACACAACCACGCACGGCGAAACGTGGAGTGTATGTACCTCTACCGTGTCCGCCTCGGCAGGGGCCTATGCCTGGGATGTATCCGCGCTTCCGCCAAGTCCCTTATACCAGGTGCGCATCACGTGCAACGAAGATGCCGCGGCGACGGATACCGGCGGTATTTTCCAAATAGGGTCGCAAGTTGACTTTTATGTGAATGACGCCTCCACGGAGGGAGACGTGTATTGCACGGCACCCGGCTCGCCCGAGGGCGACGGCGCTTCCCGCGCGACACCGAACAGCAGCGTGCAGTACCTCATTGATACCTATCCCCTCCTGCCCGGAAGCAGGATTTGGATAGATACAGGCCATTATTTGCTGGAGGACACGATTACCATTTCCGAAGTGGACCAGGGGGATACGGACTTGCCGCTGCGGTTCCTGGGTTCACCGAACGGCACCCTGCTGGATCGTAACGCACCGGGAGTAGCGTCAACCCGCGTTTTCGCCATCTCAGGCAGTTATGTGCACCTGGGAGATACGAACCGACCCCTGCGGATCACCGGGGCCACGGACGGCATTTATGTAACCGGTATGGAGAATACGATTCGAAACTGTGAAGTCTATGGGTGTTCATCTCGCGGCCTATATATCTACGGAAACGGACAAGGCCTGATCGAGAACTGCTTCATCCACCATAACGGTACGGGTATCTATTGTTACACTTCCAACACATCCCCTATCGTCATCAGGCGTAATGAAGTACGTGATAACGCAGGTAACGGCATTGAGGTGCCGTCAAACCTTTGGTCTTCTGAAAGAAACATTCACATCGAAAACAATAGTGTTTCGAATAATGGCGTCCATGGTATTTATGCGGCCAACTGGAA
>JAKJCY010000049.1:0-19194 GCA_022706235.1 Candidatus Hydrogenedentota bacterium | reverse complement strand
AGAAAGCAGAAGGGCGTGTACCTGACGGAAAACAGCATCACCACTAATGGTTCCCATGCGGTTTACGCCACTTCAACAGGTTTGGCCATGTATTCGCATTGCATTACCCTGGAGGCCGTAAATAATTTTATTCATGCCTTGCCCCGAACGGAATGTTTATATTTTAAGACGACCTTTTGCGGCGTATTAAGCGGCAATACCTGCATCATCGGGGAAGAGGGAGAACCTGCTGAAGGCGAACCCACAGAAGGCGAGCCCGTGGAAGGGGAACCTGAAGAAGGGGAAAATGAAGGGGAAGACGAGGATGAAGGCGAATCTCCCGAACTTCATCCTGCGGACACGACCCAGGACTTTCGCATGACCATAAGCGAAGCCATCGCGTATCTTGCCGGCTGGCAACAGGGCGGCACTCCCATTGCGTATGCCATCCGCGCGGCCTACTTGTGGCAGAACGGGGAACACTACAGGTACAATTCCGAGGAATCAGAACCCCTGTGCTGGGAACTGGTGACAAAATAAACTCTGTCCTAAAATCCATCAAAGGGCTTGCCGTAGCGACCCAGCGTATAGGCACTGTCCTCGGTCATGGGAAATCGCTTACCGGGATAGACCAGAAATTCGCTGTGCCCGTCCAGGTAAAGCACATTACCGCCGCCCGGGATATGGGAAAAGTCCTTGGGATTTGCGGAAACATGGTCCCACATGAGCGGAATGGCCGAATAGGTCAGGGTTGACGCGGCGGCACTGTGGACATCGGAAATAAGGAAGCGTTCTATCCCTTCCCGCAGGCGATAGATTGTATTGCCACCGCCGGCTTGGGTGCCCGCGTAGGTATCGGAAACCTCAAAATCCTCATCGCTGGCTGCGCCCTGTGTGTCTATGTTCGCCTGGGCAAGCTCTCCCCAGGGCGTATTATGGAACTCGGCCTCGCTGTGACGGCCATAACTGTCCGTGCCCACCGTGCCGACCAGCGGACCGAGAATGTTCACATCTTCCGTAATAACCCACCCGGTGTAATGATAGGGTTCCTGTCCGATTTCCTCGGGCTGTATAATACCGTCACCGTTCCCTTTCATGCCGTCATAGCGTTCCGAAATATCCTTGGTCGCCGTCCAGGAAGGGCACCAGATGACATTGATATCCGTAACGTATTCCGGAATCATCGCACGGCCATTGAACATCATTTCCGGACTTAGATTGCCATAAATATTTCTGATCTGACGGGGAGGATAATAGTTACCCCGCGTCTCGTCCGCGTACAGTTTCAAGGAAATATTAAGTTGCTTGAGATTACTCTGGCAACTCTTACGCCGGGCGGCTTCGCGGGCCCGGGCAAGGGCCGGCAGCAGGATAGCTGCCAGGATACCGATAATGGCAATCACCACCAGCAGTTCGATTAGGGTGAAGCCTCGGTGTTTCCAATGCGTTTGGTTTTTTTTATTTGTATGGATCATCCAGTTTTCCCAATGTGGACATAGCCCACGACCCAAGGCTTTAAATCTTTTGGAATGCGTAAGCCATGCTTACGCTTTCTTACTGGTCTTGAATAAAACAGAGGGTATAACTATTTGATTTTAAAGCCCATGTTAAAACGAAAGTAAAAACGCCTGTATCAACCTATTCCGCCTTTCCTTATAAACAGCCGTAAACATGGTCATTCCGGTTTTTTCGCGATCGCCGACTCGGGTCGAAGAACGGTACTGGACAACGCGAAAAATACCGGAATCCAGATTGGGCCCGCTGCAATGAATACCCGGTTCCCTTCTTGAAAAACACAACGAATGCGGCCAATCCCGCATCCACGGCCTCAGGAACTGGATTCCGGTCTTTTCGCGGCCTGGCACTCGCTCCGCTACACGTCCTTTTTCCACCGCGAAAAACCGGAATGACGCGTTGTTTTTAGATTCTTAAACTAAACCAGGGTAAATGCTCCTCGTGGTAACAAACAGAACTCATAATTAATTGTCAGCGAAATGGCCCTAAGCGTCTTATCTCGGCGTATGCCCCGCAGGGCCGTTTTGCCCGTAGGGGTCGGTGTCGAGATAGTGATGGTTGTCTATGGGTTCCCGAACTTCCAGGGCGCGCCAGTTAAATTCCGCATCGAAGGGGTCCAGGGCTTGCTGCGGATCGAACACTTCGGCGTTTACCGGAAGCGCGTTATAGGGTTCCGCGTTCTCCGGTTCGGTCGTGAACATATCGGACAGGTCGCTGGCAAATCCGTCATACTGATTCAGCGCAGGCAGGCCGAGTATGAGAAACATTGTTTTCAGGATGCTGGACATGCTGGTGTGGCGACTGGACACATAATCGCGTTGCGCGTAGGGGCTGATCACCATGCAGATGGAGCGGTGCGCATCCACGGAGTCCCGGTAGCCCTGGGCATCGTCCTCGGTGACGAATATGGCGCAGTCTCTCCAGTAGGGGCCATGACTGATAAGTTCCACCAGGCGCCCAAGCGCGAGGTCGTTATCACACATGTAAGAGCCCCAGAAAGGATACCCGTCTTCGGGGCGCTCCCCGGCCCCGTGATCGTTGGGCAGCATCAGAGTGATAACCTGTGGAAACGGTTCCTTCCCGGACAGCCAGCGTTCGCGGTATTCGCGTTCGAACTGCTCAAAGCGAAACTGATCTGGGATATCGGTGTTGTAGGTGGCATACTGCCGGGAAGTATTGTCAAAGAGCGCCTTGGGCATGGGGTAGTTGATGTTGAGGCGGATGCCCGTATCATGATAGGCCTGCTCTTCATCTTGAGGCTTGAATTCAAAACCCAAGCCGAAGTTGCGAAAACGCACACCATTACGGTCGAAGTGTTCCCATATGGCGCCGCCTTCATTGTAATCCTCGGGATAAACCGCACCTGAAGACTCGATAAAAGCGTGGTTGCCCGGCCCCATTCCTTCTGCGCTCTCACCGATGCGGCATTCCATGAATTCGTTGGGATACACGCCCACCAGCCAGCGGTGGCCATCCACGGAATGGTCCGAATCGCAATAATAGTTGTCACTCATGGAAAAGCGTTTTGCCAATGCCAGGTGGTTGGGCATGAGTACCACGTCCTTCACCGTTTTGGTGTTGTCCTTGTTGGACACGTCTATGGGCTTGCCGAGCCTGCACACGGCGGCGTCGCCGCGCCCTTTGGGCCAGGCACCGAACACCTCATCGTAGGTTCGGTTTTCCTTGGTGACATAAATAACATGTTTGATGGGGCCTTCCCAGGCCTTCGGCGCGGGGGGGACAGGATTTCCTGTATCCCGCCCATCCTCTTCAACAGGGTATAACATAACGTTGTTGGCGATGGTTTCGACGGTCAGCGCGTCCAAAGCCTCCTGTGTTTCGGGGATGTCCGTAAGAACCACATAACCGCGCATCAGGTCGCCGATGCCGGTTGGATCTTCCGGATTGTGGTTGGGCCCGTCGTTGGGGCCCGAACCGAGCCCTTTCGCGCAAGTGACAAAGAGCCGTTTTCCGTCGGGGGAAACCGCCAGCTTGCTGGGGAACCAGGCCGTCGGGATATGTCCCAGCACCCGTCCCTCCTCCACGCTGATCACGCCGACCGCGTTGATGCCCGCCTCGGCCACATAGAGCATTTTCCGGTCCGGCGACAACGCCAGGCCAAAGGGGATCATGCCGCGCAGCCTGGCGGCTTCAGGATGGAACTCAAGATCAATATCGCGTATGCGTTTGACTGTTCGCGCATCAATCACCGTAATACTGTCATTGCTGCCGTTGGATACATAGACATAATCTTCCGTGGCAACCAGGGAATTGGGGCTGCTCCCGCCCACTGCGGGGAATTCCTCGAGTTTTTCGCCCACAAGATGGCCGGTCTTGGTCTTACCAACCACCCGCGCACGGCCGTGCACGGAAACATCCACGGTCCAAACCGACATGGCGCGAATATCGTTGGGGTCGCCCAGGCCGGGAACATGCACCTCTTTCCCGTCACTTTCCTCTGAATTTATGACAACACCTTCTTCAGCGTCCTTTGACGGTACGCCGTACGGCGGAAAATGGAGCCTGGCCATCCTGCCCGATACATCCCGTAAAAAGGAATATTCATACATGCCCACATTGGCCACATAAGCGCGCTTCCCGTCCGGCGACAGGGTGATTCCAAAGGGATAGCGGCCCACCGGAATGGAAGCCAGCACCTTCTGTGCCGTTATATCCACGACGAGTAAACGGAAATTCGACTGGTCCACGGCATAGATCAGGGAACCGTCCGGTGATACGCGAAGGTCGCCCACATATCCATGCAGATAGCGCTCGCCGCCGCTTTCATGGTCGCAGGCAATACGGCATATCCTTTCCCTGGTGGCCATATCGAAACCCATGATGCTCCAGTCACTCCCCCCCGCGACATAGACCACACCGGAATCGGGAGAAAACCCCAGCCCCATGAACACGGCATCAAGAATACCCGCCACGTTTTCGCCGCCCACGGTAGAATGAACAGGCGCGCCGGAATCGGCAAGGTCCAGAATGGATAATTGGGGACCGCCACTGGATGCCGTAACCAGCCAGCGGCCATCGGGACTTAATGCGAGCCCGTAGGGATGGGGCTGAACGCGAAACAGATGCCCTTTCGGGGTTATTTTGCGCCCGTTGGGAAGGATGGTTTCCCCTTGCGGATTAATTTCCACATACCGGTCGCCTGCCGGGGCGCGCATCAATAGCGGTACGCGTTGCCCGTCAGACACGGGCAAATCTTCTGTGTAAGCGATTGTAAACAATGAAAACACAAGCACTACGGGAATACATCTTAGAAATAGTTGCTGCATTTCGTCCGTCTCCATTGGTATAGGCAGAATATCCATCAGTCAGGGTAGTGTACACAATATCGCACACCATGTTGAAGGGAACCGGAGATCGTTGCCGCGTTTTTGACAGAATGGTTATGGTCCACTGTAAGTTGTCTCGTGACGAAGTCAAACCGCCCGCTTCCGCTCCCATTCTTGTTTCCTGGCAAAAATATGAGTACACTTTCCCTGTAGAGTCAGCAGACACATCCATAATTTCTACTAAATGGAGGAAGGTCGTCATGCGCCACAATTTCACGCTGATTTTGATGTTTCTTATCGGCACAATCGCTTTCCCCGGTGTTTCGGATCCCTATGATGTGTCCATAGCACGCACCCTGGCCGAACGACCGGAGGACTTTCTTCAAAAGGCCGTCGTCGGACCGCAGGGTGACGGGACGTGGGTTGTCGCCACGACCCAGGTTATCACCCCGGCGGGCATTTCGGTCCCCTTTCCGGGACGTCCCACCGACCTGGCCGTAAGTCCCGACGGGAAAACACTCGCGGTAAAAACGACCGGTCGGGCATCCGCGTCCGCCAAGAACGCGGACATCGTCTTTATTGATATGGCAAGCCGGGAAATCACCCAGATGCTCGAACTGCCTTCCGGGCAAAACAGTTTTCATGGCCTCCTCTGGAGCAGCGACGGCCGGACACTCTGGACCACGGACGCGACAAACTGCCTGCGGTCGGCCTGCCGGGGCGAAGACGGAGCAATGGAATGGCGCGATGCCATCGTCCTTCCGGGAACAAGCGGGAAGATCCCTTCCGCCCCGGGCGGACTATGCCTGGACGAGGAGCGCAACCGCATTTATGTGGCATTGAGCCGGAACAATTCCATCGGCATCGTCAATCTTGATGCCAAAGCGCTGAACGTGGAAATTCCCGTGGGTATCGCCCCCTATACGGCGGTCCTGTCGCATGACAAGTTATATGTGTCGAACTGGGGCGGTCGCAGGCCCGGGGAGGGCGACAAAACAGGCCCCACCGCGGACAGCCAGGCCGTGGTCGACCCGGAAACAGGCATTGCCTCGACAGGAACGGTGTCCGTCATTGATCTTGGTTCCGGCACGGTGACAACGGAAATCGAGGTGGGCCTCCACCCGAGCGGCATGGCCCTGTCCCCGGACGGGTCGCTTCTCTATGTGGCCAACGCGAACAGCGACACCATTTCCGTCATAGAAACGGCAAGCGATTCCAATCAGCGAACTCTAGGCGCCAAGCCGATGGAAAGCCTGCCTTTCGGCAGCGCACCGAACGCCCTTTGTGTCTCTCCCGACGGGACGACCCTCTATATCGCGAACGGAGGCAACAACCTGATCGGGGTGATGGATATCGCGTCCGGAAAGATGCGCGGCTTGATACCGACCGGTTGGTACCCGGGCGCAGTGAAAACGGCCAACGGCGGCGCTATGATCTGCGTGGCCAATATCAAGGGACTGGGCACGCACAACACGGAAGCGAACATCCAACGCAAGGAACAGATGGCGGGCAAGAACTGGCACGGGTTCAACTCCCACGACTACATGGGCTCTGTAAATTTCATTGCGACGCCGGGCCCCGAAGAACTTCAGGAACACACCTATCGCGCGGCCTGTAACATGCGGTTGCCCCTGATGGCGGAGGTCATGAACCTGCCCCAGGCCGACAGAAAAGCGGTACCTGTGCCCACACAACCAGGCGAAGTTTCGGTCTTCAAGCATGTGCTTTATATTATCAAGGAGAACCGGACCTACGATCAGGTCTTCGGCGACATGCCGCAGGGCGACGGGGACCCTTCGCTCTGTATGTTCGGCCGGGAAGTGACCCCCAACCACCATGCGTTGGCCGAGGAGTTTGTGCTGCTGGACAATTTCTACTGTAACGGGGTTCTCAGCGCGGACGGGCACCAGTGGACGAATGAAGGTTATGTGACTGATTACCTGGAAAAGAGCTTCGGCGGCTGGCCCCGCAGTTACCCTTACGAAGGGGACGACGCGCTGGCGTTCGCTTCCTCCGGTTTCATCTGGGACCATGTACTGCGCAAGGGCCATTCCTTTCGCGACTATGGTGAATTCGTACGCGCCCAAATTACCCCGAATGACGCGACTTGGACGGATATTTACACAGACTATTTGAACGGGACCAGCAACGTGCAGATCCGCGCCACCTCCCCCCTGCACACGCTCGAGCCTTACCTGTGCCCGACGTTTATCGGTTTCCCCGGGAAGGTGCAAGACGTCTATCGCGCCCGTGAATTTATCAAGGAATTGCAGGCCGCCGAAGCTGCGGGCAAGTGGTATGACTTTATGATTATGCTGTTGCCCAACGACCACACGGTCGGCACGCGCGAGGGCTATCCGACACCCGCCGCCATGGTTGCGGACAACGACCTCGCCCTCGGCCAAATTGTGGAGGCCGTCAGCAACAGCCGGTTCTGGCCCGAAACGGCCATTTTCGTTGTGGAAGACGATCCCCAGGCGGGATTGGACCATGTGGACAGTCACCGGACCGTCGCCCTCTGCATCAGCCCCTACACCCGGCGCGGCGAGGTGGACAGCAGCCAATACAATCAGACCGGCATGTTACGGACCATGGAACTGATTTTCGGCCTTGCGCCCATGAACCAACTGACCATGGCCTCGAACCCAATGACCGCCTGCTTCCAGAAAGAGCCGGATTTCACCCCGTACAAGGTCCGGCCCAACGAGATTCCGCTGGACCAGATGAACCAGAATATCGCGCAACTTCGCGGCAGGGCGCGATACTACGCGCAAAAATGCATGGAACTTCCCCTGGACGACATAGACATGGCCGATGAGGGCACGTTTAACCGTATCCTCTGGCATGCCGTAAAAGGCATGCATGTGCCTTACCCGAAACTGAAGCCACACGGTGCGGGCGGGGCAACCTCTTAAACGCCCCTTGTCTTGTCATAAAACAGCTTTTCAGCGAACATAGACGCAGGGTCGCTTTGAGAGAAAGACCGGCGGCAAGTTTTGATTTGACGGCCGGTACGTTATACTTATGGGATGCACGGTGCAGTTCTCTGCGTGATGGTAACCTTTTCGCGCACAACATAACGGAGTATTGAAAGATGCGAAACAATTTCATGGGACGACGGGAGTTTTTAAAGAAGACGGCGGCAGTATCCATGATGGCCGGCATGGCCGGCGCCATGGCCGAAGCACCGGCACCGGTGCCGGGCGTTTATAAGAAAGCGCTGCAAATCGGAATGCTGCCCGCAGCGTTGCCTGATGCCGACAAATTCAAACTGGCCAAAGACTGCGGTTTCTGTGGCATCGAAGGCGCGCCGCTGCCCGACCTGGACGCGGCCAAGCGACTGGGCGAACTGGCCCACGCCGCCGGCACGCCCATTCATTCGATTGTATACGGCGGTTGGGATGCGCCCCTTTCGGATCCGGACCCCAAAGTGGTTGAAAAGGGCCTCGCCGGCATGACGAACGCCTTGCGTTGCGCGAAGGCCTATGGCGCCGACACGGTTCTTCTGGTGCCGGTGGTGGTCAATGACAAGGCCACGACTGCCGAGGCATGGGAACGTTCCCACACACATATCCCGAAACTCATCCCCCTGGCCGAGGAACTGAAAATTACCATCGCCATTGAAGAGGTATGGAACAATTTTCTGCTGGATAGCGCCTCTGAATTCGCGCGATACGTCGATGAATTCAAGAGTCCATGGGTCCAGGCATATTTTGATGTCGGTAATGTCCTGGCTTACGGATTGCCGCAGGAATGGATACGCACCCTGGGCAAACGCATTGTCAAGGTCCACCTGAAAGATTTCAGGAAAGAAGGCAGGAAATGGGTAAATCTCCGGGACGGCGACGTGAACTGGCCCGAGGTCATGAAGGCCTTCGCCGAAGTGGGATACAATGGGTATCTGACCCCGGAATTGTCCGGCGGGGACGAAGCCTATCTGCGCGATTTGTCCCAGAGGATAGACCTGATCATCGCGGGCAAATAACTTGCCAATGCCCTTCAGGCGGGGAGTCCGGCATGCTGCCCGCGTCGCAGAAACAGGAGAATTCGGTATGAAAATTTCTGCCAAGCCCACCCGGCGTCAGTTTATTCGCACCGCTTCCACGTCAGCAGCCGCGATTTCACTGCCTTGGATTATTCCCGCCGACGTACTGGGCAAGGGCGCCTCGGCGGCCCCGAGCGATCGGATAACCCTGGGCGTTATCGGGATGGGCCCGCGCTGCACCTATGTGCTGCCCCAGATGCTCGGCCATGCCGACGTGCAGTGTGTTGCCGTAACGGATGTCCAGGCAAGCCGTCGCGAAGCAGCCAAGGCCTTTGTGGACAAACAATACGGCAACAGCGATTGCACTATGTATCGCGACTTCCGTGAACTGCTCGAGCGCAAAGACATCGATGCCGTGCTGATTGCCACAGGCGACCGCTGGCATGCGGCGGCATCCATACTTGCGGCAAAAGCGGGCAAGGACGTATACAGCGAAAAGCCCTGCGGCCTGACCATCGGCAACTGCCGTGACCTTGCGGAAACCATACGGGAAACCGGCCGTGTCTTCCAGGCGGGAACGCAGCGGCGCAGCGTGGCGAATTTTCAACAAGCCGTTGAACTCGCCCACAGCGGCAGGCTGGGCGCAATACACACCCTGCATGCCACCGTGTACACCCCGGAAATCAAGACGGAATGGCTGCCCGGGGAACCCACCCCCGACCCAAACGTGGTGGACTGGAACCTGTGGCTTGGCCCAGCGCCATGGCGTCCCTTCAATAAAAAGTACGTTGAAGGAGAGTGGCGTGCGCATTGGGATTTTGAATCGGGTGCGCGCCTGCTGGACTGGGGCGCTCATACGGTGGATCTTTGCCAGTGGGCCAATAACGCCGATGACACCGTGCCCCTGACTTATGAGCCGGGAGAGGAAGCCATTACCGCACAGTATGCCAACGGCGTCAACTTGGTCATCCATTTTCTGAAAACACCCTTTGAAAAGCGTCCGGGATGGGTTCAGGAACTGGGCACCTGCCCCGTGCGCTTTGAAGGCGATGAAGGCACCGTGGAAGTCGGTGACAGCGGCGGTATGGAGGTGCACCCTGCCTCACTTAAACAGAACTTGCCCCGCAACGAATCGGGCCTGGACGTGAAGGAACATTCCCGGAACTTCTTTGACTGCGTCAAATCACGCAAGCCTACGGCCGCCAACGCGGAAATTATGCGACACTCCCATATCGCCTGCCACGCGGCGGCGCTCTCCTGGATACTGGGCCGCAGGCTGGAGATGGACCCGGAACAGGAAACCTTTGTCAACGACGATGAAGCGAACGGGCTGCGTACACGCCCCGAGCGTGACTGGACACTATAAAACAATCCACGGGTCCTCTATCTAAAAGATGAAATAGAGTGTATTTCTATGCTATAGAACAGCAGGGAATATTCCGGAAAAAAGGGATGTTGAATCATAAAACCAACTATAAGGAGTCAATAATGTCAGCAGATTGCCGTTTTACAGCAGATATGTCCGTAGCCGATGCCATGCAGGTTCATCCCAAGGCGAGGGAAGTTTTCGCGGCTTTCCATCTGGGTGGATGCGCCCACTGCCATATCAGCGCATTTGAGACCATTGAGCAGGTCTGCAACGCTTATGGCGTGGAAGTCGCCCTTTTGCTCGAAGTACTAGAGGGTTTGCCCAAGGAGGAAACTTCCGAGGAAAACTAATCGAATCTCGTCTTGAAAAAAATAATCCGGAACACAACGCAATGCGGTTCCGGATTATTTCTTTTTATTATTCTTTACTTCTTGTAAAAGCGCGATAGCATCATAGTGGCCAGACCCAGCAAGAACAAATCAGCCAAGTGGCGTTGCCATTGACCGGGCATGGCTTTGGATGAAGCACAGCACCCCCCGCAACACGCTTCACCCTCCCCTTCACCTTCACTTTCACCCTCGTGTTCACCCTCAACAACTTCCCCTTCCCCTTCTCCTTCTCCACCAAGAGACGTCAACGTGATGTCAACTAGGATGCTCTCCCCCGGGCTGACGCTAACAGCACCGCTGTACTCCTCGCAACTGGAATGGGTTACCGAAATGACATACGTCCCTGCCGGCAGGTCTTCAAAACGATACATGCCGCGACGGTCCGTCCGCTGTTCAAATGCTCCGGGGGTAAGGAGCAAGCGGGCATCATAAAGGGGCAACCCGGTGGCGGAGCAGCGTACAGTACCATGCAGGGAACCTTCCTGAAGCACCTCTCCTTCCCCTGTTTCGCCTTCCACCTCTTCGCCCTCTCCTTCTCCTTCGCCCGTTCCTTCGCCTTCGCCTTCTTCCGAAACCGGCAGTAACAAAATATTCTGCAGATTAATACCGGAAACCACCGCCACATTCATACTGAAGTTTTGAAAGCCTTGTTTCGTCACGGCGAGGGTATAATTTCCCGGGGTTAAATCGGAAAAGGAAAAGGCTCCCAACACGCCTGTAGTACTCGTAAGTCCGCCTGGCGCCACGATCACCGTTACTCCGGGTTCCGGCAGTCCTGTATTGGCATTACGTACCACGCCGGAAAGAGAACCTGTTTCAGGCGTCTCGCCCTCAGATTCACCCTCCTGCACAGGTTCCCCTTCTCCTTCCACAACTTCGCCCTCTGCTTCACCTTCTTTCACTTCACCTTCACCTTCACTTTCACCCTCTGCTTCGCCTTCAACCGCTGTCGGAACCAGGGAGACATTTTGCAGATTAAAGCCCTCTGTAATTTCGACATCCTGGCTGAACTCCGCAAAACCGGTTTTAACCGCCGTCAGCCGATAATCACCTGCGGGCAGGTTGGAAAACGAGAAAGCGCCCAACACACCGGTGGTCATCTGATAATTGCCCGGTATCAAAGTAACCAGGACATCCGCCTCCGGCAACCCGGTATTATCACTGCGCACAATTCCGGAAAGCGAACCCATCTGCATCGGCTCACCCTCAGGTTCACCTTCACCCTCGGTTTCGCCCTCCATTTCCCCTTCCCCTTCTCCTTCACCTTCACCTTCGGCAGCAACAGGCTGCAACAGAATATTCTGCAGATTAATACCCTCCAGAACGTCCACATCCAGGGTATAATCGGTAAAGTCCGTCTTTTTCACCGTGATTGCGTACGTCCCCACGGAAAGATTGGAAAACGAAAACGTGCCCAGGGCACCCGTTGTATCCTGATAGTCGCCGGGCTGGACCGTGACGAGTGCGCCCGATTCGGGCAATCCTGTGACGGCATTACGCACCACGCCGGAAAGAGAACCCAGTTGCGGCGCTTCCCCTTCGGGTTCGCCCTCGCCCTCACCTTCTTCCTCGGATTCACCTTCTGACACAAGGGACTCCAATAAAACGTTCTGCAGATTTATACCTTCGGCAATGACAACGGATTCACTGTATTCCTGATAGCCGGACCGTGTTGCCGTCAGGACATAGGTGCCCGGGAACAGGTCCGCATAAGAAAAGAAACCCAGTGTCCCTGTTGTGAACTGAAAATCGCCTGGCGTGAGGACCAGGACCGTTTCCGCCAGAGGCAACCCTGTATCGGCATTACGTACCACGCCGGAAAGAGACGCCGTCGGCTGGGGCTCACCCTCGGTTTCGCCCTCCATTTCCCCTTCCCCTTCTCCTTCACCTTCACCTTCAGCAGCAAGAGGTTGCAACAGAATGTTCTGTAAATTGATACCCGCCGTGACCTCCACATCCAGATTGAAGTCGGCAAATTCCGTTTTTGTTGCCTCAAGCGCATAGGTTCCGGGGGCCAAGTCGGAAAATAGAAATGTACCCAGTATGCCCGTTGTCACCTGATAGTTACCCGGCTGGACCGTGACCAGCGCATCCGATTCGGGTAATCCTGTGACAGCATTGCGCACCACGCCGGAAAGAGATGCCGTCGGCTGGGGCTCACCCTCGGTTTCGCCCTCCATTTCCCCTTCCCCTTCATCTTCACCTTCACCTTCAGCAGCAACAGGTTGCAACAGAATGTTCTGTAAATTAATACCCGCCGTGACTTCCACATCCAGATTGAAGTCGGCAAATTCCGTTTTTGTTACCTTAAGCGCATAGGTCCCAGGGGCCAAGTCGGAAAATAGAAATGTACCCAGTATTCCCGTTGTCGCCTGATAGTTTCCCGGCATGACCGTAACCAGCGCATCCGATTCGGGCAATCCTGTGACAGCATTGCGCACCACGCCGGAAAGTGAACCCAGTTGCGGCGCTTCCCCTTCGGGTTCACCCTCACCCTCACCTTCAACTTCACCTTCAACTTCCCCTTCCAATTCACCTTCCTGAACAAGCGGCGTCAATGAAACATTAAGCAGATTAATACCCGGCGCAAGGACAATGGCCTGACTGTAGTGCTGGTACCCCGACCGAGTTGCCGCCAGGACATACGCCCCCGGTACCAGGTCGGCATAGGAGAAGAAACCCAGAGTCCCGGTTGTAAACTGAAGGTCGCCGGGCGTTAATACCAGGACCGTTCCCGCCAGCGGCAGCCCTGTACCGGTATTACGCACCACGCCGGAAAGAGAGGCAGTCTGCTGGGGTTCACCTTCATTTTCACCTTCAACAACACCCTCGCCTTCTCCCTCGACGGCGCGAGGTTCCAATTGAATATCCCTTAAATTTATGCCCGAAGCCAGGGTGATACCCGCGCTATAACCGTCAAAGCCTTCTTTTGTCGCGGTTAAGGTATAGGCGCCGACAGTAATCCCCGCAAATGAAAACACACCAAGTGTCCCCGTGACATCCTGATAAGCCCCGGGCTTCAGGGAAACCATAACATCCGCCAGCGGTAATCCCGTATCGGCATTACGCACCACGCCGGAAATCGAAGCGGTCTGCTGGAGTTCGCCTTCATTTTCGCCTTCAATAACGGTCTCGCCTTCCCCTTCAACAACCGGTGCTTCGGCTTCAAGGGTGACGGAAGGAAGGGAATCTATTATCTCAGTACCGGACAACGCGTAAAATAACTGTCCTTGAAGGGTCACCGGCGCTGCAGCGGTTAGGGGTATATCCATCACGTACGTCACCAGCAAGGGAAATACGGGGGGCGTCTCGTCCCAGGTAAATTCAAAGGGACCGACTGATCCAGCTTGGGGTAAATCCACCAGGGGAGGCGTACCGCCCCATCCGGGATAGCTGACCTCCGCGGATTTAAGGACCCAATCCATGCCGGAATCATCCACAACCTGCAAAACCGAAACGGGCTCCTCGCACAGACTGTCGATTTGAAGTTTTACGGCCATTGTCTGACCCTGGATATAGGGATTTTCCAAAACCTCGCGCTCGACCGTGAGACATTTTATCGCGTTAACGGTCGTAACCGGTGAATCTGTCTTAAACCATTCCTGCTCGGTATAGGCATACATTGCGCCTGAAATGGTTTGCGAAGAATTAAAGATATTGACATTCAAACCATACACCAATTTCACAGGGAACACCGGGATTTGAATCCAATAAAACTCCACGCGATCGCCCCAATCCTTGACGGCCACATTTTTTTCGCCCGATGGATTCTTTCCCGCCGCTCCATAGTACTCTTCATACAAACCGTTATAAGCGCACCCTTCAGGCAGCACTTCTTCCAGCCCCAAGGCCAATAGGTCAATTACGGCACCTTCGTCTCCTGTAATGGAAAGGCGCACCTCAATTTGATGCGGCCCCTTAAATCCGGCCTCACGAGTCAGCGTAAGCCCGGAATCCCGCCCGTAGACGGGCTGAACAACCAACACGGCCATTAGCACCAAGAACCAAATAAATGCCCATGATCTTGACATATCGGCACCCTATCCCTGTAGAAACGGAATTCCTTAAAACCTGCCTGATAAGGATACCCTCCCGCTGACCGGAAAGATTCCGGCACACCGCAGGATGAATATCAACGGATTCATACACTGAGATAACTCGCTTGCAATTTTATCATAGACCCGATGACCATAACCATAATCGGGCATCCTCCGCATATAGTTCCGCCATTCAGGCCCTTATGATATACAACTTGCGGAGCCTTTTGTGGCAAAATACTGCCATAATCAGCGTGCCGTGTTCCTGGTGACCTACAAAGACAAAGACCCTTTCTTACTCGGGAGCACGCAAAACGCATGTAACACCGGAGCCCCTTTGATCTATGAAGATTTCTTCAAAACAAATTAAACGTATGGTCGTCAAAATAGGCACCAATCTGCTTGCCGGCAAACTCGGTTTTGAAGGGCATGTGCTTGAACACCTCGTAAAAGAGGTTTGTGACCTCAAACACGCCCGGGGGATGGACATCGTCATCGTAAGTTCCGGCGCGGTCGGCTGCGGTATGAACGCCCTCAAGATGGAAAAACGTCCCGTGTTACTTCCGGAAAAACAGGCTGTCGCCGCCATAGGCCAGGCGAGGCTGATGCACTATTATGAAACGCTTTTCCGCGCTTATGGCGGAGACCTCACCACCGCCCAGGTCTTGTTGACGCAGGCGGACCTGGACACCCGACAAAACTATTTGAACATCCGGAACACACTGAACACCCTGTTTGCTCTCGGCACCGTGGTGCCTATTATCAACGAAAACGATTCCACGGCGACGGAAGAACTCAGATTCGGCGATAACGATACCCTGGCCGCGAAAATAGCCGCCAAGATAAACGCGGACCTGCTTATCCTGTTGACCGATGTGGCGGGGCTGTATGACCGGAACCCTCAAGAAGATGCCGGGGCAGTATTAATCCGGGACATTAAACACATCACGCCGGACATCGAAGCCGTGGCGGGCGGCGCTGGCAGCATCGCCTCCACGGGTGGTATGCGCACCAAAATCGAAGCCGCCAAGATTGCCACCGCCGCCGGGGTGGACTGTATCATTACCTCCGGAACCCAGGAGCAGGTTCTCCACCGGATCCTGTCTGGGGAAGCCGCCCGGACCCGTTTTTTCCCCGCAAAAGAAATCCTGTCCCAGCGAAAACGATGGATTGCCTTCGGGCGGTCAGTTTCCGGTGCCGTTTCAATTGACCAAGGAGCACGCAATGCGCTGGTTCAACATGGCAAGAGTTTGCTACCGGCCGGTGTGACAAGCGTTGAAGGTAAATTCAATTCCGGGGCGGCAATTCGCATTATTGACGATTCAGGTGAGGTTATCGCGAGGGGACTGGTGAATTATGACAGCGAAGCGCTGCGCGCTATTCAAGGAAGGAAAAGTTCCGCCATCGCGTCCATATTGGGACGCAAAGATTTCGATGAGGTGGTTCATCGTAACAATATGGTGGTGTTAACACCTAAAACGCCCAACCCCTCTTAATCCCCATATTCCCCAAACATCCCCTTCCCTATTGGGGGTACCAACAATTATTTTCTCTGGGCACCAATAATACGCTTTTAATGCTCGATACTATCAAGCATATAAAGATTTAAATATCACTATCCTCGGATTCACCCGAAGAAGACACGGAGTCTTTTAATATGAGTATATTGTCAAGATTGTAAATGGCATATTTTGTAAAGCCCTGTTCACGGGCTTCATCCTCAACAAACCCTTGCATGGCCTCACGCCATCCACGCAGCTCTTCACGTTCCCAAAGTCGCTGCTCCTGCTTGTTCAACTGGTAGTGCCATATTACACGTGCCATATTAATAGATCCTCGATCAGAATACTTGTGATTTCTTTATCAGCCCTGAAATCACTCTGTTAAAGGAACGTGAGAAGACTCGGAAACATCTAACTTCTTCATTTAGTATAACATAAGAAAGTTGGTTAAATCAAGGCAACGAGGCAACGGGCATCCTTTCCAAATCGGCACGCAAGGAATGGCGAGAACGCAGAAGCGGCATCCTGCCGCTTCCATCGTGACTGCGGCCCGCATGTCCGTCTTGATGCAAAGCGTCAGGATGCCGCTTCTACGTTCCTGGTCCTTATTGGCTTTATGCCAACAACTCGGTTTCTTACGTGCGGATTTGGGTCCTTATCCCGAGTCCGGCTCTCCCCCGCCACCTTTAAAATAAGCGTCGCGATATCCCCGGCGCGTGTTCCTGACATCAGTCATACAGGGCATTTGATTCAACGCGTGGAGGGTTTATACGGCTGACCGTTGCCGTCGATACGTTGCCAGATATCATCCTGTTCCGAATGAAGGAGCGGACCATAGCGATGAGGACGTCGATACGCGTTTCCATGGATGGTTTTTAACCTGCGTTCCCGGATGGCGTCCATATCAAAAGAAGCCATAAACAAGCCTTCTTTTTCGTCTGCAATAACGAGGCAGGTGCCGTTGGCATCATAGGCGGTTGAACAGCCATTACACACGGGTGCGGGATAATTGGCCATGGCCACGCCCATCGCGTTTTCCCAGGCACGCACCTTGAACTGGTCAAGCCGCATCGTATCCAATCGGCAGGCATTGGGGGTAAGCACCAATTCAGCGCCCTGGAGCATCAGAATGCGTGCGCTTTCCGGATGTTCCCTGTCGAAACATATCATGGCACCTACGCGAACAGGCCCCCCCCGGGTATCCAGAACTCCCGTAGAAAAACCTTCCCCCGGCGTCATAGAGGCTTCCATCGGTTTATTCTAAATCGCGTTCAAGTTGAGACTAATAATCCAGGGCCAAGCCGTGAGGCTGCGTAGTCCGGGCGAGTCAGCGCACATGCGGGCTAATCCTGTCTGTAACTGTCGTTCCACGGCGGCCAGTTCATTAAACACTCGATTGGGAAATTCCTTTTCGCGCAATTCATCCCAGACATGTTCTTGGGGATTCAGTTCGGGGGAATAGGGCGGTAACGCAACCAAGCGTATATTCTCCGGGCAGGACAATTCCTTGGATTTGTGGGAACTGGCACCGTCCACCACCATGAGTATAAATTCGTCCGGATGTGCCGAACGAATCTGTTCCAGAAAGCAACTCATCCGTTCCGTATTCATCTCCCGGCAGATCATCCAATCCAACTCGCCCTCGATGGGACTTACTGCGCCGTAGACATAGACGAATTGGCGTTCGTACCCGTTAGGCACTGTGGGCCGCAGGGGCGCGGGCGACCAGCAGCGCCGAATGCGCACCATCCGTCCGAAACGGGCCTCATCCTGAAACATGATCCGCACCTTGCGCCCACGCACTTCTTCTGGCTTCAGCAGGGAATCCAGCGCCTCCAGGAGTTTTTTTTCCAGTCCTCCTGCACAGCAGGATCGGTCTTGGGGTGGCGCGTGTCCGGCGCGACCTTACGCCAACCATGCCGGGCCAACAGTCGATAGAGGACCGAGGGTCTGACCGGCCTGCCCAAGCGTTGGGATAAATCGGCGCGCATGACGGATACGACCAGCACGCCTCCTTCCTTCGCCTGTTCCGCCCATGGCGCCAAGAAAGCCCGTTCCTCTTCAAGGCTCATGTTGACGCGCCTGCGACCACCATGTAGTTTGACCACATAGGTTCCACGGCTCTTCTGTCGGAAACGCGTTTGCAGCCGGTGAACAGTGGCCCGGCTCACGCCAAGCAGCGAGGCCGTTTCTTCAAGCGTCATGCCGTGCAACGCCGGAAGAAGAATGGACTGCGCTTCACGCAACTCCTGCAGATCCGTTGTCTTGGCGACAACGCTCTGAGCTTTCTGCACAAGCTCTTGATCAATTCGTTTTGGTCTGGCCATGAGACCAGTATAACATATTTAGTCTCGTTTTGAAAGCGAATTAGAATGAATACATACATCGTCATCTCAATACCGTATCCTGAAGGGAAAGATGTGGGTAATGACAAGAGTTGCACTTGGGAACGCACTTGGGCGCGAAATTCTATTTCGCAAAGGCCGGGGTCATCACCCAAATCGGCGCATCCAGCATGGGTCGTGAAGTACAACTTCGCCTCAAGTGCGTTACGAAATACAATTTCGTAACGAGACCAAGACACACGTTGTGGGGCGTGCACACCACCGGCTATCCCTAAGGGTCCGCTGGTGTGCACAGGGGGCGCGAAGTACAGTTTTTGCGCCTCGTTCCCAAGTTGCACTTGGGAACGCACTTGGGCGCGAAATTCTATTTCGCAAAGGCCGGGGTCATCGCCCGAATCAGCGCATCCGGCTGGGGGAGCGAAGTACAACTTCGCCTCCACTTGCGTTACGAAATACAATTTCGTAACGAGACCAAGACACACGTTGTGGGGTGTGCACGCCACCGGCTATCCCTAAGGATCCGCTGGTGTGCACGGGGGTCGCAAAGTACAGTTTTTGCGCCTCGTTCCCAAGTTGCACTCTTGTCATTACCCACATCTTTTGGCAATGAATAGTAGCGGATAAAACGAATGTTTGAAATTAATATCCCAACGGGATTTAGGAACAAAGCCCAGGGTTGCGGTACCCCGCTACCCTGGGTTGGAAAGTTCCCCCAATTCCGGTTTACCCCAAAGGGGTTGCGTCACATTGGTACAAATGCCGTATGGGAGAACCGACGTAACTCCG
>JAKJCY010000499.1 GCA_022706235.1 Candidatus Hydrogenedentota bacterium | reverse complement strand
ACACGCTTGTGAAACCCAAGGGAATGATTGATTACTCCAACAAAGAATTTATCATTACCGACCTCATCCGGGCCATTCGTGAACACCGCCTGTGCGACATTATTTATATCAGCCCGAAACATGCAGAGCCGCATCTTTATACGGTAGCGCCCTACCAGATGATTGTTTTTCATGAAAGCCTTTACCTGCGCGTCCGGCCGGCGAACATGCTGGACACGCCGAAGGACGCGAAGGATATGTTGCTGGCCGTTCATCGCATGCGCGCAGTAGCGACTTCCGAAGTACGGTTCAAAGCCATCCGAATTAAGAAGCAGGCCCGCCAGTTTGCCGGTTCCTTCGGTCTCAACCAGGGAGAACCATTCCGCGTGCAGGTTCGTGTAAGCCCCGTTGCAGCGCTCTATGTCAGCGAACGCATATGGAGCGATGACCAGTCCATCGTTTATGCAAAAGATGGCGGCCTGACGCTTGAGTTTTCCTCAACCAGTGAAAAAGAAACTGTAGCCTGGGTTTTAAGTTTCGGTGGCGAAATGGAACTCCTGTTCCCTGAACCCCTCCGCGATAAAA
>JAKJCY010000498.1 GCA_022706235.1 Candidatus Hydrogenedentota bacterium | reverse complement strand
ACTAAACCAGAACATAACGCTCCTCTTGGTAATAAACAGAACTCATAATTAATTGTCAGCGAAATTGATTTTGGCTACGGTTTAGCCGTCTGAAGCAATTGCATTTCTGGTGGGCGTAAACCTTTCCTTATCAAGCAAATACGTGGCCCAAATGAGTATGTAATTGAGTATGCTGCCACAGGAACCCATACCATGAATATCCCGTATTGACTGCAGGATATTCATGGTATATACTATCCGCATGATACACCGCACGATTGACAGCAAACGCATTCAAACGGCACTGAAGCGCAGCCGCATCGTGGCGTTGCTGGGACCGCGCCAATGCGGTAAGACAACGCTGGCGCGACACTTCGTTCCCGTGGAGTCGCTCAACTACTTTGACCTTGAGGACCCGGCAAGCCTTGCGCGTCTTTCCGAACCGGACACGACATTACGCCCCCTCAAGGGGCTGATCGTGATAGATGAAATCCAGCGCCGTCCCGACCTATTCCCCTTGTTGCGGGTCCTCGCCGACCGCAAGCCGCTTCGCGCACGTTTTCTCATTCTCGGAAGCGCCTCGCCGGACTT
>JAKJCY010000497.1:305-571 GCA_022706235.1 Candidatus Hydrogenedentota bacterium | reverse complement strand
GCTCGACCTGCTCGATGACGCCGCCACCGTGCTGAAGAAGATCAAATCGGTGCCCACCACGACCGATCCCGAACCCCTGGGCACCGACAGCAACCATCCGGACGACGTCATTCCGCGGATGCCCAACAGCGTGGGCGCCTTGTACCGCCTGCTGCATCTGCTGGCGCCCGAAGAGGTCTACCTGGACTTCGTGGGGAAATACCGCCGCGGAGAGAAGTTCTACGGCACACTGAAAACCACGCTGGCGGAGTATGTGTCGGCCTTCA
>JAKJCY010000497.1:0-242 GCA_022706235.1 Candidatus Hydrogenedentota bacterium | reverse complement strand
TCGAAAAGTATCACGCGCCCGGCAATACGCGCGAGACGGTCGAGGAGTTTCTGCGCGGGAACGCACAGAAGGTCACGCCCGTAGCGCTGGACACGGTCGAGGCGGTTCGCGCGGCCATGGGCATCGGCCACAGCCTGTACCGGGCGTAACACGGCCGGTTGCGCGGGAGGGTTGGTATGCACGTGCTGATTGTCGGGGGCACGCGCTTTCTGGGCGCGGCCATAGCCCGCGAGCTCGTGGCC
>JAKJCY010000496.1 GCA_022706235.1 Candidatus Hydrogenedentota bacterium | reverse complement strand
AATCGTGCTCGTAATCGTAAAAGTTTCTTTTCACTAATACCCCCGGTACGCCGGGGTGCGCGGCTCTCTTGAAATTCCATTTCCTCTTCCCCGCCATATCCCCCGGGCCTGCAGTACACGCATACTGCCTTGAAGGTATACGAACGCTTCCACTATCCTATCCTCATGCGTTCCCGGTACACCATCGTCGAATCCGAAGGCGTCTACTTTCTCACGGCCACCCTAGTAAACTGGCTGCCCGTGATCATTGGCGAGGCGGCTTGCTCCGTGATAGTGGAATCGCTCCGGTTTTGGTTACAGGGTGGCAGAGGCGTAAAATAGTATGTCGTGGCCCAATGCCGCAGTGCACAAAGGATTTATTATGAACAGCATATCCACTGATATGGCACAAGATAATCTGTCTGCGCTGATAGAACAGGTTGCGCAATCGCACGAACCCATTCAGATTGTAAGCGGTGTTCGTTCGGCTTTATTGGTTGCGGAAGAAGATTGGCAGTCCATTCAGGAGACCTTATATCTTGTTTCTATTCCTTTCCTGCGTGAATCCATTCTTGAGGGTATAAAAACGCCTGT
>JAKJCY010000495.1 GCA_022706235.1 Candidatus Hydrogenedentota bacterium | reverse complement strand
TTGAACACGCCATATGGTGGTGTAGCGAATGTCTGAAGGGGAAGAGCCTGGTCCCGTGATAGCAATGCCGCAACTATAGGGACTGTTCAGGCCATCCACCTCGCAATCAGATATCTTGATATCCACATCAGTAACCCGAATCAAGGTTACATTCACGGAGACCGGCTGCGGCAACGTCACGGTACAGTTGCTGAGGGCTGTTTTCGGGGCTGCCTGGACTACAAAATGTTCCTCTTCTTCCGTATCAAAATACTGTAAGAAAGTCTTGCCAATCCCCGCGCCAATGATATGTGTAGCCGGGCGAAAAATAACCTGTTCATTGTAGGTGCCCTCGCCGACATAGAGAATCATAGGAATTTCAGCGAAGGCTTCAGGCATATGAGAGAGTGCAAATCCAATAGTCTGCCAGGGCTGTGCGGAGGAACCGTCTCCCTCCGTATCACTCCCTTTCTTATCCACATAATACGTTGCAACAGGAGAACGCGGGTCCAATCCCCTTCTGAACTCCTCAAGGTTATTCAGTCCATCCCCGTCCGTATCCTCAGTATCATCGTTGATGGAATCGGGAAGAAA
>JAKJCY010000494.1:344-574 GCA_022706235.1 Candidatus Hydrogenedentota bacterium | reverse complement strand
TATACCCGGCGCCGCGGGCGCAGGCCTCCGGCCCTCCGAAAAGGGCCGCCGAAGCGCCGCGCCTTAGGACTCCACCTCGAAGGGGGGAAGCTCCTTGACCTTCTGCTCCGGGGTGCGGAACGAGTCGTCCTGCTCCAGCAGCCACTGGAGGGCGTCGCGGAGGACCTGCTTGGTGTTCTCGATGTCGAGGCCGATGTGGTCCGACTCGTACCAGGTGACCTTCTTCGGCT
>JAKJCY010000494.1:0-307 GCA_022706235.1 Candidatus Hydrogenedentota bacterium | reverse complement strand
CCTCCTTGCGGATGAGGGGGGCGTCGAGCATCTTGGGGATGTTGCCGCCGCCGTAGACCAGCACGCCGGCGCGGATGCGCTTGTCGAAGGAGAGGACCGTGCTGCCGGTGATGGCGCCGTAGCTCGCGCCGACCAGGTAGACGCGCTGCGGGTCCACCTGCGGGTGCGTCATGAGGTAGTCCACGAGCCGCCGCGTCTCGTTGATGGTCTTGGAGGGCCGCTGGCGGAAGGCCCGGACCTGCGCGAGCATGGAGGCGTCCTTGGGCAGCTTGCGTTCGCCCTGCATGTACTGGTCAAACGACACGAA
>JAKJCY010000493.1:338-576 GCA_022706235.1 Candidatus Hydrogenedentota bacterium | reverse complement strand
CCCGCCCGAGCAGATGCGCCTGCACCCCCGCCTCAAGCAGCCCGGCGACGCCGCCGTCACCGCCGTCATCAATCTCGCCGAGCTCCGCTGGAAACGCAAGCACCTGCGCACCATGCACCAGCGCCGCCCCGAGATGTACGGCCTCCTCACCCGCGACGTCACCATGTGGAAGGACTACCCCGACATCCCCTGGGATTACCCCGAGTGCGCCGCCCTGGTAAACCGGGCGCAGCTCTGA
>JAKJCY010000493.1:0-240 GCA_022706235.1 Candidatus Hydrogenedentota bacterium | reverse complement strand
ATGAACCCCGCGGACGGCGCAAACAAGGAGCGGCGAGTCATGTCCAAGAAACCGGTTGCCTGCCTGATGGCGCTTGCGGGGGGGATCCTTGCGGTGGCGGCGTGGGCCGCGGAGGCCCCCAAACACCCCGAATCCACCGCGGACTGGAAGGACCTGTTCGCGAAGGACCTGTCCGACGCGGTCTATCCGAAGGGTGTGTGGAGCTGGGAGAACGGCGAGCTGACCGCCACCAAGGACGAG
>JAKJCY010000492.1:342-578 GCA_022706235.1 Candidatus Hydrogenedentota bacterium | reverse complement strand
CCTCACATGCTCCGCCAGATACACCTCGCCCATGGCGCCCGCACCCAGTTTGCGGAGGATTTTATATTGTCCCAGTTGGTTCACAGTTTCCCCTTTGTTGCTCAGTCTTCTCGCCTGCGTTTAGTCCAACGAAGTTTTTCAGTTGGCAGGGCAACTAAAAAAGTGTAATCGTTTGGGTGTATCTTATATCTTTAATCTTCTATAGTCACGTTTTGTATTTTTGACCTTCTACAGGG
>JAKJCY010000492.1:0-305 GCA_022706235.1 Candidatus Hydrogenedentota bacterium | reverse complement strand
CCGCCAGGGCGCCAAGCACGATAAGGCCCAAAACAAGGCATCCGCATCCCCAGCATCCTTCTTTGGCTGTAACTTTTTTTTTAGGCGCCCCGGCGGTTGTTATTTTCATCTCTTGTTTTATGTGTCTCGCGGTTTCCTGTAGTTCCTCTCGTCCGCGATCAATTTCTTCCTGCAATTTTAAACGACGATATTCTTCCTCTTCCTCCAGCTGTTTTTTACGTCTTTTGTATTCTATTCGACAAGCACCACCCTCTTCTTCCAGGAAGGCTTCCAAATCTTTCTTTGGGATGTTAGTGCATCCCGGC
>JAKJCY010000491.1 GCA_022706235.1 Candidatus Hydrogenedentota bacterium | reverse complement strand
GTCAATCGATAATGCCCCGCTGCCGCTGGCGGCCCTCGCGTTTCGGACGGTGCCGCTGGCCCATCCGGATCGTGTCCCGCTGGAGTTGCTGGCGACCATCCTGGGCGACGGCAACAGCAGCCGCGCCTACCGGCACCTGGTAGCGGAAAAGGAACTGGCCGTCGGCGTACAATGCATGAATGTCTGTCTTGAGCAGGAGGGCATGCTGGCGCTGGGGGCCGCCGTTCCCCCGGGTGAAAAGCGCCTGGAGGAAGCGCTGGCTGCACTGAAAAGGGAAATCGAACAAATCCGCAAACGGGTGGTGCATCCCGACGAATTGGAAAAGGCCCGCAACCAGATGCTAAGCCAGTTGGTGATGGAAAGCCTCAATGTCGCCAACAAGGCGCGCGCCCTGGGCAGTGCGGCGGTCCTCGAAGGCGATACGGCCCGTGTCAACGGGCGTTTTGAAGCCATCAACCGGGTGACCCTGGCCGACCTGCTGCGCGTGGCGCGGCAGTATCTGGACCCGGACCGGGTGTTCACATTCCGTGTCGAGGGAGATTTGAAAGGGCTTGTGAACAAGGATAAACGAAATCCTGAA
>JAKJCY010000490.1 GCA_022706235.1 Candidatus Hydrogenedentota bacterium | reverse complement strand
GTTCCCAAATTCCTATTTGGGAACCCTCTACGCATGGATTATAACGACGAGAAATGCGCACCATTGAAGCCAACTTCGAAGATGGTAAATAGAATTTCAAGAGAGAGTGAGTTACAAAATAGAATTTTGTAACTAGAGGAACAAACCATTCCCGCATGAACGGGTCACCCCAGGAACATAACGTATGACAAAAAAACTGGAACAGGAAACAGCGGCCCGCCTTGCGCGTATCATCAAGACCTCCATCGGCGCTATTATTGAGCGTCACGGGGAACGCCCGCCGGGCAGCCCGGGCGAACGCGCCTGCCAGGAACAGTTGAAACAGGAGATGGAAACAGCCGGGCTGAAGGCGGTTCTGGAATCCTTCCCCGTTGCCCGGAAAGCCTTCATGTCCATGCCATGGGTATGTTCCCTGCTGACCTTGTGCGCGTTGCCCCTGTACTGGGTGGCGCCGCACCTGGCGCCGGTCCCGGTACTGCTGGCGGTAGTGGTCTTTATTTGTGAACTGGTTTTTTACAAACACATTCTTTCCCCTTTGTTTCCGAAGTACATCTCGTTGAACCTGTCCGCGGTGCTGCCCC
>JAKJCY010000048.1 GCA_022706235.1 Candidatus Hydrogenedentota bacterium | reverse complement strand
CTTACTGTTGCCGCTCTCATCGGTTACAGTAAGTGTAATGGTATGGTCTCCAACGGAGGGGAGCCTGCTTGCCATCGGAGACCATACCGTTACAATCACTGTAACCGATGAAAGCGCCAACCCGGCGACCTGCCAGGCTATGCTGACGGTGGCCGACGATACCCCGCCCACCGCGGCGTGCCAGAATGTCACGGTTAATCTTACCGCCCCCACGCTGGCCGCCACGGCCCTTGACGGCGGCAGCACGGACAACTGCGCGGTTACCTCCTGGCTGATAGACGGCGCGGCGGACCGGACCTTCACCTGCGCCGACATGCCATCCACTTCGGTGACCCTGACGGTGGCCGACGCGGCGGGCAATGAAGACACCTGCACGGCAACCATTACGGTCGTGGACGACATAGCGCCCAACGCGGTGTGCCAGAACCTCACGGTCAACCTCGGCGCGCCGACCGTCGCCGCGGCGGATATTGACGGCGGCAGCACGGATAACTGCACCATTACAACCCTGCTGATAGACGGCGCGCCAAGCCAGACCTATTCCTGCGCGGATATGCCGTCCAAGGTGGTCACGCTGCGCGTGGAAGACGGAGCCGGCAACTTCGATGAATGTCCCGCGACGTTGACCTTCGTGGACAATGTGCCGCCTGTTGCCGTATGTAAAAACGTTACCGTCAACCTCAGCACGCCAACCATTGCCGCCTCGGCGATAGACGGGGGCAGCACGGATAACTGCGGCATTACCTCGCGCCTGATCAACGGCGCGGCAAGCCGGACGTTCACCTGCGCGAATCTGGGCGCGAACACTGTTACCCTGCGCGTCAGGGATGCAGCGGGTAATTTCGATGAATGCTCGGCCACCGTAACCGTGGTGGATGATATCCCGCCGGTAGCCGGGTGCCGGGGCAGTGTCACCGTGAACCTGAGTTCGCCCACCATTCCGGGTTCAGCGCTCAATCTCGCCAGCTCGGACAACTGCGGCGGCCTTTCTTATCAGATAGACGGCGCGCCGAGCCGTACTTTTACCTGCGCCGACCTGGGTGCGAACACGGTGACCCTGACGGTACTGGACGGTACGGGCAACACGGCCACATGCACTTCGACGGTAACGGTGGTGGATAATGTCGCTCCCATCGCGGCGTGCAAGGATGCGACGGTCTACCTGAGTTCACCGACCCTGGTACCGGGTGATATTGATAACGGCAGTTCGGACAACTGCGCCATCACCTCCATGCTGGTTAATGGCGCCGCGAGCATTACCTATGGCGCGGGCGATGTGGGAGTGCAGAGCGTTACGCTGCGTGTCCTGGACGCGGCAGGTCTTTTTGCGGAATGCACAGCCCAAGTAACTGTGGTGGACGATACGGTCGAGGGCGAAGGTGAGCCACCGGTCGAGGGCGAAGGTGAGCCCCCGGTCGAGGGCGAAGGTGAGCCCCCGGTCGAAGGCGAAGGTGAACCGCCGGTAGAGGGCGAAGGTGAGCCCCCGGTCGAAGGCGAAGGTGAGCTGCCGGTCGAAGGCGAAGGTGAGCCCGTGGAAGGCGAAGGCGAAGGCTTGGTGGTTACCGCTGACCCGGTTTACTTCGAGCGACCCATAGGCGATTCCGTTACCTTTGAAGTCGTCGTATCCGGCGCTGACGGCGCCCTTTCCTTCCAATGGTACCGGTATACCCCGGACAAAGCGTTGGAGGTGATTCCTGATGCCAACGATGCCACATATACGATTACGGACATCATCGAAGAGGACGCGGGACAATACCAGTGTGAAGTCTATGATGATGTCTTGGAAGAGACGGTCCTGTCGCCGATGTTTACCCTGGTCATCGGTACCGGCATGCCGGCAGCAGGCCTGGTGGCGCTGGCGCTGGCGGCGGTGTTGACCTCACTGACCGGCGCGACCGTAATGCGCAAACGTAAATAACCTGTATTGACGCCGCGGCGCCGATACCTTAACGGTACGGCGCCGCATTTTTTTTCACATGCTTTCCCGACGTTAACCACCGTTTTCAGGTTGAAATGTACCCGTCAATACAGACACAATGTTCATGAAGTACCCTGTATGTTGTAATAGTCAATGTACGTTACCAAGCGTCACGGGAGGACTTGCACTTGCTTGCGCGCATACGATCAAGCGCCGTATTAGGAATCGACGCCTTCCCTGTCTCCATAGAAGTGGATACACATCCGGGTTTGTTCCGGTTCAAGGTAGTCGGACTGCCGGATACGGCCGTGAAAGAAAGCGAAGACCGTGTCATTTCCGCCGTACGCAATTCCGGGTTTCGCTTTCCCGGCGGCAATACCGTGGTGAATCTTGCGCCGGCGGACATGCGCAAGCAGGGAAGTGCCCTGGACCTGCCCATTGCACTGGGTATTTTGGGCGCCAGCAACCAGTTGAACGGAAACCGGATAGAGGAATACCTGGTGGCGGGTGAATTGGCGCTGGACGGTTCCGTGCGCCCCGTAAGCGGCGGTCTGGCCATGGCCATTGCCGCGCGCGACCTTGGCCTCAAAGGCATTGTGCTGCCGGAAATGAACGCGGAAGAGGCCGGCGTTGTTCAAGAGGTTGACGTCATACCGGTTCCCGACCTGCACACGGCACAGGCCTTTTTTCAGGGCGTTTGCGATCTTCTACCCCATCGCACGGATATTTTCCGGGTGGCGGAAGAAGCGAGAAGGGTGGTGCCCGACCTGAATGACGTAAAAGGGCAGGCCCATGTGAAGCGGGCACTCACCGTGGCGGCCGCCGGCGCCCACAATATCCTCATGATCGGTCCGCCAGGCACCGGCAAGACCATGCTGGCGTCCCGCCTGCCCGGGATTCTGCCGGAACTCACCTTCGAGGAGGCCCTGGACACCACACGGGTGTACAGCGTGGCGCCTCTATCCGGGCAACGCAGGTCCCTGATTTTGAACCGTCCGTTTCGCAGCCCCCATCACACCGCCACCACCATTGCCATCACGGGAGGTGGCGCCGTTTTCCCTGTACCGGGGGAAGTCAGCCTCGCCCACAACGGCGTTTTATTTCTGGACGAGTTGCCGGAATTCAACCGTTCCGCCCTGGAGGTGCTGCGCCAACCCCTGGAGGACGGCATGGTCCACATCCGCCGCGCCAATTATTCCATCACCTTTCCGAGCCGGTTCATGCTCGTAGTCGCCATGAATCCCTGTCCCTGCGGTTTTCGTTCCCATCCCCGGCGGCCCTGCCGCTGTTCCGAGGGCGAAGTACAACGATACCTCGGGCGCATTTCCGGGCCTCTGCTCGATCGCATCGACATTCATGTGGATGTGCCCGCCCTGCGGTTCGAGGAACTGCACGACGAAAGCGTTTCTGGCCCTTCCAGCGCTGAGGTCCGCGACTTGGTGCAAGAGGCCCGCAACCGTCAGCGTGCCCGTTCAAACGGCGCTTCAAGTTGGAACGCCTACCTCGATTCCTCAACACTGCGACGCCATTGCCGCCTCAATGACGCTGCCTTGAATATGCTGGAAGTTGCCGTGCTCAAAATGGGGCTCAGCGCCCGAGCCCATGACAAGGTGTTACGGGTGGCCCGGACCATTGCGGACCTGGAAGGCGTGGAAGCCATTCAGGAACATCACATCGGCGAAGCCATCCAGTACCGCTCTTTGGACAAGGAATACTGGACAAACTGACCGCCAGCCAGACAGGGGATGCGTTTCTTCTGTCTGAATTGATATACTGTTCCCCGTGCATGAAGGTCCTCTGTCAAGGATTGTAAGAAGGTATGTTGTTCACACTTCAGTGTGCCGGACTTACGCACCCCACAAGTTTTACTGTAAGCCCGGCACGCTAAAGCGTGAACAACATACTGCTTTCTAAGCCGCTTTGTGCGGTCGAATTCAAAGAGGTCCCGTGTTTCCTTTTGGGAGCGGGTCGGGTAATATAGTGTGAAAAAGAAAATACAAATCCTGCTTGGACTGATTATCGGCGTCTTTCTGATGTGGTTCCTTTTCCGGGATACCGACTGGGGAGAGGTATGGAAGGCGCTTCGCGACGCCAACCTCGCCTGGTTGTTGCTGGGCATGGTATTTATTCTGCTCGGCTTTTTGGTGCGTATCTGGCGCTGGAGTTACATTGTCAATCCCGTGACACCGGTTTCCTTTTGGCATTTATTCAGCGCGACACAAATTGGATTCCTCGGTAATTTTGTATTGCCGGCGCGTATCGGCGAAGTTATTCGAGCCCTGACCCTGAGCCGCAGTCAAAATATTCCTTTCCCCAAAACCGTCGCTTTTGTGGCGCTGGACCGGCTTACGGACCTTTTCGGGCTGGTTGCCGTGTTCCTGGTTTCCCTTCTGGTCTTCAATCCCACCGAAGACGTCTATCTGCCCGAAGAGTTCCGCAACCTGTACTCCGGCGCCATATCCCGTGAAATGATTCGCGGCACGGTATCGATGCTGACCGTGGTGATGTTGTCAGGGGTGGTGCTGCTGGTAATTTTATTCGCCAAGAAGAATCTTTTCCTGGCGCTTTCCGACGCAATTCTGGGACGCATCTCCAAAAAGTTGGCAACTTTCGTGCATCGCCTTTTCGAGCATTTCGCGGAAGGCATGCAGGTGTTGACCTCCTTTAAAAACCTTGCGAAGGCCACCGGCGTATCCCTCCTGTTGTGGGGCACGTTCGCCTTGTCCCAGGCATCCATTTACGCCGCGTTCCATGTGGAGGTCCCGTGGTATACGCCCTTTGTCGTCCTGTCGCTCTTGTCCATTTTTATCAGCATCCCCGGTCCGCCGGGCTTTATCGGCCCGTTCCATGCGGGCGTGGTCGGCGGGCTGATTCTGGTCGTGCCGGAAATCAATCTGAACGCGGCGAGGGCCATCGCCATTTTTGCCCACCTCTATAACCTGGTCCCCATTGTCATCATAGGAATGATCTGCCTTTCCTTTGAACGGATCGGGCTTCGTGAATTAAGCCGGGAAAGTGAAACCTTGGAAGGCGATGTCTCAATGGAAAATCAGGAATGACTTCGGCAAGCCCATGGGCGCATCGGTGCCGTAATGCCTATGGGATAGGCAAACTGCCGCATAATAATTGGTAACGTTCACGTGCTTCCACATGTTCGGGCCATACCATGAGCACCTGTTCGTAATGGCAACACGCCTGATCCAGGTCTCCCATATCCCCATAAACATTGCCCAGGTTGAAATGAGCCAGGGGATAATTCCGGGAGAGGCCAAGCGCCTTCTCGAACCACGCGATGGATTCTTCGAGCCGTCCGGAATGAGCCAGGGCAAGGCCAAGATTATTGGCGATATTCGGATTGAAAGGCTGTTCTTCGAAGGCCTGCTGAAACACCTCGACGGCCTTGTCAAAAGCCCCGGTTTCAAGATGCACGTTCCCGATGTTATACCGGGCAAAAGGGTCGTGAGGATGGATGTCAAGCGCCTTTTCAAAACACGCCAGGGCCTCTTCAGCCCGCCCTTCCCGCAATAACACATTACCGAGGTTGTTCAGGGCAAGGGTATATATGGGATAGCGTTCCAGCGCCTGCCGGTAATACTTTTCCGCCTCGGGGTACTCGTTCTTGAGATAGTGCTCGTAGCCCAGGTTATTGGCGGCAAAAACATTGTTGGGGTTCGCCTCCAATGCCCGGCGGTAATGCTCCATGGCATCCTCTTTAAGGCCTTGCGTCGCGTGAATATACCCCAACTGCAAGTGGGCTTCATCATTGTCCGGGTTTTCCCGTAGTGCCTGCTCCAGCGCGGCTTCGGCGTCCCGCATATCTCCCTGCGCGGCATGTGCCAGGCCACGGTGCAGATACCACGTGGAATAATCCGGCGCATAGGATAAGAGCGGATACGTCGCTACCCCGTAACACAAGATAAAGCCAAGCGTAACGAGAAAGACCGCTTTTATTTTTCTTTGCCGCAAGCGTTCCCAGGCCAGAACCACGGCAAAACCGGCGAAAGGCAGTAAAAACGGCACCACAGGGAAACGATACCGCTCGGATATGAAAAAGGGAAGGATGGAAAAGAAGTAGCCGACGACAAATAACAGCGACAGCGCTGACGCGGAAGGATCCATCCTCTCCCGAGATTTATTAGACAATACGCAGACCACAAGTCCCGTCAATGCCAGCGCCAGGAGCAGAGAAAACCGGGGCAGGCGCGACAGCAAGTTTGAATGCAACCGTTCATAGTGGATCACCTTGCTGTCCGATATCTCATGGGGCCCCCAGAACAACCACGCCTTGCGCAGAGTCAACGCAATCGCCTGTAGGGGGGTCTCCCGCCAAAAGAGAAGAGCGCGCTTGTAGAAATATCGCGACGCACCGGAGAAGTCCAGGTCGGGCTTCTTCAGGTGGCGCGCCAACCCGCGCACGATGCTGGGGTAGTTGAAACAATTCCATTCCTCCACGCCCGATATTTCATACAGGTCGGGCACTTCCGGGGAAGTCCCCCCGGAATGGGGATTGTTACCGATATAGGCGTTTATCCCGCCATAATAGGAAATAAACACGAACTGCCCGCCGACGACCCAGTTGCGGATAATGACAGGAAAAATAATCAGCAGGGCCGATCCCAAGTACACCGGGACCGTTGTGATGACAGACCCTGTGCTTCCTCCCCCTTTCTTCGCATGCCAGACGACCCAGGCCAGTATGGCGCCGCCGGGGAGCAGGATATTGGGCCGCATCAGCGCACCCACACCGAGAAGCAGGCCCGAAGCGGCCAGCCAGCGCAAGGTTTTTGCATCGGTCCAGTGCAACAGGCAGAGAACCATCCCCAAGGCGAGACAGGCCTCCCATACGGGTGAGTTCAACTCCCCTTCAAAATACACCGCCGCCCAGAATACAGCCATGAGAAAGGAAGCGATAATCCCTGAAGCATTTCCCGACAGGCGCCGACCCAGCAGAAAAACCAGGAAGATGTTCAGCAAACCCGCCGCAATTTGGAAAAGACGCGGCGCGAGATAACTGCCTCTGGCAGCCCGGTATATACCGGCCAACAGCCAGGGATACGCGGGGGGCCGTCCATAGGGTGTGGTTTCTATTTCGGGATCATCGGCATGTGGCGGCGGCGTCCAGTCTCCCGTGATTAGTGCCCGGGCCCAATAATCATTCAGCTGGGGGTCCAGTACCGGAGAACGGAAATCCGGGCTCTGCATATTGGCCAGGAGATAGACAACGCGCAGCAGCAGAGCCAGCATCAATACGGCGATCACCAGCAATCGGTCGGGGGCAGTATTTAAACGAAGTGCTTTCATGAAACTCCGGCGGGGGGGGGCTCGTGTCTATTTTCCCAGTAATTCGATGCAAAAACGGTTTTCGCCTTCTTCAAGATTGTAGCGGAGGAACAGCAGTTCATGAGGAAGTATTTTGCCCTCAAGGAGCCCAGGGGCCTCGCCAATCTGATACAGGCTGTAATCCTTCCACAAGGCCACCCCGTAAGGCAAAGCTTTGGAAGCGGTAATGCTGATTTCGAGTTCACGCCGCCACGTAAAACGGGTTTCCCGGACCAGTTGCACCCGCGGTATTTCCGGTTCTGCATAATACTCGCCGTAACGCCATGGACGATGGTAGTTTCGTACACATATCGGCTCCACCTTGCCGTCCACAAACATCATTTGCGTTTCCCGGTCAAAATATAGAAATGTTTTCGGCCAGGGGCCTACACAACTGCTCCAGTTATAGTCCGGATTCGGGCGGCATGGCAACGGCGTATCTTCCCACAGCATGTAAGAAGACGGGGTAAATTTATACCGCTCTCTATAAAGGCGCACGACTTCCGGCAGCGTTTTCATAACGGCATGGGGCTTGATGTGGCGGATAAAGGCGTCCAGCATGGCCGAAGCCTCGCGGATGTCCTCCCCGGTATAGCAGCGCCAGCCGTCCGCAATCTCCATTTCATGGGATTCCTGCTGTTGCACCATGAAAACATGGTCGTTATAGCGCGTGTTGCGGATATAATTGTCCGCCAAGCCTTTCCAGTAGTCGATGTTTTCCCAGGAACAGAGACCGCTCCGGGCCACATCGTTGGGATCAGTGGAATACAGGCTGGCATAGCCGCTGTGAAAGGATTTCAGCAGGTCCCGGGCGGTCCACTCAAAACTGAGCAGACTCTTGCCGGGGGCTGGGCGCAACCGGTCTTCCGGATGCATGTAGTAACTGCCCCAAGGGCACCCCCGGTCCGTAAGGTCGTCCACATCGATTTGTTCCCAGCACAACCCCCACATTCCTTCTATTCCGATTTCCGCGCACATGCGCACCGTCTCGGGGTCGCTGTGTCCGGAAGCCACGACACAGCGCGCCCAGGGAAGGATATGCTGAATTTCATCGCGGAACCGGGCAAGGCGGTCACGGCGCGCCTCGTAACAGGGCAGGGTATCCACGGGCGATAGAGACAGCTCCGGCGGCGCCACTCCCACCTCATCTCCGTAATCCTGGTGCCAACGCGTCAGGTCTTCCGCCGCCGCACGCGCGGAATCCACGCTGACCAGCCAGGTTACAGGAACACCGTGAGGATGCATGATTCCGGCAAGTCTGCGCATGCCCGAGAGCGCGGTGACTCCATCATGGTAACGGGAAGCGATGCTGACAAAAGAATATATAAATTCACCCATGGCGCCACCCGTTATTTTGTTTCCGGCACACTGATAAAAACTTCCTCCACCGTCCAGTTTTCATTTACCCAGAGGCCATAAATGGCAACATCGGAATACCACCCCCGCACCACGCGTACAGATTCGCGAAGCTGTTCGAGTTGCACTTCCTTGGGCTGCGGGTTACCGGCGCAGTCATAATGGGCGATCAAGGCAATTGCGCTGGACCCGTGTTTCTGAACGGACACATCGCAACAGGCCCGGATATTATCCACCCAGACCATATTCCCCTCGGCAAGGAATTTTATGGGCCCGGGTTCAGTGACCGCGTCCACATAGTCCACGTGCAGATTTTCTTTCAGATACTGTATCACCGGTTCCTGGGTGCGGCCGTCCATACAGTTTACCGCGCAGGCAAAAGATGCGTTCGACATGATGATTCTCCTTACCGGTAGCGATGACATTTAAGAAAAAAGTATTATATAGCAGCCACCCGCACAACCTGGAATTGCATGCCGGTTAACTTTGGCTCGAAAAGTGGAGCCTGTCCCGCGCCACCATGTAAACCGCCATTCCTCCATCGGTATAAAGGCCGACCCGGCCACTATTAACCCGGCCATCAATGACAACTGTCCATCAATGACAACTTGACATTACCTATGGGTGATTGTTATTATTAACAAATCTTTATTGTTGACTGATTCTTTAACCCTTTTATTCCGCGAGCGGCTGACGGCGGACAGTAATGTCCGGGTCACGCGAGTTTGCCGGCAGGTCGAGGTCCTACTGCTGTTATCTCTATCAGGAGGGAGGTTGATTATTCGTGACGAAGGTTCGTGTTAAATCAGATGAGCCCTTTGAAAAGGCCCTGCGCCGTTTCAAGAAAAAATGCAACAAGGAGGGGCTCATGCAGCGCCTGAAAGAAGTGAAGTACTACGAGAAGCCTTCCGAGCAGCGTCGGCGCCGTCTTGCCAAAGCGGTAGCGCGCGCGGTGTTGGATGAGATGTAATCCTCTTCTCTCCCATTATAGCGTATATTGATAAGCGGCTGTTTTCGGACGGCCGTTTTTTTATTGAGCCTCACCCCAAAATTCTTTTACCACGAAATTACTTCGCGTCACTGCTTCCCTTGAAAAGCAGGTTCCAGGTGTTGTCACCGGGCCGGTACCGGACTTTCACATTAGGCTGTAATTCCTCGTCCTTGAAAAAGGTTGGTTTTAAATCTCTATTAACAAAAAGCCGTGCCTGGTCGTCATAATGGGGGTGGTCGCTATTTTCCGTGGCGGCACCGTATTGATGGATACTGCGCGAATGGACCTCGCCATTCGCATCCCAGGTGACCAGAAGTACATAGCAATCTCCGGCGATGGCGCTCAGGTACTGGCCATTCCAATCGCCATAGATACAACGCAACAGGTCAGGTCCCCCTCCCACGCCCAATTGCAGGTCCCCCCGGACTAGACGGTTGACTTGTTTCCAGGGCACATCGACGCGCCCATAGGCCTGGTGCAACTGGCGGGCACGTTCCTTGAAACTTTCCATGGGGTCCGGAACGGGATTACCAAACATCTCCGCGCGAATCACAGGCTCCATACTTAAAACTGCAACGGCGGTTCCGGTATTTTCAGGGTCTGCTTTGAGATTCCATCCGCGCAACACGTTCAGCGCCTCCTGAACGACAGGGTCTTCATCCTCAACGGAAGCAAGAATTTCATCCCGAAGTCTGCTGGCCCTGGACTTTGCAGAATAGCACCAGTCATGCTTGTAAGCGTAAAACTCTTCCTCTGTGATACTGTCGTCAGCGCCGAAAAGTTCGTTGGCACGCTGGGCACGGTTTGTCATTACCTCGGGACCTTCAATTCCCATGCTTGCCGGATAGGCCTCCGGTTTCGGGTTATCCGGGCCACTTGTGGTTAAGAAAGGCGTAGAATTGCAGTTCTGAATATAGCCTGCGGTTGGATTCTTGACCTGCGGCAAGGCATCAAACGGCAGGTACTCCGTCCACAGTGTTTCTGAGGTAGTGCCCGGCAGGTAGGCTCGCCAATCATAGCGATGGTCGCGTATAGGGATCAGGGCGTTATACAGATACCAGATATTGCCGTTGCTGTCGGCATAACCTACATTGAACGACGGGATGGAGCGCATCCGCAAAGCGGCTTCAAATTCTTCGATTGTCTGTGACTTTCCCATGCGGAACCATTGTTCCACCTGCCGGATATCCCCGTATCCCGCAAAACGCACCGCGTACACCCCGTGCGGGCGGCGGATGACAGGGCCGTGCACGGACTTAAGCACTTCCCGTCGGAGTGGTATGCGCAAATTACCCCATAATTTCATGCTGATGACGGCCTCATGGCGTTCAAGTTCATGGTATTCCCCGTCAAACAGGTATTTGTTCGGATCGTCAGGATGCATTTCCAATACGTAGATATCGCAAAGGTCCGGCAAATTCACCGTATGGGCCCAGCCCAGATCCTTATTATGGCCATGAAGCACCACAGGAGCGCCGGGAAAGGTGCCCCCGGTAATATCAAGTCCCTGCTCATTTTTCAAATGAACCTCATACCACGCCACAGGACCGTCGAAAGGCTGATGTGAATTAACAGCAAGGTGGGTTTTACCGTCCGGCGTCTTGCGGGGAGATACAGCAAAGGTATTCGAGCCAATTGGCCGACTGTCGGAAAAAGAGCCGCCACTGTGGGCGGCAGGCGTGGATATTTCTTGCGCACGGCGGGGTCCCATGAGTTTTCGGATTTCCCGCTCCATGCCGAAAAAGAAAGGGGTACGCATGACAAAGCCGGTAACGATGTCCACAGGCGTACAAGGCAACAGCCCTTCCGGAACGCGTTCAGGATGGGTTGCGGCGTAATGATTGAACCCGTCGGCATAGGCCTGGCATATCGCTCTAACTTCCGAAGATAACTGGTTCTCATATTCCCGTTCCACAATTTCGCGAAACTGGAACATGCGGACGAGCAGGTCGAAAATAAGCCCTTTACGCCCCGTATGATGGGAAAACCGTCCCCGCGCCATCAGCAGGGTCTCACTTACATTCTTAAAATCATCTTCAGTGACGGCCCAGCCCAATCCATATGCCACATCGGCATCCGTTTTGCCGTAAATATGAGGAACGCCATAACGGTCCCGTAGGATTTCCACCGTATAGGTTCCCTGGGCAGGTACATATGCCCGGTCCTCCTTGGCAGCATCCGTACCTCCCCTTGCGGACAGGCAAGGCAAAACGATAACGCCGAAAACAGTTGCGAATAGCACATGCGGTCGTATCGCCATATTTTCCTCCGGTAGTGCCTTTTCAAACCGGAGCGCCGCAACGCCAGGCAAACAGCCCCGACAGGTTCAGGGCTCCGTCTGTCCCATATCCGAATGAAATACCGGGAACCCATCGCCGTCGGCCAACTCCGGTTGGTGTACAAATGAGACTCGCTGAACCAGCAGGTAGGTTACAATCCGGATACAACAAAGGAGAAAAAAAGCGGCGCGAAGGCCCGCATCGTCCGCGTAATAATATAGCAACATAACAGCGGACATCATGATGATCCGGCCGATGGCTAATGGCACTTCCCATGCACAAATATATTCTATCCGTTCCGAGGGTTCTTCCACCGCCCTTCGCATAACTTCGAAGCGAATTGCCGTATGCGGTATTCCGAACAACGGCAGGGAAATGGAGCGCAGTAACGCGAAGACAAGCATTGTCGCCACCGTAATCTTGCAGGAAAGGACCGCGCCGGCTACAACAAGAGTGACCACGCCCCAGAACATGAACCGCGACCTGAGATGGGGCATGGCATACTTGCCAACGATAAAGGCCGTGACCACGGTAACCAGTCCCTGAAAGGAAACATATCCACCTACAGCGGCTTCATTCGCCACATGGCGGTACATCAGAATAGCCAGAAGAAAATGAAAGATATGGAACGAACCCGCCAAGGACGCCGATGCAAGCATGATAAGACGCCAGTCATGCTGAGCTTTACGCGGTAGCAAAGCCTTTCGGATGCGGAACGGGCGATGGGTCCTGATGTGTGGAATGAAGAAACTGACCGCTACGGCCGCCAGATAAATCATTAATGCCAGAAAAAAAACCAGATGGTAGCCCCGTTCCGGAGTGGTTGACGAGCGAATGATGGCACCGCTTATAAATGGAGCCACCATCTTGGCGCCATTGCTCACGGAAGAAATCAGGCCGAGAAAATATTCCCGGCTTTTGCCGCCGGTGCTAAAATCAAACTGGAAAATATTATTGCCTGCCCAAAAAAAACCCCAAGTAACGCCAAAGAAAACGCCCAGAGGGACCACATACCGCACCGCGTCGGTTCGCAAATACAACAAAAGGGCATAGTAAAATACATGAAGCATCAACCCTATTCTGAAAACATGGGTGCGGTCCCTCGTTTTGGCATACCATCCGGCAGCGATAAAAGCGATGGGCGTTGTGATATACAACGTGGTGTAGTGCTGGAAAACGAGGGTCACGTCCAGGCTGTTTACATAAAAATAGACACTGACGAAGACCGAACAGAGGGCATCCGCAACGCTGTAAAAAGCGTTCAGGAGAATGACCAGCCATGCCCTTGACTGCAAGGCCCGCCGTTTGCCGGAATTGGAATGCACGCCACCCGCCTTTGTGAACCCGGTTAGCCCGGACGAAAGAGGACATTACACACCTGAGTTATCAAGAACGGGAGCAATCATAACGGTTTCCCCGCCCGACTTCAACCCTTTCCACGACCTATGAGATGGTGCTGAAATAGAAACGTCACAGTCACGTGCGGTAGAACCCGGGTGAAGGCGTTTTGATTCGCTTATTGATAAATGGTATACTATCCGGTAATCGGATTGATTTTTCGTTCCCCCCCCATGAGGAGACTCCCTTTAATGGCAAACATCAAATCGCAAAAGAAACGCATCGTAACAAATGAACAACGGCGGCAGAGAAATATCGCCGTACGGTCGCGAGTAAAAACACTCGTAAAAACTGCGGACGCGGCGGCCCCGAACAAACCGGCGGAAGAGGCTGAGCGCGAATTGAAGGCGGCTCTATCCTCCATCGATCGGGCCTGTTCAAAAGGCATTATTCCGCCCAACCAGGCAGCCCGCCGCAAATCATCGCTTATGCAGCGTTCCAACAGGGCACGTCAAGCCAATGCCGGTTAATCCGCGCGGCAACTTCTTTCCAAGGGCCGAACACACGCGCTAATTGAATCAGGATGTGTATCAAGGACTGAGGGGTCTTATACATGACGGCCATTTCCATCCTAACAGGTGAAAATGGCCGTTTTTCTTTGACCTTGCTCGGAACCAGTATGCGCACTTGGCCTAAATCCGCACGTAAGGAAGGGCGGGAGCGTAAAGACGGCATCCTGCCGCTTCCATCGTGACTGCGGCCCCCATGTCCGTCTTGATGCAGAGTGGCAGGATGCCGCTTCCACGTTCCTTGTCCTTATTGGCCTTACGCCAACAACGCGGTTTCTTCGGTGCGGATTTGAGATTGACACCATGACTTGAAAACTCCCGTCGTTTTATCTCATAATTGTTTAAAGTTTAATTGTTAGTTTATTTACAACCAGTCTTTTGTACTGCTGCAGTCCGATGGAGAGATACGACCATGCCTTGGATAACATTTATGAAGGAAGTTATACGGGAAAACAAGACGACGGGCGCACTGGGTCCCAGCAGCAAGGCCCTGGCGAAAGCGGTGACTACTATCGCCGACCTGCCCAGTGCCGGGATCATTGTAGAATATGGTTCGGGTGAGGGTGTCTTTACGGAAGCCATTCAAAGAAAGATGAACGGCGGCAGTTTCTTCATGGCTTTGGAGGTCAATCCGGTGTTGGTGGCTGCCACAAAAAAGCGTTGCCCCGGAGTAAATGTGATTCATGGCGGCGCGCAGCACACGGCGAAATACCTGCGCGAGGCGGGTTACGACCACTGTGATGTCATCGTTTCCGGCCTTCCATGGTCGCGTTTCTCCGATACACTCCAGGACGAAATACTTGAGGCGACCTATCAGGTACTGCGCCCGGGTGGACGCTTCGTAACCTTTGCGTATGCCTTCAGCCCGCTCTTCAAACCGGGACGCCGTTTTTTCAAGGGGAAACTCCCCGCCACCTTTCCCGGGGTTGAGCGAATTGGTCCCATCTGGAAAAACATGCCTCCCTGCCATGTTTATGTGGGCGTCAAACAGGCCTGATTTCCCTTTCCAGCACGCATGACTTATACCCCAGTTTTTGCACGGCCTGCAGGATCGGTTCAGGGTCATTCAGGGTACCGAAAACTTGAGCCGTTCCCTTCTCGATGTTGATGGCCACAGTCTCCACTCCGCTAAGAGATTTCAATTCACGAGTCAACGCACGGGCGCAATTCTCGCAACGCATTCCCGAGACGGCAAATTCAATACTTCGCTTATCTCCTTCAAGGGACGGACACTGCCCCGGTTTGCGGAACCATCGGCCGTTCAGCAAGTGCCCGTAACGGCTATACAACAGGATAACCGCCAGAAGGAAGGCAGCGGCAAGGTTAAACCATCCCATCGTATCCCCTCCGTGCGCATGCATCCGCTCAAGTCCATGCAAGCTTGCGGGAAGATACCTTGCCAGCATGTCAAAAAACAACCCGGACAAAACGCCTCCAACCGCAACTGTGCCCACATAAATAATTGACGCTTTTTTCCCGAGCAAGTTCCAGACTGTAGCCACCGTTGCTGCGTTAGTCGCCGGTCCGGCAATCAGAAAGGCCAGGGCGGCACCGGGCGAAGCACCCAGATGAATAAAGCCGACCGCGAGAGGAATCGAGGCCGTCGCACAAACATAAAGGGGTATCCCGATGGCCACCATCATCACCATGGCAAGGATACCGCCGCCAATGTAAGGCGCAAGCAAATCCTGAGGCAATAGGGCGCCCATCAACCCGGAGAGCACGATACCTATGGCAAGCGGTCTGGCTATGTCCCGGGGAAGTACCACGAAACCATATCGTAACACTTCCATCAGACCACGTTTGACCTCGCCGCCCACGGGGCAGCCCCCCCCGTCCGTTTCAACCTTGCCGTACTCTCCGGTGCAAGCTTCTTCTTTTTTTTCTACCAAGGATACTGCGGCGCCACCCGCAATACCGGTGACAAACGCTATTATAGGCCGGAAAACACCTAATACAGGCCCCAGCAATCCCCAGGTAGCCAGAATAGAGTCCACCCCGGTTTGCGGCGTGGCGATCAGGAATCCCGTCACCGCTGCCCGGCTTGCGCCCTGCCTGCGCAACGATGCGGAAACACCGATAACGCCACAGGAACATAAGGGCAGAGGAACCCCCAACAGAACCCCTTTTAATACGGGCTTTAAACCGGGACCACCAAGATGCTTTTGCAGCCATGTATCGGGCATGGCAACTTGCAAGATACCGGCAATTCCAAAGCCAAACAATAAATAAGGCGCCATGTGGCCCGTAACGGTAATTATCTCTTGGAGTATAGTAACCAGAATATTAACCATTTGAAACTAATCCTTCAGATAAAGTAACACTAAGTAGAGTAGGTTTATTCACTTATTGTGTCTGAAGGGAGCAAGTCCATCATAAGTACTGAGATCGCTTAAAAATAGAATGTTCGGTAATCCTATAAAGTGCTTTTTAGTAATTTGACCATCGTTACCAATGTAGGCCTCTGGTGTCAATTCCGGTTGGGTTCCGATGGAATTTGGCGAGACCAATTGACGAATGGCACGCAATTAGGACGCTATCGTTGGACTGTGTCAATCATGGATACACCGCAAAGCAAGACAAGATTTCCAAAGTTTTAGAGGTCAATTTCAGTTGGTCCTGAATGATGCCGCTGGCCCCGAAAAAGGTCTATTTTACGTTGACAATAAAGAAACCCGTGTGGTAGTATATTTCAATTAACCATTGGTGATTGTGCTATTTTTTATAGACCGCATTAACTCTAAGGCGATGCGGGAAAAGCCGATTCTGGTCCGTGAAAAAGATTTGAAGTGTTGCCGTACTTCCAAAAGGAAGAAAACTACAAAAGGGAGATTCTTATGCGTATCAATGTTTCCGCTTCGCTTCAGTGTGTAGCCGTAGCCATCCTTATGGCATGTGTCGGCATTGTTCCCAGTCTATATGCCGTTGAAGGGGAGATCCCGATAGAAGGGGAAACTCAGTTTTCCTGTGAGGGATATTGTGGTGGCCGTAATCCTGACGGCGATTGTTTCTGTGAAGCCGGTTGCATAGAATTCGGTGACTGCTGTTATGACGCCGCCGAAGTATGTCCGGATGAGTTTCCTCCGGAAGGTGAACCTCCGGCAGAAGGAGAAGATACAGGTTTTGCTTGTCCGGAAAACGCGGTCATTTCACAGCCCGGCACCGAACCGGGCACCGTCGGATACACCCCGGATTACACATTGTTAGAATTTGACCTGCTGGAAAGTGGCCAGGTATCCCTTATTTTGGATAATTTTACCTTAGTGGAAGAGACAACTCTTTGCTCCATGACCTGGTGGGGGGTAGAAGTTGACGCCGGAGGGATTGACTGTGTAACTACAGAGAAAACCTTTGCCGTAGCCATTGTCAACCTTGAGGATAACTTTGATGATCCTGAGTATGTACAAAATATTACCATGACAAAGACCGACGTTGGCAGCGCCACCATGAAGGGTCAGGAAGTAACCATTTATCGTTACCATGCAGATTTGCTGACAAATTGCGCGATCCTTGCCGCTGGAGAACACTATATTTCCATTGTCGGCCTTGAGAGCGGCACACCGGGGTGCTCTTTCGGCTGGATGAACACAGTAAACGGTGATGATACCTACTTCGGTGTCGGCGAAACGGGGCCTTTCCCGATTACCGGCAATCTGGCCTTTTGTCTAGGGCTGGGAAGCACTCCAGTGGAAGGCGAGCCGGTAGAAGGTGAGCCAATAGAAGGTGAGCCAGTAGAAGGCGAAACGCCAGAAGGCGAAATTCCCGAATGTACTGCGCCGGCGCCCTATGGTCCTGAAGATCCCTGTTATGTGGAAGTCATTCTTGCGGATTCTTATTGCTGTACCGGGGAATGGGACAGTGCCTGCCAAGTGCTATACAATGACTGTGCCAAAATTCCTCATCCGGCCGACCTCGACGTTGACTGGACCATTAAACTGCCCGAAGCCATTGCATATCTTTCAGGCTGGCAACAAGGCAGCAATCCGATAGGCATTGCGATACGCGCTGCTTTTATCTGGCAAAATGGCGAGGCATATGCTTATGATGCGCTAGTGGATCCTCCGAATTGCTGGATACTGGCCGAATAACAGTTTGGACAAAGCTTTCTGGATATCCCCGGGATAGCGGATATAACACTACTGAATATATTAGGGCGGTAATACCGAGATATGTATTACCGCCCTTTTTATAGCATCACACGCCTATTTCTGACGGAACGCATTCATGGCATCAAGTAGCACTCGTTGCATGGAAACGTCGAAATGATTGTACATATCGGGAGAAACACGGACAAGATTTTCGGCGGCATTCAAAGCAGCATAGGGTTCTTTCAGGGATACTACAGTTTGGTCCATTTCAGGTGTGGGCCCAAAGCGATCGTATTTCGGTGTTACCAGAACCAGCGGTTTGGGCGCCTGGGCCTTCATTATCTCATCGAGATCATAAGGCACGCGTTTTTCCTGGCCCACGAATACGCCCAACTGGGGCAGCAGCATACGTTCCTGGGCCCAGCGGTTGATACCGCCAGTTTCTGCGACATCTGTATCCAGTCGGTAGGGCAAGGGCGGACAAACAAGCCCATATCCTGCGGGACGTTCGTCCAGCGCCGCCAGGTGCATGGCCGTTAAGGCCCCTGATTCATAACCCACCGCCCAGATGCTTTCTTTATTGATGTATTCCAGCTCCTCCATGGCGTCCAGGGCGGCCCGGGCATCGCGCACCATTTTTCCGAGGAGCGACCAGTTGGGATGGCGCTCATAGAAGGACGCGGCCTCATCCACACGCCTGCCGGTGCCAATGGGATCAAAACAGAAAACCGCATATCCCGCCTGGGCAAGGGTCCGATAGGCCTGTTCGCCCCGGCGATAGGCGGCGCTATACCCCGTCGGCGTACAGAAGGGCGGTAAGTACAGAATAGCCGGCAGTTTCCGGTCGGACTCCATGGTTCCCGCCGGCAGGTATACCTCGGCGGCAACATATTCACCGAAAACCAGTTGGTCGCGCTCAAGCCCGATACCGGCGGCATCCCGTCCGTACTGCGCAAGGAGCCGTTCCTTCAGGGTACCATAGGTCATCAGGGGCGTTGCACCGCACGGTGGTTCCTGCCCGAGAAGCGTTTTAACCGTTTCCCGGAGGTCATCAGGCGATGGCGAACCAAATTCCCGAACCGGCAACGAATCCGGTGTAAAGGCCAACGTGGCGCGGTCACGCCAGCCCTGCCAATCCCAAGGGTAAATAAACGTTTCTGGAAATTCATAGTTGCCGCGTCCAAACTGCAGGTCACACCAGTCCAGATAACGCTCAATAACTTCAGTCCACGTTTCATGACCACCCGGACGCCAAAGAATACGTAAATTATCCGGTTTCCCATACAAGGAATAAACAGGCTTTACGGCGAGATAGGTGTGCTGCAGAGCCCAGGTATGTTCCACAGTATCATTAAGGGCGGTACTCAGGAGGCAGGGACGCGGCGCCGCGAGCGCCACCAGGTGATGCAGGTCCACAGGGACCTTGTGTTCCCGTCCAGCAAAAAAACGCCACCGAGGATGGAACCATTCCGGAAAATTCCGCGTGATATGTTCTATCCCTTCGGTGAATTGACTCTCTCCCCCATACCGCGACGGGATACAGCCGCCAACGCCGCTGCTGCTGGAAATGGCCACGGCAATCCGTTCATCCACCGCGGCGCCCATCAGGGAGGTTTTGCCGTTTCGGGAATGCCCGGTCAGGACGTTTTTGCTGATATCAGCCTCGGGAAGGGTGGCCAGGTAATCCAGGCAGCGTCCCGCCGCCCAGCCGCGCCGCATCAGGCGCGACCAGTCATACTCGGGCCAGGCCTCGCAAAAAGAATCCGTGTCGTCGCGGGTGTCAGCCCCGGCGTACACGCATCCGATGTAGCCACGGCGCAGCGCGATTTGCGCCCATCCGCGATGATTGTCCTGGGTCATGAAAATGGGAAACGGGCCGGGACCTTCCGGGATATAGAGCTGGACCCACAAGTGCGCCTTATGATCCGGTCCAAAACGCAATTCCACCTCCCGTATCCGCGTGCCCGAGACGGTATCTTCCTTGATTGTTTCTGCGGTAAGGTTGGTCGGCGGCGGCGGAACGGTACCCAGAATCCAATGCTGCAGTTCGCCGAGCAGGCGTTCCCGCTCCTTGCGCCAGCCGGGGATGTCTGTTATGGGCGTCGGGACGCCATTTATCACCGGGGATAACGGCAACGGCAACGGCGCATAACCGGGCATAGCCGAAAAATCCGGAGGAACCTCCCCGCTGGATTCCAGCCATTTTGTAAAGGATGCGCTTGGCGGCACCAGTTGAAGAAACTCCGCCAGCCTGGGTTCTTGTGATTGCGCCGTCATGATGGCCATATAAACCGCCGCAATAAGGAATACTTTTGTTGACATGGCTGCCCTTTCTCCGTAGTGGGTTATACGCCCCAAATGTCATTTGCCACGGCTCAACGGACTGCATGCTGCTTTTTCTTAGGTGCGTGCTTACGTGTCGAGGGAGCAGCTTTCGGGGCTTCCGGTTCGGGAATCGGCCCGCGTTTGTATGCCCGCACCCATAGCAAAATCCCGGCGATTAAAATAAAAAGGCTGTAGAAGGTACCTCGACTGAGACCGAATACAAGCGATGCGTCCGGTTCGCGGAACACCTCGCAAAACATTCTGAAAACCGCATACAGCATCAGGAACTCTCCCGAGATTTTACCGGGATAGCGAGGCGCACTGGTCTTCCAGAATCGGAATTGCAGCCACAACAGCAGCGCCGCTCCTTCCAAGGCGGCCTCGTAAAGCTGGGAAGGATGCCTTGCTGCGATGTATTCCACAGCAACTCCCGGTTCGCTTCGCGGGAACACCACCGCCCAGGCGATATCTGAAACTTTGCCCCAAAGTTCTCCATTGATAAAATTGGCGATTCGTCCTATGAACAACCCGAAGGGGGCCATGGAAACAATCATATCGCCAAAACGTAACAAGGATGTTTTGGTACGCCACGCAACATACATACTGCCAGCCAACACACCTATCACACCGCCGTGAAAGGACATGCCCCCATTCCACACTTCCACGATAAATAAGGGACGTTGCAGAAATTCAGGCAGTGCATAGAGCACACAATACCCAAGCCGCGCCCCGATTAGAACGCCGAGCACGAGTGCATAAACCGCCATCTCCTCTTCTTCCCGTTTAATCGGGGAACGGTTTTTGCGCAGCATCACGCGGTGTAGTGCCACAGCAAACACAAAAGCGAGCACATAGGCAAGGCCATAGTAACTTACACCGATGTCCCCCCAGATATGTATTAATTTGGGATCGAGATCATGTACCCAGTGGCCGGATTCATTCATCAGTAAAACATTCCCATCGATAGTTCAAGTTCTCGTTTCAGGTTAAGCGAAGTTTAATGACCAAAATTCCGCCGCAAGACCCGTCGAAATCTCCCGGAGCGATGCAGCGTTTTTTTAAGCGTTGGACTTGTGTGATTCTACTATGTAAGCCATGGGATACGCGAATTTTCCGGGGAAAAGGCTCCGGCGAATTTGATTTGGTCAAGAGCGGATTGGTACCATGCGCACATTGCCTCTTGAGCCGTACCAGTTCCTGCAAAGCACTTGCGGCATTCCCCATACACATATCGCGGCGGCACTACAATTCCGGAGACCCTTATGCACCCCTATCGCACACATACCTGCGGCGCCTTACGCAAGAACGACGCGGAAAAACACGTAAAACTATCCGGTTGGGTTCATCGCAAGCGTGACCACGGCGGCGTCATATTCATCGATTTACGTGACCACTATGGACTGACGCAAGTCGTTGTCAATCCGGACGCGCCTTTCTTTGCCGAGGCTGAAAAACTGCGTAATGAAAGCGTTGTCACCGTAACAGGCCGCGTCGTCCTGCGTACGGATGATACCATCAATCCCAATATGGGCACGGGCGAAATTGAGGTGGTTGCGCAAGACTTGTTGCTGGAATCGGCGGTGGAAGAATCGTTACCGTTCACGGTGAACCAGGATCTGGATTGCCCCGAAGAAACCCGCCTGGCGTACCGTTTTCTGGACCTGCGACGGGAACGCATGCATAAGAACATTTTACTGCGTTCCAGAACAACAGCACTTGTGCGGCAACATCTATGCGATCAGGGATTCGTGGAATACCACACGCCCATCCTGACCAGTTCCTCTCCTGAAGGCGCAAGGGACTACCTCGTGCCCAGCCGTCTTTACCCCGGTCAGTTTTACGCGCTTCCCCAAGCGCCGCAGCAGTTCAAACAACTTCTGATGGTATCCGGATTCGACAAATACTTCCAGATTGCGCCCTGTTTTCGCGATGAAGACAGCCGGGCCGACCGAAGCCCGGGCGAGTTCTACCAGATTGATATGGAGATGTCCTTCATCACCCAGGAGGATTTGTTTCTCGAACTCGAAGGACTGATGATAAGGCTGTTCAAAGAACTTTCCAATAAACATGTCGTATCGGAGGTATTTCCCCGCATAGCCTACCGCGATGCCGTGGAATGGTACGGAACGGACAAGCCCGACATCCGCTATGAAATGAAAATGATTGACTGCACGGATATCTTCACGGCGTGCGAACTAAAGGTGTTCGCCAGCCAGGCGCAATCCGGTGGTGCCATAAAAGTGCTCAATGCCAAAGGTGCGGCAGACCAACCCCGCAAGTTTTTTGACGACATGGAGAAATACGCACGTGGTGAAGGCGCCAAAGGCCTCGCCTGGATTGCCTTGCGCGACGGTGAAATGAAGGGGCCCATCGTTAAGTTCATGAGCGATTCGGAGAAACAGGCCCTTTGCGAACGCGCCGGTGCCGTGGAAGGCGACGCGTTGTTTTTCGGCGCGGGAAAACGCGAGGAAACAAACGCCTTGATGGGCAAAGTGCGCCAGATGTTGGCGGGACAACTTGGCCTGGTGGACCGGAATGTGGTGGCCTTTTGCTGGATTGTGGATTTTCCGATGTTTGAACGCAACCCCGACACGGGGCAGATTGAATTCAGCCATAATCCCTTCTCCATGCCCCAGGGCGGCATGGAAGCGCTGCAGGCAATGGACCCGCTCGACATACTGGCTTATCAGTATGACATCGTTTGCAATGGCATTGAGCTGTCTTCCGGGGCTATCCGCAACCACCGACCGGACATCATGCTCAAGGCCTTTGAAATTGCCGGTTACCCGGAAACGGTCGTGAAATCCAAGTTTCCCGCCCTGTGGAAAGCCTTCCATTATGGGGCGCCCCCTCACGGAGGCATCGCCCCCGGCCTCGACCGCATCATCATGCTGCTGGCGGACGAACCTAATATCCGTGAAATCATCGCGTTCCCGCTCAACCAGCGGGCGCAGGATCTCCTCATGGGCGCCCCGAACCGTGTGGAACAACGCCAAATCGATGAATTGCATCTCGAAATTAAACTGCCCCCTGAGGGCGAACAAGTCCCGGCACCCTGATTCGTCCGACATCATTGACCAGATTCCCTGACCGCTCCAACCTCAGGAATACTTATCATGGCTTCCACAGGCCGAGAACTGGTGTGGCAGACACTGCGCTTGGAGACTCCCGTCCGGGCGCCGCGCCAGTTGTGGTATTTGCCCTGGGCCGAAATCCACTATCCCCGTGAACTCCGAACGATACAGGAGCAGTATCCGCCAGACATCGTGTCGGCTCCCGGTTTTCACCGGGAACCGCTTCCCTCCCATGGTTGTCCCACCGACCTTGGCACCTACATCGATGAATTCGGCTGCGAGTTCATCAACATCCAGGAGGGTGTCATCGGTGAGGTCAAACATCCCCAAATCAAGGACTGGGACAGAGACGCCGATACGGTCAGATTCCCGGAGGAACACCTCACGATTGACAGGGACAAGATCAATGCCTGGTGCGAAGGAAAAGATACCTTTATTCTGGCGGGGTGCTGTCCGCGCCCCTTTGAACAACTGCAATTTCTAAGGGGTTCCGCCGATCTGTACACGGATCTGCTGGTTCAGCCCAAGGCCTTGACAGCATTTATGAAAAGGTTGCACGCCTTTTATTGCCGTGTGCTGGAACGCTGGGCGGCAACCGAAGTGGACGCACTGACATTTATGGACGATTGGGGCTCCCAGGCTTCTCTGCTGATATCCCCTGAGCTTTGGCGCTGCGTATTTAAACCGATGTACCGGGATTACATTGCTATCGCCCATGGAGCAGGCAAAGCTGTCTTCATGCATTCGGACGGCCATATCCTAAGTATTTTCCCCGATTTGGTGGAAATGGGGCTGGACGCCGTCAACTCACAGTTATTTTGCATGGGTCTTGAAAAATTGACCCCCTTTGCGGGAAAAATCACCTATTGGGGTGAAATTGACCGTCAGCATATTCTCGCGGAAGGCACTCCTGAAGATGCAAGGAGAGCCGTCCGCGCGATTTACGCGCATCTTTGGAAAAAAGGGGGCTGTATCGCCCAGTGTGAATTCGGGCCCGGCGCGCGCCCGGATACTGTCGCGGCGGTTTTCGATGCCTGGAACACGCTTGCAACCGGGTAGGCCCCGGGGGCAGCAATCACATAAACATCCATACACAGGATTTCTAAGGCGTTGCGTTTTCCAGAGCGCCAGCACGCAATTTACGGTCCAGAATCCGCAGCAAGTCAAGCATGAAAATGCTGTTCCTGACGTTTTCTTCCCGCCGGTAGTACATTACCAACTCGTTGACAATTCGTTTCACGAGCATGACCGGGGACATAGTAAGACTGATGGCCGCCTCAGCGGCTTTTCTCGAAGGGCCTTGAAGACTCAACAACTCTTCGGCGGTCACGACAGCACCGTTCTCGTGGAAATCCACCATATACAATACATCGTTTTCCGTAAACCGGGCGTAGGAACTCCCCGGCCATCGGCATCCGGCAATATTCAGGTGTAGACGTCTCCCCAAAAGGATGTATATACACGCTATTGCCATGGGCAGGCCATGACGTCTCTCCAAAACACGGGAAAGATTCAGCCCTTCACTGCCGGCATCCCGTTCTTGCATCACCGTATAACCGAGTACTTCAAAAAGGAAACGGCTAAGTTCCGAGCATGTCGTCACCGTACCGTGGGCGATAAACGCTTCAGACACTTCATCAAGCAGCATGGTCAATGCAGGCCTGTATCGTGCGCCATTTTGGAAACGGGACAATAAACTCATTGCCTGTTCCAGTTGCCCAGGTCCATCCTCCCACGCTATCCAGTCTCCCCAAACCTGCAGCAGGCGCGCGTGATTGCGATCCCAGAGGATATTATCCAGGGCATAATACTGGGTCTCCCGAAGATCCAGATGCCGGTTATGAATAAAAGCGGGAATATCAATATCCAGCGCGTTTATCTCCCGGGTTACCGCTGCCCGAACCAGGGGGGTCTCGTCATCGGAAAGACACAAAAGGGCCTCTACTTTTGCATCGGAAATCTCATTCGACGCGGAAGACATGTTATAGTATACCCCTGACTGGCGCTCGAAACTGATGTCGTAAATCCGCTACCCGAGCGTGGACACCGGTGTATGGCGTTATGGTACAAATATACACTACTTTCCCTATTTATACCAACCCGGGCCCGAAAAGGGGGGCCTGTGTCAAATTTGCGGGTTTTGAAATTTGCCCGTATTTTTTTGCTTATGGTAGTGGAAAGAATTTTTTACAATCGTGACACAACCCAGAAGACCGCCCTTATGAATCCCACATCACAATCCCCTATGGATACCGGGCGCCAAATCGAACACCTTGAGAAGCGGCGAGGCGTGATTGTCCAATAAATGTTGGATATCCGCGGCATGGCCAAAGGGGAATCACAAGGGACAGTCACGTATAAAATCTCTTTGCATGTACCACGAAAGCGGGGACAGGTGACGTTGCGCTATGCCGGGGCGATGTTCTTCAGGTGCAGCCCTTGTCGCGTACCGTTACCAGTCCCCGTTTTCGTTCAGTTGACTGGTTTTCTGCACGGTTGACATATTGCTAACCCTGGCTTATACCAGTGAACAATCAGAGCGGATGCAGATGCGATGATGGATTACAACAACCACACGATGAATTACACTTACACGGCCGGTGGCGAACTGGCAAGAAGGACTTACATTGCCTTTACATCCCCCGGTGCTGAAGCACGCCCCCTTCAAAGGGGGATTTTTCACGGTACTCGTCAGGGGAGCGTAGCGCAAGGGCATTGCCCGAAAGGGAATCCGAGTTTGGGTCAAGGCGTATTTTATTGCAGGGTTTTAGTAGAAGGTCCCCCTTTGAAGGGGGTGGCGCGAAGCGACGGGGGATGTTCTTCGCTCCATTCATACCCTTGACATAACGGGTGCGGAAGAAAACGCCTGCCGGACCTTTCGTACACGCTTGTAAAACTAGTATCGGGCTGTGACCGTAAGCTTCGGATGAACCTGGCTAGAAGCAACTCTCTATCTTCATCTTTCTGCACAGCACAGCCAACGTCTTATCGGCGGCGAGCAGAACGGCACTGTTTCTTCTGGCCAAAATGGCATAGTGCCTATCATAAACGGAATGATTATTTCTGATCCCATCGCCAAACATTTCGTCAACAAAGCGATATCCTGTTACGCTTCGGCCAAAGCCGCCCATTTCTGTTTGGAGAAGAATTGGAAAGGAAAGCATGAGTCTATTTCGACCTTCTATCCGATTGTTACTTTTTACTGTTTCCTTTCAAGCCGCCGGTTTGATCGCAGATGGAGAGACCTATTGCATCGGTAATGCGCCGCAGCTG
>JAKJCY010000489.1 GCA_022706235.1 Candidatus Hydrogenedentota bacterium | reverse complement strand
CAGGTGCCCACCAAACTTGTAGTGAAGCAGGCGTTACCGTGTATTTTTTCGGTTCATAAAGGCTGCCCAAGAACATGAAGTTGAATTATCTTAAAGGTGTTGTTTTTGAGTGCGCAAGCCATGCTTGCGCTTTTACTTTTGCTTGCCTGTGTCAAGAAGTTTCTGTAAAATGGTTCTTTTGGTGAACGCTTTCTTGTTCTTGGTTCAACTGTCTTAACTGGTTCTTCTATTCAGGAAGCCTCCCCCCTAGGGGGGAGAAATTCTGTGCTGTATTACTATGCAACAATTCTCTTCTGAATTCTTGCCGGGTTAACCAATGTTTCATCAATGGTAAGATAACAAGCCTTCTCGCACTGCCAAGATTCGTCTATTTCCATTAGATGTGCCCCAACAAGACGGTCACATGACGCCTCATTGGGAAGTATACCGATTACACGTGTGCGGCGCTTGATCTCACGCATAATCCGTTCAAGCATGTTCGTGGTATAGACACGACGGCGTTGTGTCTTGGCAAGCCCGTGAACGGCAAGGGTCTGTTCAAACTGTTCGCGTATCTGTTTGGCAGCCTTTTCATACCGTTGTTCC
>JAKJCY010000488.1 GCA_022706235.1 Candidatus Hydrogenedentota bacterium | reverse complement strand
CATATGACGCAACCCCCTTGGGGTAGGCCGCAGGTGGGGCGCTCACATTACCCAGGGTAGCGGGGTACCGCAACCCTTATAGTAGCCACGTCGGTTATCCACATTTACGAGAGAGGGTTCTGTGACAAACCCTCAGTCGCGAAGGAAATGTGGATAACTAACCGGCGAATCGCACATTATATTGGAATAGTCCAAAACGATTTGGACGCGGACGGCGTCAAGACTTTTAACCCTTGTTTCGAGAAAACTTAGCCCAGCATGTCTGGCGCCGCCCGTGTCCCGCATAAGCCCTAATTAAATGCCGCGCTTCGAGCGCCGTTCTATAAGGCAGGGCTCCCTGGGAACTGCGTCCAAATCCAAACCACAAGGAGAGTATGATGAATACGGTACAAGAAGATCAAACGTACTGGGTTGGCATTGACTGGGGGGCTCAAAAGCACGCCGTAGCAGTTTGCGACGATCAGCGCAGCATTGTCTCATTCTTTGAGACGGAAACGACTCTTGAAGGCCTCAATATGCTTGTGAAGCGCCTTCATGAGTTCAAGCGTATTGCCGGCGTTGCTATTGAGACGCCACGCGATCCTG
>JAKJCY010000487.1 GCA_022706235.1 Candidatus Hydrogenedentota bacterium | reverse complement strand
TAATCATTGAATAACCCCGATGAGATCAGGAAGTCTGAAGGTATTTGAGCTGATGCTGGTGCCATATAAGTCGCGCATTGGCAGGCAGGTACTGCAACACCCCAGCCTGTGTTCGACCGGGGCGATGCGCAAACTGAAACCAAAGCCAGAGGAATCGGGAATGGACGGGCTCCGCGACCACGACTTGGATTCGCCTGTGGCCGGTCTTCTGTCCGCCTACCCGAACCGGGTGGATTAACATGCATCCATGGTCATGGAATGAAAGGCGCTACTCTTCATAACTAATGGAACAAAAAACATGATAACAACTGGCGCCGACCAATTGATTGTAGATGTCATCTTGATTCCTGACATAGTTGCTTTCAGCTATCGGCTCATACAAATGTCATGAGTTGTGTCGCAAAGGTGTCGCAAGTTTTGTCGCATGATTGTCGCAAGTTTATAGCACCTGCTTCAGTCGATAAACGATATTATTTGTTGCCCCCTCTGAGGTCAACACACCCATATCCATCATCGCCTTTAAGTCCCGTTGCAACGAGCGACGGTTGACATTGGGACACAAATTCTCGAAATTCTGGATGGTCAA
>JAKJCY010000486.1 GCA_022706235.1 Candidatus Hydrogenedentota bacterium | reverse complement strand
CTGTCATTCCGGTCTTTTCGCGGCTTGGCACCCGCTCCGCTATACATCCTTTTTCCACCGCGAAAAACCGGAATGACAGAGATTTTTTTGGGTCAATTAATTTTTCTATTTGGATATTCCTTCCATTCATCCTATGGGATTTATTTTCGAATCCTTCAAAAAGGGACTAATAATTTATGGCGGTATAAGGTAATTGAGGATACATAGCATCCACGATATTTAACGGAAATACTGGAAAATACCTCTACTATTCGAGACCATGCGGACAAATAGACCGCTAAATTTTATTAGACATCCTCGATTGATATGGTGTATACTCTACCGAAATAGCAAAAGGAGATGCACCATGTCACGCTTCGACGCCAATCTTAACGCCTTTACCGGGGAACACGGAAATCTTCCTATCCATGAGGATGACGAAATCGCCCGGAAAATCGCCATGCTGATCGAAGGAGAGTGCGAGACCCAAAACCGGTCCGAAGCCGCCCAAAAGTTCGGATTCTCCCGGCAACGCTACTATCAAATCCGTAACGCTTTCCTGCAAGGCGGGGCCCACATGCTTGAAAGCAAGCCTCGGGGGCCCAAA
>JAKJCY010000485.1 GCA_022706235.1 Candidatus Hydrogenedentota bacterium | reverse complement strand
CCGACACGGTGCCGTACAGGCCGACCTGGTGCTCCCGCGTGGGATTGACCGCCGCCGCCGCGCACTGTTCGCGGCCGGCCAGTTCAAGCAACTGCTGGGCGCAGCGCCGCCCCTCGACATGGGACAGGTACAGGTGGTCGCCGAGCAGAAGCAGGAACGGCGCGTCGCCGACGAACTCCCGCGCGCAATACACCGCATGGCCGTAACCCAGCGGCTCTTCCTGCACCGCGAAGGTGAGACAGCCGAGCAGGGTTTCAATGCGCCGGGCCTGGTTCTCCGCCCAGTCCTCCCCGGCAAAGCCCTCGAGCAGATTAGCACGCAACCGGGACAACTGGTCCCGGTACCGGTCTTCATCGCCCGGCGCGCAGACAATACACACTTCTTTTATGCCGCTCTCCAGGGCCTCTTCCATGATGATTTGAATCACGGGCTTCACCAGACCGTCCCGGTCAATGAGGGGCAGCATGCTTTTCTGCACCGTGTCCGCGACCGGCGCCAGCCGCACGCCCCGGCCCGCAGCGGTAATAACGGCTTTCTGGGGTTCCACGTGGGGGTCTCCTATGATTGGGGACAGTGTAGCAAGGGA
>JAKJCY010000484.1 GCA_022706235.1 Candidatus Hydrogenedentota bacterium | reverse complement strand
CGGCGCTCCCAGTATGTTCAAACTTATAATTAATTGTCAGCGAAATGGCCTTAAGCGCCTTAAGTCTTTTCGGTCCTTTCTTTTGACAGTGTTTTCCTGACATAGTCCTGGAGCAAACACAAAGGTTTTTTTACGGACATCGGTTGTTACTTTACTTTGGAGTTTTGCCGCCATTGCTCAAACATAATCAGCGCCCAGAGGTGCCAGGTGTAATCACGTCGTCCGGTCCGGTGCGCTTCCCGCATGTGGGCAACGGCTTCCGGATTGAAAAAGCCTTCCCGGCGCAGCCTTTCCGGAGACAGGTAGTCTTCGACAATTTCGCGGAGCGACCCGTTCAGCCACACGCCCATGGGCGGGTTGAAGCCCGTTTTCCCGCGTTTACAGACCTCCGGAGGCAGTTGTCCGGACAGGAGGCGGCGCAGCAGGTATTTGCTCTTGCCGCTGCGCAGCTTCAGCGTTCCCGGTACGGCGAGCATGTATTCCAGCAATGTGGGATCGGCCAGGGGCACCCGTACTTCCAGGGAATGGGCCATGCTCATACGGTCGCCGTATTGGAGCACATTGTTCGGCAGGAAACTCATACAGTCT
>JAKJCY010000483.1 GCA_022706235.1 Candidatus Hydrogenedentota bacterium | reverse complement strand
CCGCCCCGCTTCCAGGAGCCCCCCAGGTTGCGGAAAACCAGAAAGGTGTCTTCATAGTGAAGGCCGTGGCCATTGTCCACAACATGTATAGCCTCCAGACCCTGGATGTCATTTTCAAGGAATTCCACGCGTACTTCCGTCGCTTCCGCATCCAGCGCATTCCAGATTAGCTCGGCCATTGCCAAAATGGGTTTGGTTTGCGCAAGATTTTCCAAGTGGTCTTCGCGCACTTCTACTGTAATTCGCTTCACCTAACTTCTCCTGTCGTTTGACACATTGGCACGCAACATGAATAGGGCTCTCCAAATCATTTCCCCCATTTCATCACTATAAAAACGCTCCCCCGCGATTTTCGGCATCACGTACCGACGCAATTTCGGCAACAGTATGGAAATGATTTTTCACATGGACTGAAGACAAAGGAATCGCTCGAAGGCACAGATAGAAATGAATCCTGTGGGGAACCTTCCCGGGATATGTGGTTGTTTCAGTTTGTTTTAACTGTTACTCACTGCGGTTATCTGGAAGCGTCAATTCGGCGCAGGCACCCAGTGCAAGCCGGAAATCGGATGATATCATGCTTTCCGCAGTGTGC
>JAKJCY010000482.1 GCA_022706235.1 Candidatus Hydrogenedentota bacterium | reverse complement strand
AAAAATTAATGCGGTTACTGTGTCAGGGTGAACAGGAAGCCCTTGTCCAACTGGTGGAACGCTACCAGAACGACGTCCTCCGGTTTTGCCTCCATTACCTGGGTGACATGGAATCCGCCCGTGAAATTGCGCAGGAAACGTTTTTGCGCGTTTATACCGCCCGCGAACGCTTTGATGACACGCGCGTGTTTCGGCCGTGGATGTTGTGTATTGCCCGGAATATGTGCCTCAACATCCTGAAACGCAGAAAAATCATTCCCATGGAAAGCCTGGATGCCCTCGAAATGAATGAGGCGGGCGAGGTCAGGCCATCGGCTAAAGCTTCGACAGGGAATCCGTTCGAGGGGATTGTCTCTGATGAGCGCAAAAACCTTCTGCTGAACATTTTAAACAAACTGGCGCCGGAAGTCCGGGAAGTGCTGGTCATGCGTTATTTCGAACAAATGTCTTCCCGGGAAATCGCGGAAGTGCTTGAAACGACCGAGGGCGCCGTGCGAACACGGATTCATCGCGCCCTGAACCAACTACGACACGCCTGTGAGACACGATTGGATATTCGGTGAAGAAGGCCGCGCCACATATCGCCGGAGATGTCCT
>JAKJCY010000481.1 GCA_022706235.1 Candidatus Hydrogenedentota bacterium | reverse complement strand
CATGCCCTGCGCAGGCGTGGCGACTTCGACCGCTTGCACGGAACGAAGCTCCCCGTCAAAGCATGCCGTTCCCGTTATACTTTGCGTGTTTGCGGCGCCCTCAAGCGTGCAGGCAATCTTAACGGCCCCGTCGCCAGTGCTCCAGCAGGAGAGTTTCCGGCTTTCGACATTCCAGACCGAATTGGGGCCTTGAATGTCGGACAACTTGGAGCCTTCGGGCAGATAATATTCCACTCCCCAGACAGTGGTGCCGGGCGGCGGCGTTACGCTAATGTTCATCCTGTTCGTTGAACACACGGCAACGGCCTCCCCTGCGGCCGGGTCTATCCTGGGCAGATTTTTGGAGGCTGCGGACTTGACGTCCAATATCCAGCACAAGGGCGGTTGCGCTGACGGATCATACCCATACCGCTCGCCATTCTGCCACAAGTAGGCGCCGCGAATGGCATGGCCTATGGGATTGCTTCCCTGCTGCCACCCCGCGAGATAGGCAATCGCCTCGCCCAATACCAGGCGCCAGTCATTATTGGTATCGGCGGGATGGGGAATCGCCACGCTTTCCGCTTCGTAGGCGCCCATATCATAGCCAGTGCCCTGCGGC
>JAKJCY010000480.1 GCA_022706235.1 Candidatus Hydrogenedentota bacterium | reverse complement strand
AAAAGGCCGCTTACTACTATGTTTGATAACCTGGCTAAACGCCTTGAATCCGTCTTCAAGACCATTCGCGGCCAGGGTCGCCTGACCGAAGCGAATATGCGCGAGGCGTTGCAGCAGATACGCATCGCGCTGCTGGAGTCGGATGTCAACATTCAGGTGGTAAAGAAGTTTATCGCGGAGGTCCAGGAAGCGGCGCTCGGCCAAGAAGTGCTTGCCAGTATTCACCCCGGCCAGCAAATCGTCAAGATTGTACATGACGAACTGGTCAAGGTTATGGGCGAGAAAAACGCCCCGCTGGCGCGCGCGTCGAAGCCGCCTACCGTCATTATGCTGGTGGGCCTGCAAGGCCAGGGTAAAACGACGAGTGCGGGCAAATTGGCCGTGCACCTTAAGAAAGCGGGACACCGGCCCTTGCTGGTGGGCGCGGACGTGTACCGTCCGGCGGCCATCAGGCAATTGGAGATTGTCGCCGGGCAGGCGGGCGCCGAGATGTTCAGTCTTGGCGAAAACGCGGACCCGGTCGAAACCTGCCTGATGGCGATGGGCGAGGCGAGCCTGCGCAGTTGTGATACGGTTATTCTGGATACCGCCGGCCGTCTTC
>JAKJCY010000047.1 GCA_022706235.1 Candidatus Hydrogenedentota bacterium | reverse complement strand
CATCCTGATTTGATCCTTTTCCTGGCTGCTGCCGCTTTTCCCATAAGGGCATGTACATTTATCTTCCCATCCTTCCTGTCATTCGAGTACGGGAAAGCACCGCATCTTCAATTTAAAATTTAAGGAAAAGGATTCTATATCATGGATAACAACGATAAACCCATATACTGCAGCACATGTAAAAAACAGGTTGGCTGGCATTTTAAACGCGTAAATCATCGAACACAGTTTCTGATTGCACTTGTCACCCTGGGCATGTGGATTCCCATGTGGATAGGGCTGACATTGATGAAAATAAAGTATTGTGACTTGTGCCAGTCTCCCCTATCAGAAGACTGATGTCGTTAAAACAGACGTGGCGTTACGCTACTTTCTGGTAATTATTTTCGTTGAACCAATGTTAATTTACCGGCTCTGCCGGTGAGAATTAGGCGGGCTTTGCCGATCCATTGTTTTTCTTTGCTTATGAACATGTCGGCTCTTTATGCTGTTTACCACATCCTTGCTTGTACCGTCATGCCGGTTCATTTGCGCCTATACAGTCCTTTGATATGCGTCCACGCGCGCGAAAAAAAAACGGAATGACGTAGGCGTGATCATGATAAGATGGACGACAAGGCTTTGAGACGGAATTGATAGTTGTTTTTATGAGGCTCCTTTTAGGAGTCCTCCTCATACCACCGGCTCTGCCGGTGGTTGTTGATTCCGCACGTAAGGAATGGCGAGATCGTAGAAGCGACATCCTGCCGCTTTCATCGTGACTGCAGCCCGCATGTCCGTCTCGACGCAAAGCGGCAGAATGCCGCTTTTACGTTCCTTGTCCTTATTGGCTTTACGCCAACAACTCGGTTTCTTGCGTGCGGATTTGAGTGACATTCCGTTGAGTGCTTTTCCGAATTACTTTGCGGTCGAAGCCGGTGGTTTTGCCATGGGAGGGCGTGACGCCCAAATGTTCAAGGGCGCTTGCTCCCCACCCAATACAAAGGCACACTCAGTCCCAGTGTCAGGTACCTTGAACAGCAGGTAAATCAGGGCGGTTTCAGCGGGAACTCCAATTTGCGATACACTCGACGCGGCGGATGTATTGTCTTGGGAGGGCATCTTTAGCGCCTGAAATGGACTTTGTTGCTTTAGATCAAAGGTATAGGCAAGGGGTTCCCACTTCTGTTCTCCGGCGGCAAGATGACAGGATTCCAATGAAAGGGTTTCTTCCTTGTCCGATTGTTTCTGAAGGGTAATCCAGACAAATAGCTCTCCTTTTTTCAGGCGGAGTTGGCGGATAGCCTTGGTGGTGGTGTTTCGATCCGCAAATCCTATCGATGCCGGTGCGCTGCCACTGACCCCTAGAGAAAGTGAAACGGGCGATTCGCCAATAACACTGATTGTTCTGGCACCGGAACGATGCATGCCCGAAAAAAGGAAGGGTAAAGCTGTGGAAGCAGAGGGTGATATATCTGTAGTACCCTCGCTTTCAGCCGGGGCCGTTGGAGGAGTTTCCAAATTATCTTTGTTCTCGATGGCGGAAGGAGATGGGGAAGCGGGTTGTTTCTCTACTGGGAGAGCCTTTGTAATTTCTGAAATGCCTGCCTCCGATAGTTCTTGCTGCTCAACATGTGGGTGGTCTGCCGCGGTTATTGCGGAAGAGGCGGGATGCAGGACTTCTACGAGTTTTGCATCTTCAGGCGTTTCAGTCTTTCTGAGGATGGGTTGTGGATTGCCTGATGTCATTCCGGGTTCCGTTTCTGCCATGCCCCGGTCCACGGGGACCGACTCTTGTGGTTCCGCGAGTGATGGCATGTCCTGTTTTGGTGGAACGTAGGTGTCCTGTGATGTGGAGGTGGAGACTGAAACATCATTCTTTGCAAGATAAGTGATTCCACCTACCGCAGCCATAATAATGAGACCTGCGGCCAATAATGGCAGGTAGCGAGGACCCTTCACTTGAACCGGACGAGACCGCTTCGGGGAAGGTGCTTGTGTCGTGTCGCCTGCTGTGGAAAGAGGACTGGCGACAACAGCGGGTTTCGCAACGTCCTGCTCCTTGACGGGGAACGCATCCTCGGCCGGTTTTACCTGGACCGGAGTGTCCTGAATCGGGTTATACGGTTTGCTGGTGGGTAGAACCATTTTGTCAGGTTCTGGCGGCAAAGACGCAGATTCCATGGGCTCTCGTTCTTGGGGAATGTCTTCAGTCATATCGACCGGCCAGGGTGTTTCGATTTTGGGAAGGGGGTACTGCCCGGTTGGGAATGTATCGATATTTTCAGGCGATGACGTGTCCGCCAACAGTTCGTCTTCAAGAGTACTTATCGATTCGATATCGAGGTCAGGTGCATCTATTTGACCTGCCATATCCATAATGGCTTCGTCCGCATGGTCCATTACCTCTTGTTCCTTCGCTTTAATACAACTATCCTCAATGGCCCCATCGCTTTCATGGGAAGACTTGGCCGGCTCCAGAGTCTCAAAAGACTTTTTCTGTTCCAGTTCATCTTGAATCTGAGAGAGAGGCATATCTTGGTCGGGAGTCGCCACCTCTCCAGCCGCCAAGGCATTTGATGGTTTCAGATATTGAATGGAACAATCTGAACGCTCCGGTTTATCGTCAGCAGCTTCATTTGAATCCAGATTGTCAAACAGCCACGATAGGTTCCCTTCTTGAGGCGTTTTGCCTGTTCGTTCTAAAGTGTCCTCTTTCACGGGTTCGCTGGTTTCGAAGAAGAATTCGATGGATTCTTTTCTTGGGGGCGTTTCTTCCATAATTGGGCCAAGGTCAGCGGCGTGCGTTTCAGGCTCGCCATGCTGGGGTTTCAGCGCATCTGTCGGCGCAGCACAGGGGTTATCATCAAGAAGTTCTGCGATAAAGTTACTGTATTCGACAGGCGTTTGGTTTTCCGGTATCGAATCAAACGTGGCTACCGGTTCCGGCCACTCCAGAGTGGGTTCTGCCCCGGAAGAGTCATCATCAACGTTAGCGTGTATAAGCGATTGACCTGTATTTTGAGGGGCGAGTTCCGGCACTAAGGCAAGTATTTTGTCTTTTAGCTCCATCGCTTTCGTATCATCAGAAATGGCAAGCAGTTCTTCGCAGATCTCCAGACACTCCCGGTACTGTTCAAGATGAAACAGGCAACGCGCCCGTCCAAGCCTTATCTTGATATGGTCAGGATAGGACTTTACAAGTTCATCAAGAATAGCCAACGATTGACTATAGCGCTTTTGGGTATACAACACTGCTGCTAACTGGTAGTCGTTATATCCCGTATTGGCATCCATGTAACTTTCTCCCTAAAATAATAATTCATACGAATCTCAGGTAATATCTTTATCTATAGTATCCGACACGATAAAATAGAATCAACCCCAATCACATGAAACTTCCGTTCCTGAAACAAGATAGGATTGATACTTCTAGTTGGGCTTGAGTATAGTAGAATGTGAGCTGAATTAAAACTTGTCCATGATTTGTATGTTTGAGGCTGGCATGGGTACAGCATTCATGGAGGCCTATGCATTTTAGCGGGAAATACTGATTACAGAGGACGAGAGAAAGGGTATTGCCATGAATGAATCCGTTAACAGGAGGGCTTTTATGGGTGCCACAGGTACGGCATTGAGCCTTGGCATGGGGGGATGCGCTACCCATCCGGCAAGACAGGATTGGGCGGTTGCCTCCGCCATTCCGGAAGGGGGAATACAGTCCCTGGTGGAGCAGACTCCCTTGATGGATACCCATGAACATCTGCCGCCTGAATCCAAACGAATCAAGGCTGTGGATGATAAGGATGATACGCCCGCCCCGGATTTTGGAATGCTCTTCAGCCATTATGCGGATTCCGAATTGCGCGTAGCAGGCATGCCGGAAGAGGCCTATAGAAAAATGATAGGGAGAAAACTTTCGCCAAAGGAAAAATGGAAACTGGTCGCACCCTATTATGGCCGATGCCGCCATACGGGGTATTTACTGAACGTTCGCGAGAGTGTTTGCGCCCTGTACGGCGAAGAAGATATACGTGAAGATAATTGTGAGGAGATCAGCCGTCGGCTGCGCGCCGATATACAACCCGGGTTCTACCGAAAAATTTTGCGCGATGTGGCCAACATCGAGCATGCCCAGATAAACTGCCTGCAAAGCCCCATTTATCGTGAAAGCGAAGCCCCTGACGACCTGTTGAGCTTTGACCTGACAACCGTGAATATTGCCACGGGTATAAACCGTAAAGTGCTTCGGGAATGCGCCGGGGCCGAAGTAACGACACTGAAAATGGCGCACGAAACCCTGGACAAGGTCTTTGAAAAATACGGGGGCAAAGCCATCGCGGTGAAGGACCAATGTGCCTATGGGCGGCGTCTTAATTTTGAGGACGTTCCCGACAATGAGGCTGAGCCTCTTTTTGTGCGTTTCGCCGCAAAAGAGGAACTGACCGCCCAGGAAACAAAAGCGCTTCAGGATAACCTTTTCCGCAGATGTGTGCGCCTTGCCGCTGAATATAACCTGCCGATTAAGCTGCACACGGGATATGCCGCAGGCCATGACTCCATGGACCTGTCGCGGGTGCGCGACAATCTTTGTGACGTGTCGAGGCTGGCCCATGACTTCCCTGAAACCCGTTTCGTGCTTATGCACATGGCCTATCCTTGTCAGCACGAACTTATTGCCTTGTGCAAACAGTATTCAAATATTTACGCGGATATGTGTTGGGCATGGATCATCGACCCGGCGTCCGCCACGCAATTTTTAAAGGCATTCATTATGGCTGCGCCGGCCTGCAAACTGTGCACCTTCGGCGGAGACTACATACCGGTGGAGCTGGTACCCGGCCATGCACGGATTGCACGGCGCGGCATAACCCTCGCTATCACACAATTGCTGCAGGAAGAATGGTTGCGGGATTCGGATGTGCCTGCCCTGGTAGACCGCATTATGCGAGGCAACGCCCATGAACTCTATGACCTGAAGCGTGTGCTCAAGGGTTGAATCGCGCTTGGGAAAGAGACCTGCAAAGGAAGTAACTGCGCTGTATGTTCCGCTGAATTGATGCGCGCCCAGAAAAACATTTTTAAAAATGAAACTCTGGGCGCGGCGTTATGACAGACATTGGTACGTGCACGAAAGAATCGAAGAGTACAACGGAACTTCGGACACAGGTAAAGCGCAGGCGCCTTGCTGAATACGGGTGGCTTCAGCACGATCGCGGGCGATGGGGGAACGTTATTCCCCAAGAACCGCGTATTTCAGCCAGTTGACAAATTCACACTCCCGCATGTCGTCATTGATAATGTCCTCATCAATCTTCAACTGCCAACGAATATTTTTGGTTTCGGGAGTGTAATAAACGGTTTCAAGGTTCGACGCGTAAGCGGACATATCCGCTTCGTCCTGAAACCATCCTTGTTCGATAAGTTTTTTGGCCCGCGCGCGTATCAGCCTCGCCATTTCCAGCAGGTTGTACTCCGGGTGATACTGAGTTGCCCAGAAAATCCCCTTTTTATAGGAAACTGCCGCAGCTTGGACAGGGCACCAATAATTGCAGGCAAGTACTTCAACACAATCCGACACCTGGACAACATAGTCGTCGTGGCTGACGAAATGGGAGAACACAGGACGTTTCCCTGCCATCATGGGATGGTTTGTTGCAGCCTCCGTAAGGCGAATATTGTTCGCAAGCCCCATTTCCCGGCCTTTGGGGTGCGCTTCCGTCTTGCCCCCGGCCACGGTAGTGGCCAACTGAATCGCCCAGCAACTCCCAAATTGAGGAATGCCCGCCTCATAGGCGCGTTCAACAAGGTTCAGGTGTGCACGAACCCGTGGATCGTCATGATAAATGGTAAGATTACATCCCGGCCAGATGACGCCCGCATATGTTTCCAGTTCCGCGTCCGTGGGAGGTACGGCGCCGGGGTCGCTGCTGTACCAGATGTCATATTCGGCATCAGGCATGCGGCGCACGAGAAGGTCGGCATATAACTGGCCGGCCAGGGTCATGTTCACGGCGATGAACTCGTCACGGCTTTTCGGAGAGTATCCGTCGGGTATTAAAAAACGTAATTTCTTTTCCATAATGGCTTCCTTGTGGTCTTGAGTAACAGCAGGGTGGGCAACGCCCTATAAGTCCGGCCGCCGGGTCCATCCCGAACGGCGTTGTTTTTTTTTACATACACATATCTGCGTTCAATAGTTATCGGAGCAAAGTTCAGAGAAAAACTGAAAGACCTTGTCATGAAACCCGGGGTAGGTTTCATGAGCGAAATCGTGATAGAGCACTCGGGTTCGTTGCGACTTGATTTTATTGTAAGCCGCGAATTGGCTTGAAGGCGGACAAATTTCGTCCATCAAGCCTATGGCCATCAATGTATCACCATGGATTCTCTCAGCCAGATGCTGGCAGTCAATATACCCCAGCCGAGTAAATATTTCACGCTCGCGCTGGTGGTTGGGATCAAAAAGCCTGAAAAAGGTCTTGAGTTCCGCGTATGAATCTACGGCCAGGTCCATTTCCCACACGCGTTGGTAGTCACAAAGAAAGGGGCACATGGGTGCCAGGCGACGGATGCGCGGTTCCAGCGCCGCGCACGCCAAGGTAAGGCCGCCGCCCTGAGACATACCCATGGCGCAAACACGATCCGGGTCCACCTCCGGCATGTTGAAAACAAGGGCGGCAAGTTGCGCCGTATCCAGAAACACCTGGCGAAAAAACAATTTGTCCGGAGCATCATCCAGCCCGCGTATAATCTGACCTGTATGGGTATTGCCCTTGACGCCGCCGGGATCTTCGGACAAGCCGCCCTGGCCGCGCACATCCAAGGCGGCCACGGAAAACCCCTGTGCCACATACCCCAGTTTGTCGTGCCAGTCGCCGCTGCTGCCTGTATACCCGTGAAATTGTAAGACCGCCGGGTGCTTTTGCGCTCCGCGTTTTCTGGGCCTTAGGTACTTGGCATGAACCCTTGCCCCGCAGACCCCTTGAAAATAGAGGTGAAAGCATTCTGCGAAGGAGGTTTGAAAGTCCGCCGGGATCAATTCCATCCCGGACTCCAGCGCGCGCATCTCTTCCAGGGCGCGGTCCCAATAGGCGTCGAAATCCGCAGGGCGGGGATTACGTCCCGCGTACAGTTCCAACTGTTCCAAGGGCATTTCAAATACAGGCATAGGGATTTCCTCGAGGAGAAGGGAAATAATAGGTGCCGAAAAAAAACATCACCGTTCCAGGGACGCCAGCACTTCGTCCAGTTTCAGATAATTGTCACAGACGGCATCGGGCGCATGCCCGTCCAGAGGCCGGTTCTTCACTACGGTGAGCAAAACGCCGCGGGCACCGACAGCATGGGGACCACCGATATCGTTGTGTGGACGGTCACCGATATGAACGATATCGGCGCATTCCACCCCGAAATGCTCCGCAACGCTTTCGAACAGGGACGGATGAGGCTTGCTGTGGCCAATTTCATCCGAAAAGACAAAGAAGTCGAAATAGGAGTAAAGATGATATTTTTCCAACAACGCACGCAGGTATTTCCCGGGCGTGAAAATGGCATCAGAAACCACGGCGAGTTTATATTTGCCATGTATGGCCTCCAACCCTTCGCGCACGCCGGGGGCCAGATCGGGGCTGCACTCCAACTCCATCCGCTCGATGGCGTCCGACACGGCGGCGAGGTCCGGGCTCGGAAGATTCCGGTTAAGACCGGCAAGAACCACCTTAATACGTTCGGGTGTCGTCCATGTCACATATTGCTCGTGCCATACTTTGCGAAAGGCCTGGTCGGCCGTATTGAAGGCGATGTCCACGGCGGCACGGTCAATAGGTCCATGCTGGCTCAAGGCTTCATGCAATACCTGGCGTCGCGCCACAGGCTTGGATGGCATACCGGCTGCGGCCCGTTTGGGCTCGTCCGTTTCGTCACAGAAAACACAATCCCAAAGGTCAAAGGTAACGACACCTATTCTTCTGTGTGCCATGATAGTCTCTCCGTGGGGTAGGGGTACAACGACAGCCGCCCCCGGGATGGAGTCCCCAAAAACTCCGCTTACACAGGTGATTTTCCTGCTCCAATCCGTTTCCGTACAATAACGCCGACCGGGAAAAACAATACCCTGGAACGGTCAGGAACCGTTTTGACAGTGCTTTACCGCCTGTGTTCGGGGGAAGGTTAAACACAAAAAATTCGGATGGAGGAAAGTATACCATATTCATATGAAGTCTTTCCTGTCATTGTTCTGGAACGGGAAAAAGGCGTATCCAGGCAACCCGGCAATCGCGTCCTTAGTCTTGGATTTGCGGCGGTATCAAGAAGAGTGCCCCGGCTTAAAACGAAAACGCCTATCCACGGAAGTCATACATCAATTTTGTAGGGTTAACTATTGTTAAGTTCACAAGTGGAAACTATTCTTTATTCAATGCAATAATTAGTAGAGCCTCACCCTGAAGCATGCGTTTCGCTATAGGCAGGGTGGATAAATTTAGTAAACCTCAACCAATGTTACAGGAGATGATGCGGTATGCCGGCAAAAGTGGATGTAGACAAATGTACCGGGTGCGGGGATTGCGTAAGCGAATGCCCTACGGAAGCCATCAAAATCGAAAATGACAAGGCCGTCATTGATGAAGAAACCTGCGTGGATTGCGGCGCATGCGTGGATGTATGCCCGAACAGCGCAATATCGCTTGACTAACTGTTACCGCAACTGCGCCCAGGTCGACTTTGTGATGCCGCCCCGGAAACGGGGCGGCGTTCCTTATTTACAGCGGATGAGACCCGTTTTTTTTTATGTAAGGTCAATGTAAGGTGACCTGCGTGGAGGAGCAAGTTTTGTTATCATTAGCAAAGATAACCAGGTGCGGATTTGCATGCAACCGTTCTTTTGACATATTATCTTCCGACAGTGGCCTATACTAGGGCTGAAATCTGCGAGGCAGACAACTTAAAAACGCGGATGGTGTGAATTACATGGCGGAAGTTTTCTTGGGGCTTGTGTACGGTAATTTCCATTTCCGTGGAACTATCCCAAAATAAAAAATCGGAACCCGTTGAAATGGCCTTGGAAAAATCCAATCAAGAGCAAGAACCCAAAGGGCGTATAGAAATTGATGAAGAAAGATGCAAAGGATGTTATCTTTGCATTCGAGCGTGTCCCGGAGGCTTAATAGAAGCCGGTTTAAGGTTAAATGGCGCAGGCTATTACGCGGCGGTTCCCAAGGAAACACTTGAATGTACGGCCTGTGGTATGTGCTGGCAGGTATGTCCCGATAGCGCAATTACCGTTTACCGGAACGTCAAGGAAGAGACCCCATGATTACAGCACCCGATAGCACTGCGGCACGTTCAGGCGTTCCTACATTAATACAAGGAAATGTTGCCTTGGCTGAAGGCGCGGTGCGTGCCGGGCTGGATTGTTATTTCGGCTACCCCATTACCCCTCAAAACCAGATTCCGGAGTATCTGTCCCGGCGGCTTCCGGAAACGGGGGGGACCTTCCTGCAGGCTGAGAGTGAACTGGCTAGCATTAACATGGTGTTGGGGGCTGCGTCCACGGGTGCCCGTGTTATGACGAGTTCCTCCGGCCCCGGTATTTCGCTGATGCAGGAAGGCATTTCGTTTCTTGCCGGTTCCCAAATCCCCTGTCTGATTGCCAATGTTATGCGTTCCGGACCGGGGCTTGGCGGCATCAAGCCCACGCAGGCCGATTACTACCAGGCGACGCGGGGTGGCGGTCATGGCGATTACCGTACCATCGTTTTGGCGCCGTTCGATGCGCAGGAAATGTTCGATTTCCCGATGTGGGCCTTTGAAATTGCCGAGCATTACCGCAACCCGGTCCTGATTTTGTCCGATGCGGTTTTGGGACAATTAAAAGAACCGGCCATACTCGAACCGCTGGAAAGTCCCCGAAAAAATCCCAAGCCGTGGGCGCTGACCGGCGCGCAGAACAGGCCGTCCCGGAATTTGCGCAGTATGTATCTGTCCGGTGACGACCAGGAACAACTCAATTACGTGTTACAGGAGAAATATGCTCGTGTCGAAAAGGAACTGCCCGAGTCACGGGAATATGACCTGGAAGACGCTGAAGTAATGGTGGTCGCTTTCGGTTCCGCCGCCCGCATTGCATTGTCTGCCATACGCATGGCGCGTGAGGAAGGCCTGCGCGCGGGTCTGTTTCGCCCCGTTACCCTATATCCCTATCCGGGAAAGAACTTGCGGGAAGTTACGGAACGCGTTAAACGGGTGCTGGTGGTGGAACTTAACCTGGGACAGATGCTGGATGATGTACGTCTTTCCGTGCCTCATGACGTGAAAGTAAGTTTCTACGGCCGGCCCGGAGGAGGTTTGCCCACTCCCGGAGACATACTTGCCCGGATAAAGGAGGCATGAACATGGTGATGAAACAAGTGTTCGGGCGGCCGCAAGCGCTTTTTGACCGCCCCAATCATTATTGCGCCGGATGCGGACACGGTGTGGCGCATCGCCTGGTGGCGGAAGCCTTGGACCACTATGGCCTTCGCGGGAAAGCCGTTGGCGTCGCTCCAGCCGGATGCAGCGTCATGATGTATGATTACTTTGACGTGGACACGATTGAAGCCGCACATGGGCGCGCCCTCGCCGTGGCAACTGGCATAAAACGGGCCAATCCCGATCTTTTCGTTTTCACCTATCAAGGGGACGGCGACCTCGCCAGTATCGGCATGTGCGAAACCATCCACACCGCCAACCGGGGGGAAAATATTTCGGTAATCTTTATCAATAATGCAGTTTACGGCATGACTGGAGGACAGATGGCGCCCACCACGCTGATCGGCCAAAAAACCACCACGACGCCCAAAGGCCGGTGCACCGCGACGGAAGGCGCCCCCATAAGAATGGCCGAACTTTTGGCCGGATTTGACGGTGTCGCCTGCAGTGAGCGTGTTGCGGTTTATGACGTCAGGCAGGTATTGCGCGCGCGTAAAGCGGTATTTCGGGCGTTTGAAGCCCAGCTTCGGCATGTTGGCATGGGATTTGTGGAAGTGCTGTCCCCCTGTGTCACCAACCTCAAAATGACTCCCGATAAGGCGCAGGCGTGGGTGGAGCATGAAATGTGCGCGGTGTTTCCCCTCGGCGTGCGCAAGACCCTGCGGGACAAAGAGGACGATGCCCAGTCCCAGTCAACCACGGAGAGCGACCCTAATGCAACATGAATGGTTAATGGCGGGATTCGGCGGTCAGGGCATACTTTTTTTGGGCGATATCCTCGCACGTGCCGCCATGCAGCAGGGCCTGCATACCACCTATATGCCCACCTATGGCGTGGCCATGCGCGGCGGTACAGCCAACTGCGTTGTGCGCCTTTCAGACACATCCATCGGCTCGCCGTTGCTCGAGGCACCGGATGCAGCGATCATTCTCAATCAGCAATCCTTTAATAAATTTTTGGCCCTCATTCAGCCCGGTGGATTAATCGTTGCAAATAGTTCTATGATTACGCAGCCGGAGAACATGGCTGTCCCAGGTATTCGCACCCTATGGATTCCCGCTACTATCATCTCCCGGGATACTGTGGGGACCGAACAATCCACCAACATGGTAGCCCTGGGCGCTTTTCTGGCGGCGGATACCACGATTGCCTATGCAACCATTGATGCGCTATTCGATGAAGAACGTAGTCCGGCCAAGAGAAAATTAGCCGAAACGAATAAAACTGCCATAAAGGCCGGGATGAACTATGTGCGGCAGGAAGGTATTGTAAACGCTTGATCGTGACCAGGTATTATATATTTTATTTGATGGACTGATTAAGTGAAGGTAGGAAGACTTTGCGATGAATTTTCTGACTAAGATGCGCATTATGGCGCAGGTCTATCATTGGCGCTTGACTTGGAACCGGAAAGATTTGCATTACCCTCCCCCAGTCAAGGACAACCCAAAATTCATGACCGCCTGGGATGCGGTAAAATTGATTCCGGACGGGTCCGTAATCGCTAATTCAGGTATGGGCGGCAATCAACGTACCGCTCTTCTGTTTTGGGCCATACGGGACAGTTTTCTGAAGGAGGGGCGCCCTAAAAACCTTACAGTGCTTACCGTGGGCGGTCAGGGGGGCCGCGGAAAAGCGCCGGGTACTCTGGAAGAACTTGCCTACGAGGGGCTGAATACACGCCTGTTTACCGCGCATACGGAGACATTCAAGGGGCAGCTCCATCTGGCTGAAGAGGGAAAGATAGAGATTCAATGCGGATTAATCGGCATAATGACGTTCATGTTCCGGGAACAAATCGAAGGGCGCGACTATTTTATCACGGAGACCGGCATCGGTACATTCATTGACCCCAGGGTCGGTAACGGTTCCCCCATTGCTCCCCCGAATGCACCTCAGTACGTTGAGGTAACCCCGGACGGCAAATTGAAGTTCACCATGCCCTTACTGGATACGGCCATGTTCAATGCGCCTGCCGCCGACCGGAAGGGAAACATTTACTTCAAGGGTTCGTCCGTCATCGGCGATGCCAAAAATATCGCCAAGGCTGCAAAGAAAAATAACGGACGTACCTTGGTAAATGTGGGAAGGATAGTTGAGGAAGGGTATGACGACGACTATCTGTCGGCAGAATATGTGGATGCCGTCGTCTATTGGCCGGGCACGGAACAAAGCGGGACCATAAAACACAGGAAATACTGGGATTGTTTCACGCCGCACAGCACAATGCCCGTGGACGAGGGGCTGGCGCGGGTACGGTTGATTAATAAAACCCTGGGTATCATGCCCATACGCAGACCCATCGATGATGTCATGGCCCGCCTCGCCACCAAGTTATTCGCCGACCATGCGAACAAGGGTGATTATGTGGATATTGGCATCGGCCTGCCTGAAGAGGTCGCGCGCCTGCTCCACGAGAGCGGAGTCATGAAAAAATTAAACATGCTCACCGAGGCCGGGGCTGTGGGGGGCGTCGCCGCGCCGGGAGTATTTTTCGGCGCTGCCATTAACCCCGACAAGGTTATTCCTTCTTCAGATGTCTTCGATATGATGTATAAAAGGCTTGACTGGGTGGTATTGGGGATGTTACAGGCGGACAGTCAGGGGAATGTGAATGTATCCAAACGGGGCAAGGGGCCTAAAAATCATGTGGGTCCGGGCGGATTTATTGACCTGGTGACTTGCGCAAAATCCATCCTGTTTTGCGGTGCGTGGGGCGCGCGGTCCAAAGTGGAGGTTCGAGGAGATAAGGTCAAGGTTATCGCTCCCGGTATCCCCAAGTTTGTGGATAAAGTCGATGAAATTACCTTCAACGGGCAGGAGGCCCTTAAGCACGGGAAAAACGTGTATTATGTTTCGCAAGTGGGCGCATTCAAATTGACATCGCGCGGTATGGAACTCATCTACGTCATGCCCGGGGTTGACATTCAAAAAGATATTCTGGATGTCTGTCCCATGAAGATAGTGATGCCTGAATCCGGTGCCCCGCAGGTCGTCGGGCCGGAGGTGGTCACCGGAAAGGAATTCCGCTTCGAATTGCATGGATAGCGCGAAACCTTGTCTGCCGCGGAGTGGGTAAAAGAGCCAGGTGATATTGCCCGGTCGTATTTGGTATATAACAATACCGATAGGACAGCCTGCACAAGCGAAGGAAACGGGTATGAACATGTTTGGCAAACTGGGCGTAGTGTTGCATGTCATGCGCTGGCGCATGAATTGGGATAAATACGACCTGTATTATCCGCCGCCGGTGAAAGACAATACAAAATTCATGAACGCCTGGGATGCGGTTCAACTGATTCCGGATAACGCTGTCATTGGAATCTCAGGCATCGGAGGCAATCAGCGGCCTTCGCTGCTTTTTTGGGGGATTCGTGATCGATTCCTCAAAGAGGGACATCCGCGTAATATTACCATTGTCGGAATAGGCGGACAAGGCGGCCGCGGGTTGGTTCCGGGCACCGTGGAGGAATTGGCAATCGAGGGACTCAACACCCGCCTGATTACGTCCCACACGGAGATGTTCAAAGCCCAGCAGAAATTGGCCGATGAAGGCAAACTGGAACTGCAGTGCACCCTTCTGGGCAATGTTACTTATATCTTCCGAGCACAGGCCGAAGAGGGCCGTAACTATATCATTAATGATACCGGCAAAGGCACCTTCATCGACCCGCGCGTGGGCACCGGCACACCTGTGGCCGGCAGCGGAACGGAGCAGTGGGTGGAAATCGTTGAGGGAGGACGTTTTAAGCATTCCCTGCCTATGATTGATACGGCTGTCTTCAGTGCGGCGGCGGCGGACCGGAAAGGGAACATTTACTTTAAGTACAGCTCTGTGATTTGTGAAGCGTATTCGATTTCCAAAGCCGCCAGGCGCAGCGGGGGACGCTCCCTGGTCAACGTGGGCATGCTGGTGGACGAAGGGTTCGACCGGGAGTTTCTGCCCGCCGAGTATGTCGATGCCGTGGTGTACTGGCCGGAAACCGAGCAGACCGCAACCGTCAAGCAACGCAAGTATTGGGACTTCTTCACGCCCTACAGCAAGACACCCATAGAGGAAGGGCTTGAGAAGGTACGTCTTGTTAACAAAATTCTTAAAATAACGCCGGAACGCTTTCCTATTGACGAGGTGCTTGCACGCCTGGGAACGCGTATTTTCGCTGATCATGCGTGTAAGGGAGACCATGTGGATGTGGGTTTCGGACTTCCGGAAGAAGTTGCCCGCCTGCTTTACGAAAGCGGCGTCATGCGTGATCTCTATATGATTAACGAAAGCGGCGTCTTTGGAGGCGTGTCCGCCCCCGGCATTTTTTTTGGGGCGGCGGTAAACCCCGATGAGATTATACCGGCCTGTGACACTTTCGACCGTATCTATGCGCGACTGGACTGGGCGCTTCTAGGCGCGTTACAGGTGGACAGCCAGGGTAATGTAAACGTATCTAAACGCGGCGAAGGTGCTATCAACCATGTGGGGCCGGGAGGATTCATCGACCTGATTACCGCCTCCCGGTCTATTCTCTTCTGTTGCGCCTGGGCGGAAGATGGAGAGATTGAAATTCAGAAGGGCAACATCAAAATCGTCATCCCCGGCAAACCAAAGTTTATAAAACAAGTGGATGAAATTACCTTTAACGGCGCGGTCGGCCTTGAAAGAGAACAACAGGTCTATTTCGTCACCCACGTGGGCGCCTTTCGATTAACAAGGCGGGGCCTAGAATTAACCCATGTCATGCCCGGCATTGATATAGAAAAAGATATTCTCGATTTCAGCCCTGCCAATATTGTCCTTCCTGAAAGCGGTGAGCCCAAGGTCGTCACGGAGGATGTCATCACTGGAATGGGCTTCAAGTTCGCGCTCAGAGGATAACCGTTTTTTATTACAACGGGGTCCGCGAGCCCTGAGGATGGTTTTGAATGCACCCTTATGATCGAACGAAACGTTTAAAATGAGGGTACGGCAGATGTCTGGCAAGTAAAAATCATCGCGCGTTCCCAAGTGTTCACTCCTCCTCTTTGTCATATTCCATTTCGCAAAACACTTGCCCGCGAAGCTGCACATCGTAACCGTGGGTAAAGGAATGCATATATCGGTATCACCGGCAAGCAAAAGGAAATAGAATTTCAAGATCAAGAGTTGGTGCCAGTGTTTCTTTTGATCTTCCCCCGGTGGGTTTGCTAAACTTTAACCAGCCTCCGAGCGTGCCCGGGTGGTGGAATTGGCAGACACGCTAGACTAAGGATCTAGTCCCTGAAACGGGGTGCGAGTTCAAGTCTCGCCTCGGGCACCATTCTATTTTCACTTTTTTTTTAGCCCCCACCGGGACTGTTGGCTGCGCTTTATGAAGTCCGTGCGTTGTGGTTTTCACTCCATCCACCCTGAGGCGCGTTCCCAACGATGTGTCTTTCCGACGGGCACATCACTGTCCTGCCAGTCCTTTTTACCCCTTTATGCCTTCGTGTCGCTAAAATCCTGTTAAAGTCCCCAGGGTTTGCCTCGCGATTTCCGAAGCAGGGCCTTACACGAATTTCAGCAGGTGATAATTTTTTTTGCCGGTGCGGATGACCGTCATGCGTCCGGCGAGCAGGCAGGCTTCGGACAGTCTTAAGTCTTCGGCGTCGACACGTTCATTGTTAAGGTACAGGCCGCCGTTGCGTAACAGACGCTTGGCCTCGCTTTTACCGGCAAAAACCTTTGCTTCTACAAGCGCGTCCAGGAGGGATGTTTGTCCGGCGATATGGCTCAAAGCGAGTTCAGCGCTTGGTACTTCACTGAAAATATCCGCCAGGGTGGCCTTGTCCAGATTATTGAGGCTGCCCCCGAACATGGCCTTGGAAGCGGCCTGGGCGCTGGCCAAGGCCGTTTCCCCATGCACAAGCAGGGTTACTTCCTCCGCCAGCCGTTTTTGCGCAAGCCGTTGTTCCGGTGCGTCCCGCAGCGCCTGGTCCAGGGCATCGATTTCGGCATGGGAAAGGAAGGTAAAATAACGCAGATATTTGCCCGTATCGGCATCCGCCTGGTTCATCCAGAACTGGTAGAACCGGTAGGGGGAGGTGCGTTCCGCATCCAGCCAGATGTTGCCGCTTTCGGACTTTCCGAATTTAGAACCATCCGCCTTGGTCACCAGGGGAAAGGTCAGGCCGTAGGTGGAAGCGTTGCGCAAGCGCCGGGCGAGGTCCATTCCGGAAACGATATTGCCCCACTGGTCGGCGCCGCCGACCTGGAGCCGGCAGTCATATTTCTCGTTCAAATAGAGGAAATCATAGGATTGCAGCAGGATGTAAGAAAATTCGGTATAGGAAATGCCGTGGTCGCGGTCCTCCAGCCTCATGCGCACGCTGTCGCGGTTCAGCATCATGTTGATGGAAAAGTGCTTTCCGATATCGCGCAGGAACGTCAATAGCCCGATTTCACACAACCAGTCCGCGTTGTTGAGGAGTGTGGCGGCATTGGGGCCTTTGAAATCGAGAAAGCGCTCTAATTGTGCCCGGATGCCTTCAACGTTACGTTCCACATCTCCGCGGCTCAGCATAGAGCGTTCCCGAGTTTTGCCGCTGGGATCGCCGATAAGGCCCGTGCCTCCACCCACCAGCGAGATAGGTTTGTGGCCGTGCCTTTGGAAATGAGCCAGTCCAAGAATGGGGAGCAAACTGCCAATATGCAGGCTGTCGGCCGTGGGATCAAACCCGCAATAGAGGGTTAAAGATTCTCTCGCCAATACGGATGGCAGGTCGTCGTGCGTAATTTGGTTGACATACCCGCGCCAGTTGAGTTCCTCGAATAACGTCATAAGTCCTATTCCTTGGCTGTGGCCGTGTCTTTTTTTCTCCGACGCCGCAGCGCGGCGACAAGTTCCGAAGCGACGATCAGGGTTGGAATACCATAGAGCAGCAGTTTTCCCCACCATTTTCGGGAAAACCCGGTAAAGTCCTGGCGATGCGACCACGGCCACCATACGGCAAAAGCCTGCCCATAGAGATGATGATGGGGGACCCAGCCGTACATGCGACCGTCGAGGCTTTGCTCGCTGTTATCGCCCAGCAAGAGATAGTGGTTTTCGGGCACGACGGAATACTGCTCCTCGTCGCGTATGCCATAGGGCATTTCTGGCTGCACAAAGTCGTAGATGTCATCAATTAAATCAATCACCCGTTGCCCGACGCCCATGCAAAGCGATTCAATTTCTTCATCGCCCACAGCGTCCAGGTCCATTTCTGTAACCCGGGGGTGGACACGTTCCATGAAAGCATACATTTCGATGACCGGCGGATGCTGCGGGTTCAATATGGGCAGGGCCTTGTTCGCCTGGGCCAGCTTCAACAACTGCCTTTTTTTCTCAGCGTCCGTGAAGGACAATTTATCAACGTAATGCAGGACCTTGCGCAGTTCTTCCGGCGGCTCCGCCACCTTGCCGTTAATCAGAATCCGCCCGTCTCTTATTTTTACCTTTTCACCCGGAAGCCCGATGACACGCTTGATCAGGATTGGATGTTCCGATTCCGGATCTATCGAACGGAAGACCACAATATCCCAACGATCAGGCGTGCCCCATTTCCAAAGCCGTCGGGTAGTGAAGGGGATGCGCGGGCCAAACTTCCATTTGTTCACCAGTACCCGGTCTCCCATAAAAAAACGGGGGTCGCCTTTGAGGGTGGGTTCCATGGAACCACTCGGAATCGTGTATTGATCGATGAGGCATCCTTTGACAAAGAGCACCGCAACAACAAGGGCGGTCCAGCCAAAGAGGTTTCTCCAGGTCCAAGGGCCGGTCAGCGATTCAAGGAAACGCCGTAGCGGGTGGCGGCGGAAAGGGGGGGGGGTATCAGTCATTGTCGTCTTCTTTTACGCGCAAGAGCGCCATAAAGGCTTCCTGCGGCACCTCGACAGTTCCAATTTGCTTCATGCGCTTCTTTCCCTCTTTCTGCTTTTCCAGCAATTTCCTTTTGCGCGTGATATCGCCACCATAACACTTCGCCGTTACATTTTTTCGCAGTGGCGAAATGGTTTCACGGACAATGATTTTACGGTTAATCGCCGCCTGAATCGCCACCTCATACTGCTGGCGCGGAATGAGCTTGCGTAGTTTCTGGGCAAGCGCACGGCCGAGACGGACCGCGCTTTCGTGGTGCACAATGGTAGATAGGGCATCGACCGGTTCGTTGTTCAGGAGAATATCCAGTTTGACCAGGTCGCCCGGCTGGTTGCCGATGATGCGGTATTCAAGGGAACCATAGCCACGCGTGCCGCTCTTCAACTTGTCGTAGAAATCCATGACGATTTCCGCCAATGGCATCTGATATACGGCCATACAACGGTTGCTGCCGATGTAGTCCACGCGTACATGAATGCCCCGCTTCCGTTTGCACAATTCGATGACCATGCTCAGATACTGGGTTGGGCAAAGAATGTCCGCTTCAATGTACGGTTCTTCTATGAGAGAGATTTCGCCCGCCACCGGCATTTGAGAAGCTTTGTCGATGGTAATAACATCGCCGTTGGTCTTGGTGATCACGTAGGCCACATTGGGCATCGTGGTGACCAGGGTAAGCCCGAATTCCCGTTCCAACCGTTCCTGCACGATTTCCATGTGCAACAGGCCCAGAAATCCGAGGCGGAATCCCAGACCCAGGGCGTCTGAACTGTCCGCATGGTATTGGAAAGAGGAGTCGTTCAGCTGCAGTTTTTCAAGAGCATCGCGCAATTCATCATAGTCCGTGGCGACGGCGGGATACATGCCTGAAAAGACGACCGGCTTCACCTCTTCATAACCATGGAGAGCCTGTTCGGCCGGTTTGTCCGCGCTGGTGACCGTGTCGCCGATTCGCGTATCTTTCAAGGTCTTAATGTTGCAGATAAGATAGCCCACTTCTCCCGCAGACAGACCTTCACATGGCACCATGTCCGGATGCAGGGAACCGACTTCACTGACTTCATATCTGGCGCCAGTGGCCATAAATACGATTTTCTGGCCGGGAGCAATGGAACCGTCCACGACACGCAGGTAAACCACCACGCCGCGATATACATTATAGACGGCGTCAAATATCAACGCGCGAAGCGGAGCCTGCAGTTTTCCGGAAGGCGCCGGAATAAGTTTGATAACCCTTTCCAGCGTCTCCCGTGTGCCCAATCCCGTTTTTGCGCTGACCAGCAGTGCATCGTCCGCCGGGAGGCCGATGACTTCCTCTATTTGACTGCGCACGGAGGGAACATCCGCTGCGGGAAGGTCCACTTTATTGATGACGGGGATAATTTCCAGGTTCTGCTCCAGGGCTTTGTAAGCATTGGCAAGAGTTTGCGCCTCCACGCCCTGGGCGGCATCCACCAGCAGCAGGGCCCCTTCACAGGCTGCCATGGAACGGGATACCTCGTAGGAGAAGTCCACGTGCCCCGGGGTGTCAATCAGGTTAAGCATGTACAACTGCCCGTCATCTGCGCTATATTCCATGCGGACTGAAACGGACTTGATGGTAATGCCGCGCTCGCGCTCAATATCCATGGTATCCAACGTCTGCTCTTTGATTTTGCGTTCATCCACGGCGTGGGTATATTCGAGCAGACGGTCGGCAAAGGTGGATTTTCCATGATCGATATGTGCGATAATGCAAAAATTACGTATTCGTTCTTGGGGTATACTCATAGATTTGCTGTTACACCTTAACCTGCCAGGTCAGTACAATTTCCACCCGTGATATCCCCCACCTAAGACTCCCGCCTTGCCCCATATCATAGCAATGACCGTGTTCTGTACGCAAACGAGCGAGTCTGAGAAACAGGGGATGAGGACTGCGGTTTCCCTGACTGGTCATCGAGATACAAGAAAAGGGCGCCGGACCCCGGGTCGGGATACGGCGCGTTCTAATTTCGGATGTGTGAAAGGAACCATGGGGGTTATTTTCAGGTGAGATGTAAAATCTCCGCACCCCGCCCCTGGGATATCAGGGATTTGTAGGTTTTCAGTGCGCTCTGCGTTGCTGGGTCGGAAAGGAACACCGTCTGTCCTGTCTCTGCGGATAAATAAGCCGCCTGGCAGAGTCTGGTGATCTCCATGCCATAGGCGAAATTTAAAAATCCGTCCTTTCCCTGTTTGAAGTTTTCCACGGCATCCTGTATTTCATCCACATACCCGTACAGGTCGGCTTCATTCGTCTCCACGGTAAGCAGTCCCCGGCTTGCGGTTGCTTTCTCGAGTGCTGTTTCGCTGTCCGCAACCGCCTCGGCCGCTTCATCGCCGATGAATACCTCGAGGGGGGAACGCAGTGAATTGAGTTCAAAGGCGTAGCCGGGTCCAAGCCCATCCATCAGGAGCCGGAGCCCCTGTTTGTCATACATCCAGGAATTGGTAAACTGAGCCTGGACGAGTTGTCCCGTCTCGGGATTTTTGAAGGTAACCATGCCCGTGGCGAAATCTTCGGCGGGGGTTTTGCTGTAATCCACGCCCATGCGCGCCAGCAACTGGGCGCGGTACTTGGGGATGCCCCACTTGAGAAGGGAGGTTACCGCAGTGACGGAAATGGGTTCAAGAAAGGTTGCCGGTTTGCCATAAGGTGTCAGCACATACCAGCCGACGGCAATGGAATGGCAACCCATATCACTGAGCACGCCGCCGCCCTGTTTTGTGGGATCCCAGAACCACCCTTCGTGCGGGCCGGAATGTTCTTCCGAACTTCGGGCAAGCCCCAGCGGACCCATGGTGGCTTGAACCGGAGCGAGTTGCTCCATCTGGGCGCGGATTCCCTTCATATGAATTTGATTTTCAAAATAGGCGGTGGGCAGTTTGGCTTCCTTGGCCAGATCCACCAGCTGTTGCGCTTCGGCAATGGTGCGGCCAAGGGGTTTTTCGCAAATTACGCCTTTCAAGAGAGCGCCTGCTTTGACCGCGTCCACAATCTCCTGCATAATCTGGATACGCGCGAAATTAGGGGCGAAGATGGCCACCGCATCCACATGGTTGCATAGTTCTCCGACGGAATCGTAAACCTTGCAATCGCCCAGGTCGTTTTTCTTGGCGTGAGCGGCCAGTTCTTCCGCGCCTTTCAGCGCGCAAACGCCCGCAAGGTCAACACCACGAATCTGGGCGACCGCTTTCGCCTGAAATTTGCCGATGAAACCTGCGCCAATGAATCCTAATTTAAAGTTCGCCATGAAACAGTCTCCTTCCGCGCGTGCGGGGTTTTGATTGCCATTTCCCTTGGGGAAAGTTTAGGTCAATTATAGAAAATCAAGGTAGATAAGTCAACGCCTCCGCCATAGAAAGAAGGCGCTCAGACTGCCTTGTTCCACTGTATTTTGTCCGCATATCCCCCTATAGATTTGGATGGCGAATGTGCTTATTCTTTATCCCACTTGGGTTCCAGTTCAAGGTAGAGGATACGGATGCCGCGTCGGACTTTGAATACCACATAAGCCTGGGCGGATTCGGTGATGGATGTCATCTTAGCGCGCACATCGTCCACCGTGTTGACAGGCTGCTGATCGATGGCGACAATCAGGTCGCTGGCGGAAAGTTGGCCGAGTCCCGCCCATCCTCCGGGTAATACCTGTTCGACCAGCACGCCGGTCTGTTCGAGTTTCCATTTTTCGGTGGCACGGTCGAAAAACGTAATATCACGGACGGTGAATTCGAAAATTTCATCCTGATATTTTTTCATTTCCCGGGCAAGTTTGGGCGCTTCACTCAGCGTTACCGGGAGTTTCAGTTCCTCCTGGTTGCGGCGGATACCCAACTCCACGGTATCGCCCGAAGCATATTGACGAATGAGGGCCGATAATTCTTCATGATGCTCGGGGGAGGAAGCCGTCATGGCGTCTCCATCCACGGATACAATCAAGTCTCCCTCGAGCAAGCCCGCTCGCGCGGCCGTACTATCCGCATAGACCTGGGTAATCCTGAAACCGTTCATATCCGGGTGCCCCAGTGCTTCCGCAATATCCCGGGTGATGACCTGATATTCCACGGGCAGCCAGGCCTTCTTTACTTCCATTCCCGGTTCAGTCAAGGGACGCACTCCCACCTTGACCACGGTCAGCAGCAGGTCATTCTTACGTTCGAATTTGGTCAGAACGGGCCGGGGATCTTTACTGTCCCGCATCAACTCCTCCGTGATTTCACGAAAGGACTGGACATTTGTAACCGGTCTGCCATTGACTTCGACAAGGATATCATCGGCTTCAATATCGGGGCGGGCATCGCCTGCAGGCCCGCCGGACTGTACCGAGGTTACCAAAACACCCTCTGTGGTTTTGCGTTTCCGTTCCTGGGCCATTACAAAGGACATGTCCCTTACCGTAATTCCCCAGTAAATCTGCTCGAACTGTTGCAGTTCATAGGTTTCCCTTTCGACAGGGGTGATATTGACCTGCAGATTCTCCCCGCTTCTATCCACGGTGAAAACGGCGGCGTCCCCAATGGGAAGGCATGAAATCAAAAGATTAAAATCAGGAATTTGCACCAGGAAGCGAATGTCTACCGGGACGTTGTTTACGGACAACAGGAGGTCGCCCGAGGACAGTCCCGCCAAGTCCGCAGGGCTGCCCGGAATGATGCTGCTGACTAAGGCACCGGATTCATGGATGTCTGATTTCAGGCGGGGCTGCACGATGATGCCGACCCAGGCTCGACGGATTTTTCCGTTGGAGATGATTTCATCAGCTACGTCCCGGGCGAGGTTGCTGGGAATGGCGCCGCTTAATCCGAGGCGGATCTCATTGATGCCGACCACTTCCCCTTGAATATTAACCAGAGGGCCGCCGGAATTGCCGCCAAAAATCTGGGCGTCATGGGCAAGCCAACGCACCAGCGCGCCTACATCCTCGCCGTCGATGGTGAGGCCGCCGTCACGGCTCATCCATTCCGGCATGGTCATTTCGGTGTTACTGATAATGCCGAGGGTCACGGATTGGGACAGTGCAAGTGGGCTTCCCATGGCTAGGACATGATCGCCCACGCGTACTGCGGCGGAATCGCCCCAGGGGACCACGGGAAATATTTTCGTTCCGTCTGTCTGCAATTTAATGATGGAGATGTCCGTCAGCGGGTCGGTGCCGACCAGTTCCGCACCGTATTCCGACTTGTCGGAAAAGACACATTTTAACTGCTTCGCGTGGCCGGCCACATGGTGGTTGGTAATAATGTGTCCTTCCTGGGTTATGACCACGCCGGATCCTGAAGCCTCGGATTTCATTTCCCGTCCGTTTCGGTAATAGGCTTCAACAACGTCTATGCGCACCAGTGCCGGAGTGACCTGTCCCACGGCGGCCTTAATGGATTCCGCAAGGTCCGAGGGGGTTGTAAGCGTGGACGTGTTTGCTTCACTTTGGGCGAATGCGAGAGAACCGGAAATAACCGAGGTTGCCACAACCCAAAAAGAGAGGATAACTATTCGTGTCATGTTTGCTTTCCTTTGGATGAAATAAAAGGCTTGCAGCCCTAAGCCCCGGGGAAGACTGCCCCTTGGAACGCAGCAATTCTACCATATACGTGAAGGCATATGCCCGTAATAAAACTGAGAACGCATGGCACGGCGTTGGGCTGATGCTTCCGATTGTTGTTCTTTTGGGGAACAACCGTCACATTGCCCCGGATGCAACCCGCGCCGCAGGATTAACAGGGGGGAAGGGAAACTCAGTCCAAGGCGTGAATATGATTACAGCGGGGACATCTAACCGTCGGTCTGGTATACGCGGGCGGCACTTTCATTTTAAGTCCACAGGAGCACTGGAGGAAAAGAAACCCATTCATCCGGCGGACAAGATCACCGGCTTCCCTGCTACGCTGGCGTTCTCCAGGGTCCGGCTGCGGTCCGCGGGCCGTGGCGCCCACCAATGACCTATGGGAAGGTTCTGTCCCTGCAACGGCCAGGGCCGCCTGCTCTTCCGCAAGGGCTGCGGTGGGAATATGAATTTTTCCGGCACCGCTGACCGTAGCCGCCGCGTTCGCGTAAGCCGTATAGGAAGCGCCGCCCCCCATGGAACGGAGTATGCGGATGCGTTCTTCCACCGGCGGGTGTGTGCTGGTCAGCGAGGAAAGCGACCGGGTCTGAGACTCAAGGGGATTGATGATGTACATGGGCGCCATGGCCTTACTGACCGATTCTTTGCTGCCGGGATTGCCGGCGATGATTTCCAGCGCGCTCGCCAATCCTTCGGGGTACCTTGTATAGACGGCGCTGCCAGCATCGGCGAGATATTCCCGTTGCCGGGAACAGGCAAAGTAGAGCAATTGCGCCAGCAGAGGCGCCACAATGGCAAGCACCAGCGCAACGACCAGGAGGATTATGCGAAAAAGGCCGTCATTCCGGTCTGAACGTCCGGACCCATATCGTCGCGAGCCCCGTATATTGGAATACCACATGGCCCTTAGAAAAAGTTCCGTAAGCATAATGATAGCGCCGAGCATAATCCCCGCAAAGGTCATGAACAGGACATCACGGTTCGCGATATGGGAGATTTCGTGAGCTATCACACCCTGCAACTGATCCCGGTTAAGTTTTCCCAGCAGTCCCTGGGTCACCGCTACCGATGCATGGTTGGGGTCTCTTCCCGCGGCGAAGGCATTCAAAGACATATCTTCGATGATATACACCTTGGGTGTTGCAGGCAGGCGGGAGGCCAGGGTCATTTCTTCCACGATGTTAAAAAGCCGCGGGTGGTCCTGTTTCCTGATTTCCTTGGCTCCAGCGGCCGCCATAAGCAGGCGGTCTCCAGAGGCATACGCCGCAAGGGCCTGTCCGCCCCAGACCAAAAAAGCGATGCCCATGCCCACCAGACCGCCAACCGGCACAAAATAGCGATAACCGCCCATCACAAAACTGTTTGTGACCGGGTAAATGGAAAACCCAATTGAAAAACCGATGCACAGCAGCAACACCAGCATCAGGACAACGAGGATCAGGGATTTTCGGCGGTTCGCGCGTATCAGTTCAAACATGCCATGTGGTATCCACAAGAGTAAACAGTACCAACCTCATCGATTCTGAGGCGGAAAGGAACGCTCGGACCGAACGAATGCGGGGTATTCAGGAAAAGGAAACCTTGGGCACTTCACGTTCGGCAGCGGTATCGACTTCGAAGAAAGCCGCTTTGCTGAAATTAAACACGCCGGCTACTATGTTGCCCGGAAACATTTGAACGGCATTGTTGAAGGTCATCACGGAATCATTATAAGCCTGGCGAGCAAAACTGATGCGGTTTTCCGTGGAACTCAACTCTTCCTGGAGGGCGAGGAAATTCTCGTTTGCCTTCAGATCCGGATAACGTTCCACCACAACGAAGAAATTACTCAGTGCCTTGTTCAGGCCGCTTTCAAGGGTTCCCTGCTCAGCGGGACCGGCGGATTTTTCTGAAGCGCCTTGGGCAAGATTGCGCGCCTTTACCACACTTTCCAGCGTTTCCCGTTCGTGCTGCATGTAGCCTTTGGCCGTTTCCACAAGATTTGGTATCAAGTCGTGGCGGCGCTTTAATTGGACATCGATTTGCGCCCACGCGTTCTTGACGGCGTTCATCAGGCGTACAAGTTTGTTATAGACACCCGCAACCCAGAGAAATACAACGGCCAGAATAGCGCCAGCGACAATCAAGATAGTCATGTGAGGTTCCTTTGTTACCGACTCAGCAGTCGGGACGGTTTGCCTGGGGCTCCGGAAAAAGAGACCGTAACCAGGTTAACAATGCAGCATCAGGCCCCATGTCGGAACCTTGTTCAATGATATTGAGCAGTTCATTACTATCAAACCAGGTTCCATGCCCCATTGGACATTCATCATGGACGACAGGTTTCGTTCCGCCTGTAACCAATTTGTTCATAGGAGAGTCACAAATCGGGCAAAGTCGTTTCTTTTCCCCTTTTATTGTCATAGGGTCACCTGCGGTAAGAAAGCCCACAGTCAGTGTGTGGTCGCTCAGGAGCATGTCTAACTCATAGGCATCGAGCCAAATACCATGACATGAATCACAGTAATCCAGTTCGATTTTTTCATATTCAATGGAGAACAGAATATGTTGACAACAGGGACATTTCATGTTTTCTATTCTAGGACCAATGAATAGGGATAGTCAAAAAAAGATTCAAAGGATACCTCTGTCTCTAAAAAATCAACCCAGAAAATCTAAGGAAAATATCTATGAAAACTGCCCTGAAAATCATTTTGGCTACGATAGTTATCATTGTAAGCGGTGTCGCTGTATTTATTCTCGTGCTTTATCATTTGAATAACGAAGTCGGCATCAACACGGAATTTGAAAACAGCACATTCCTTTCACAGAAACCGCCTGTCCTCAGAGAGACGTTAACGGTAAAAATAGTGACTTTCAATATTCAGGACTTGTGGGTAGTCGGCGCCAATCGTCCCCAGCGCATGAAGCATATTGCGCGGGTATTAACGGACCTT
>JAKJCY010000479.1 GCA_022706235.1 Candidatus Hydrogenedentota bacterium | reverse complement strand
GTTACCAAGAGGAGCGTTATGTTCTGGTTTAGTTCAAGAATCCACAAACAACGCGTCATTCCGGTTTTTCGCGGTGGGAAAAGGACGTATATCGAAGAGGGTGCCAGGCCGCGAAAAAACCGGAATGACAGTGGTTAGCGTTGTTTGTAATGAAAGACGATGGTACATTTGTGTTGCGCCGCAGGCGCCTCTTCTTCCGGGCGAAGCCCCGGACGAAGCGTAGTAGTTTATCGGCTTGTAGCCGCTACAAAAACAAGAAGTTAAATCGTCGTGTGGGCGCTGTTTCGGAGTGCGCAAGCCATGCTTGCGCTTTTACTTTCACTTTTGCATAGGCTGGAAAATTGCGTAGTGATACCCCGTGTTTTGTTTACAACCAGCAAGAAAGCGAAAGCGTAAGCATGGCTTACGCACTCCAAGGGATTCAAAACACTGGGTTGCGGGCAATGGCCGCGCAGGAACAGTCCTCGTTCGGTCCCGGCTCGCACCTCCGGCGCTTCTGACAGGACGCATGCTTTTTACTAAACAGGCGGCGGAAGTGTTATACTGGCGCAACACTTTTCCTCTGGATTGACCTTCACCTCCATGCAAAAAACGGTTTCCA
>JAKJCY010000478.1 GCA_022706235.1 Candidatus Hydrogenedentota bacterium | reverse complement strand
GCGGATGTCCTGACTGTAACGCAGGAAAATTTTGACCGGGTGCGCCGCGTGCTCGATCAGGCGGCGGAACAGGGGGTTATTCCCGCAGACAAACTGGTCACGTTCAGCCAGACACCGAAACCCACAGACAAAAACCAGGATTATGAACTGTATGTACTGGACAAAACGCCGATAGCAAGCGGCGCCGGCCTGACATCCGCCAACGCGCTTCAGGACCAGAGCAATCCCCCTTACTGGCAAATACTTTTCAGTTTCAACTCGGCGTCCGCCGCCGACTTCGCCAAGGCCACCGGCGACAATATCGGCAAGCCCATGGCCATCGTGCTGGACGGGGTGGTTGTTTCCGCGCCCACGATCCAGGACCGTATCGCGGGCGGGCGCGGACAAATAACGGGCAGTTTCGAAGCGGAAGAGGCCAACGACCTTGCCATCGCCCTGAATTCAGGGTCCATGGTGGTCCCGGTACGCGAGGAATTCACACGCACCGTCAGCGCCAGTCTCGGTTCCGATACCGTTCGCAGCGGCGTATACGCTTCGCTGGCGGGCATCGCGATAGTCGCACTCTTCATGATGGCCTATTACCAGGGCGCGGGAATCATTTC
>JAKJCY010000477.1 GCA_022706235.1 Candidatus Hydrogenedentota bacterium | reverse complement strand
GGAGCAAAAATGGGACTGCCTCCGGCGCGCGCGGCGGCTGGGGGCGTTGCGAGTAATTCTGAGCAAAAAATGGGACTTCCATGATAGGTATATGTCAATTGGCAGAGCGTGCGATCTGCCACCGCTGTTTCTTCGATAGGGAAGGGCAATATTGTATCTTGTTTTACTGTAATGATTTAGGCGGCTCGCCCCTGGTTCGCCGCCGAGAATGGGTAGCTTGCGTATAACTCGTCGGAGGCGGCGTACTAGGGGCGTGCCGCCGTCCTCGAAGCACACCTCTCCCTTAACGGTTCTTAAGAGTTTTTCAAAAACCGCTTTAATGTTTCGGTTCTCTTTGTTGACGAGAAGGTTCTCGCAACCAGACATCCATCTGCAGCATCGGCCTTCTATGAAGGCGTCGCCGAAGTTTGCGTTTGTGTGAGCCAGCGCACTCGAAACAGCCACCCGGGAGCATACGGACCCGAAGGCCTTTCGCCCAGTCCCATTTAGGCGAGATACGCTGGCATGAGAACCGCTATGAAAAACAGGTATTACTTTACTGAAGAACGATCTTCGTAAGGGGTGGCGGATTTGTCTACAGCCATGAGGTATGCGATAAGCTT
>JAKJCY010000476.1 GCA_022706235.1 Candidatus Hydrogenedentota bacterium | reverse complement strand
GAGATGCCTATCAAGCGTATCGCGAGAGAACCGGCAAACGCATGGCAACCTCCGAGGGCAGTACGATATATCGTATGCGTGCTCCTGTCGTGGAAGGTGTATTCGCAGTACTCAAACACATTATGGGAATACGTCGGTTTCTTTTGCGCGGATTGGATAAGGTTCGGATAGAATGGCATTGGATATGTGCCGCCTATAATTTGAAACGCCTGCTGACCATCATGATTGCGGTGAATAAAGGTCCTGACCAGACCAATTCACGTCGAAAACGTGGCTGCACAGGCTCAAATGACCTTTGCGGGGTTGTTTTCTGCACCTTATTGCTCACGCTCGCTATAATTGTGGTGGCGCAATGTCGCCAACACAAGGAGAACAACGTTGTGATCAGCAAAGATGTACAATGGTATCGGGCGCGCACAGCATAAATCGACAGACCCTAAAGCGTGAACAACGTACAAAGAAGAAGATGAATCCGGGTTGTGAACAATGCTCTTTTTGCGGCGTCATCCACGGGCCTCGAACCGGATGATCCGGGGCGGCAACTGGAACAACAACGCCAGGAACTGCCGGTCGGCGTATCGGAACAACAACACGCCGGACAATC
>JAKJCY010000475.1:373-605 GCA_022706235.1 Candidatus Hydrogenedentota bacterium | reverse complement strand
CCATACTCAGTACACTTCTGGGATTCTACCTCCTCTTCCAAATCAAATCCTACTACAAATAAGTAATTTCTTTATATTCATTACCAATTTTCCAAAATCGTCATTGCGAACGTAGTGAAGCAATCTCTTTTGTATACTTATTTTATATGAGACCCTATCCTTTTCAATCTCTTCTCAATTGGTATCGGCTAAAATTATCAAATAGGGGATATTGGCGTCCTTGGTTAAACTC
>JAKJCY010000475.1:0-296 GCA_022706235.1 Candidatus Hydrogenedentota bacterium | reverse complement strand
AAAATTACCTACCCGTCTCCCAAATTTATAATCTATCTGATATTGCCAATTTTCGCAAAAACCTTCACAAATTAGGCCAATTCAACCCCATCTGGTTTCAGCGTATTTTTGAGCCGGAAACTAAAGGAGTTCGCGCCTGGGAATATGGCCTTCTTTTAAAATTACTGGAAAATAAAAATTTACAAGGCAAAATTATCCTTGATGCCGGCACTGGTGGCAGTCTCCTGCCTGATTTTTTAGCCTCTCTCGGAGCCAAAGTTATCAGTCTTGACAAAGACAAACCCATGGAGGAAAAG
>JAKJCY010000474.1 GCA_022706235.1 Candidatus Hydrogenedentota bacterium | reverse complement strand
AGACAAGGCCATGGAAGCGTCCCGGGCTTGTCTTCCCCGGTGCTTCAACCCGTCCCTGGTTCCTGAAGGCAGGGAAGGTATCTGCGTTGAAATTTCCTGTTCGGAAGACACCGCTGCCTGGCGGGATCCCGCGCGGCTGGATTGCGTCGTGGAAACATTTCTGCTGCACGCGAATATGCTGCACAGCCTGGAGGATGTCGAGGACTACCATGTGGAGCATATTCGTGACACCTACCCGCTCTACGTGCTCAATTACCCGCGCAAGTTGCGCGGTATGTTCGCCTGGACGCATGATACCTGGAAGAACTTGAGTCTCATCGGCCGTTGCGGGCGGTTCTGGTATAACAACATGGACCATTCCATTGAAGCCTCGCTGACCGTGGCGGACCGTTTTCTCGCTGACAGGGCCGCCGGACGACTCGCAGAAGGGCGCGCCTACGAGGCGGAAGACCGGTACCTTGAAGGCATATCTCCATGACCGGCAAGGATGACCATTATTCCAAGACCGTGGCGGAGGGGAAGAGGACACGTTTCGCGCGGTGCGGCTTTAAGGATCGTTTCGATCCCTTTCGCCTAAGCCAGGTTCCCAGGCTGCGCCGGTTGTA
>JAKJCY010000473.1 GCA_022706235.1 Candidatus Hydrogenedentota bacterium | reverse complement strand
GACTTCTCCCCCGAAATGATGCCCTCTCCCGAAACGATAGACCAGTTTGACTGGGATGCTCTCTTTGACGGATACCCAGGAGAAGGTGAATTTGTGGACGAAACCATTGAAGACACCTACTTGACGACTTATGCCCGTGTCGTCCAGGCCAGTCCGGACGCACCAACGCTTGATATCTGCCAGAATGGTGTCACGCTCTTTGAGGACGTATCCTTCAAGGAGGTTACTCCCTACAGTCTCGTTACCGCACCCCATCCGGAGTTTACCTATGGCTTCTCCGCCGTTGAGGCCGATGGCGATTGCGGCGCGGGTGTTGCCCTGGCGGATGTGGATATGCCTAATACCTTCACGATGGTCGTGCTGAATACCTACTCCACTCTGGAGTCCCTGGTGCTGGATGACAATGTTGCTGCGCCTGTAAACGGCACTGCGAAACTGCGTTTTGTGAACGCCAGTCCCGATGCGGGTGCGCTGGATGTGGTTGCGGGTGCGCAGACGCTTTTTGCCAATGTGGCCTTTAAAGGGGTGGGCGCTTTTATTGAAGTCCTGCCCGGCGCTTATACCGTTGACTTCATGAGCGCGGGCAAAGGCGAAAAAGCCCTCCCG
>JAKJCY010000472.1 GCA_022706235.1 Candidatus Hydrogenedentota bacterium | reverse complement strand
GATTGTCCGGCGTGTTGTTGTTCCGATACGCCGACCGGCAGTTCCTGGCGTTGTTGTTCCAGTTGCCGCCCCGGATCGTCCGGTTCGAGGCCCGTGGATGACGCCCTAAAGCCTTGCGATAATTCTTCTCCTCATCGCCTCCGAGCGGCCATGCCGCACAAACGCGATCAGCGGCTCGACATGCCGCGCAGCCTCCGCTTCACTCCATTCCCCGGAGAGATACTTGTAGTGGGCCGCCGTCAGCTTGCGTCGAAATCGAATCCGGCTGCGGCGCGCCAAGGTGACGGCTGCGGGAAAGAGCCGGTAGCCCAGGAAGGTCATGCCCGCATCGCACCGGTTCAGGCAATCGGGCTTAATGACAAGCCGAAGGGTTTCCTCGAGGTAACCCGCGATTCTATCGCGCCACATCTTCAACTGCCTGCGGTCGTCGTGCCACAGCACGAAATCGTCCATGTACCGCACGTAAGCCAGGCAGCACAGCGTTTCCTTCACAAAATGATCCAGGACGCCCAGGTAATGGTTCGCGAAATACTGGCTCGTGAGGTTGCCAATGGGCAATCCCTTTCCGGGCGCGGTCTCATAGCTGTCAATGAGGACGTCAAGAATC
>JAKJCY010000471.1:345-611 GCA_022706235.1 Candidatus Hydrogenedentota bacterium | reverse complement strand
CTGACAGACCAGGGGCTTGCCTTTAACGCTGTGTCACGGAAGGCGATCACAGCAGACCCCGACTTTAAAGACGGTGACTATTATGACTGTGCCTCGCCTGACCAGGGGCTGTCGGTCGCCCGCATGCTGGCCCATATCACGTATCTTTCCGAGACTTCCATGCAGCGCAAATTTGGCCGCAGGTTTAGAAACGGCAGTAAGCCCGGGTTCCAGTTTGAAGCGGATTTCGAGGTCGAAGGCTACCTGCGGCACCAGGCGGAATCATT
>JAKJCY010000471.1:0-266 GCA_022706235.1 Candidatus Hydrogenedentota bacterium | reverse complement strand
GCGTCTGTTTGGGGCGGCGGCGACCTGGATAAAGCATGTGAAAGGCTCAGCGGCAAAATCTTACTGGTATCGTTTTCCTCAGACTGGCTATACCTGCCGGAGCACATGAAGAACCTGGCGCTGACCATTGGCCGGAACAGGAAACAGGTAAGCTATGCCAATATTCAGTCTTCATACGGCCACGACGCTTTTCTGCTCGAGGTGGATAAACTGACGCTGCTGGTGAGGAATTTCCTGGAGGGTGGTGGGCAGATTGACAGTAAATA
>JAKJCY010000470.1:374-612 GCA_022706235.1 Candidatus Hydrogenedentota bacterium | reverse complement strand
CGGCCGCATAAATGCCGCCGCGCCATGTGCCGCGCCTCCGGGGCTGCTGGCGGACGCCGAAGCGTCGCGTCACGTCCCTAGAAGCGATAGTGCGCGAAGGCCTTGTTCGCTTCCGCCATGCGGTGCGTATCTTCCCGCTTCTTCACGGACGCGCCGGTGCTGTTGGCGGCGTCCATGAATTCGGCGGCCAGGCGCTCCTGCATCGTTTTACCGCCGCGCTTGCGCGCGTTGGAGATGA
>JAKJCY010000470.1:0-252 GCA_022706235.1 Candidatus Hydrogenedentota bacterium | reverse complement strand
ACGTTGCGCATGGCCTGCTCGAAGACTTCCAGCGGATCCTTGCCCGTGCGCTGGTGCACCAGCTCGAGCGCGCCATAGAAGATGGCCTCGGCCTTGCTCTTCTTCCCGTTCAACATGATCTTGTTGATGAAGCGGGAGATCAATTCACTGTGGAACACCGCATCCGGCTGCACGTCTCGACGCGGCGCTGGTCCTTTTCTCGGCATCGCTTTGCTTCCCTCGTCTAATAGTCGGCGGGCATGGACGGCGCCC